>CP071184.1:0-337500 GCA_017298655.1 Alicyclobacillus curvatus
TGAAATGCGCAGTTATCGGGACCTGCCTTTGCGCATTGCCGAACTCGGGATGATGCACCGAAATGAAATGTCGGGGGCCTTGGCAGGGTTGCAACGTGTCCGAGCGATGACCTTGAACGATGCACATCTGTTTATCCGACCAGACCAGATTCAGGAAGAGTTTTCAAAGGTCGTGCGGTTGATTGAACGTGTCTACAAGGACTTTGGCATCAAGGACTACTACCATCGGCTGTCCTTCCGTGACCCACTGGACAAAGACAAGTACGTTGACAATGACGAGATGTGGGAAAAGGCGCAGACCATGCTTGAAGGCGCCATGCACCAGATGGGGCTCGATTACGTGGTGGCACCAGGTGAAGCGGCTTTTTATGGTCCCAAGCTTGACGTCCAAGTGCGCACTGCACTTGGTAAAGATGAAACGCTGTCGACCGTCCAATTGGACTTTCACATGCCAAACCGTTTTGACCTCGAATACATCGGGGAAGACGGCAAACCACATCGACCCGTCGTCATTCACCGCGGTGTCGTGAGCACAATGGAACGTTTTGTCGCTTTCCTCATCGAGGAGTACAAAGGCGCGTTCCCGACCTGGCTCGCTCCAATTCAGGTCCGTGTCGCAAGTGTGGCAGATGAATTTGCTTCGTACGCAAATGATGTGGTGGAACAGCTGCTCGAAGCGGGATTTCGGGCCGAGGCAGATGTTCGACCGGAGAAGATTGGCTACAAGATTCGTGAGGCGCAGGTGCAAAAAATTCCGTTCACACTCGTCGTTGGCGAAAAAGAGCAGAGCGCTCATGCGGTCAGCGTGCGCAAGTACGGACAAGGCGACCTTGGACAGATGTCCACAGAAGCGTTTCTCGGCTTGCTGCAGGAGAACGTGGTCAAGAAGCTTCCGCTAGTCGAAGCGTAAGTCAAGACGAAAGTCTGCACAAGTTGACGGCTCTCTGGATACCGTGTAAAATAAGAACGAATTCGTATCGCAAATGGTTGAAGCAGAAGCGTCCCGCTTCTCACCTGCTCGGCTCACGCTGACGGGTTGGTCTATCTTGACGTCGCAATGGTGGACACGGTGTTGTCTCACCTTGTGTCAAAGACGTGATAGAGGCGCGGACAGCAGTCCGCGCTTTTTTGATGGATGCGGGAACACATCCGACTTTCACTGGAGGTGACAGGATATTAGCAAAGAGTCTTTTCAAGTCAACGACGGAATCAGGGCGCGCGAAGTCCGCGTGATTGATGAGGATGGCTCGCAACTCGGGATTATGAATCTTCGGGATGCCCGTCGTGTTGCGGAAGAGAAAAACCTTGACCTGGTGAACGTTGCTCCAAACTCAAAACCGCCCGTGTGCCGTGTAATGGACTATGGGAAGTTCAAGTACGAGCAGAGTAAGAAGGAAAAGGAAGCCAAGAAGAACCAGCGCATCATCGAACTTAAGGAAGTTCGCATGACGCCAAACATCGAAGACCACGACTTCCAGGTAAAACTGAAGAACGTCATCAAGTTTTTGTCTGAAGGGGACAAAGTGAAGGTAACGGTTCGTTTTCGCGGACGTGAAATCACCCATCCTACGATTGGTCAGCAATTACTTACCAAGATGGCTCAAGCTGCTGGAGACAACGTCATCGTAGAACGGATGCCAAGACTGGAAGGCCGTCATATGATTATGATTTTGGCGCCAAAACAGGCAACCTCTTGATGGTAACGGCAAATTTGTGTCAAGCACGAAATGGAGGACAGCAAGAATGGGTAAGATGAAGACTCACAGTGGCCTTTCCAAGCGCGTGAAAAGAACTGCCTCTGGCAAGCTGAAGCGCGCACATGCGTTTGCATATCACAAAGCAGTAAAGAAATCACCAAACCGCAAGCTTGGGCTGCGTGGTACCACGCTCGTTTCGAGCAGTGACATCAAGCGCATCAAGCAGATGGTAACGTATCTGAAGTAGAACAGAAACTGCACGCCACGATTTGCGGCTTACATTGATAGTGCTTTACATCACGATGGCTAGAGAGGAGTACCAAGAATGGCAAGAGTAAAAAGCGGCATGGTTACACGCCGTCGTCATAAGAAGATTTTGAAGCTCGCCCGAGGATATCGAGGTTCGAAGCATCGTTTGTTCCGTACCGCGAAGCAGCAGGTCATGAAGTCCTTGATGTACGCTTATCGAGACAGGCGTCAAACAAAGCGGAACTTCCGCCGCCTGTGGATCCAGCGCATTAATGCGGCGGCTCGCATTAACGGTCTTTCCTACTCCCGCATGATGCACGGATTGAAGTTGGCGGGCGTTGAAGTGAACCGCAAGATGTTGGCTGATTTGGCTGTTGCTGACATCCAGGCATTCTCGCAGTTGGCCAATGTTGCGAAGGAAAAACTCCAAGCTTAAGGCAGGACAATGAGTGTCGTCCCGGTCAGTTTGGCCGGGACTTTATTTCAGCCCTGACAATTTACGAAGTGCGATTTACACGGTCGCTCACTGGCCGGTCTTGATTACATACAGCAGTTGTCTTTTGTGACCCGGGCGGTCAGACCTCGACGTGCGGGACCCGAGTGCGCGGGCACGATATACGGCAGGTGAATGGATTGTATATTGAGTCACCAAAAAATCCAAAGGTACAGGACTGGGCGGCTTTGAAAGTTAAAAAGGGACGTCTGGGTCACGCGGCCTATTTGGCGGAAGGGGCTCGCCTGGCTGAAGAAGCCCTGCAGTCGGACAGGCTGGTAGAGGCTTTGCTTCTGAATGCAGCGGCAGATGATGATTACGTGTTGTTGCGTCAGCTTGCACAGACTCGCAAAGTACCCATCCATGAGCTTTCGCCACAGGCCTTCGCGACCCTATCGGACACGGTGACATCGCAAGGCGTGATGGCCGTTGTCGCGATTCCGTCAGCACCGCCACAGTATCCTGCATATACGCTCGTCCTTGACGGAGTTCAGGACCCTGGAAACGTGGGAACGTTGCTCCGTACCGCGGACGCCTTTGGCGTGACAGAGGTCTGCTGTTCGGAATCGACCGCTGATGCGTTTGCACCCAAGGTGATTCGTGCCTCCATGGGCGGCATTTTTCGAGTCTCCGTGCACAGGAAGAGCACGGTCAGATACATCCGTGACTGGATGAAGGCGTATCAGGATGGCAATGTCGTCATTACAGAAGCTGACGGTAGTACGCCTTGCCACGAAGTCCCGTTTACGCGCCCGACTTTAATTGTCATTGGGAGCGAGGCATCCGGTGTTTCTGAGGAGGCAAAGGCGCTGGCGTCTATCCGCGCGTTCATTCCGATGACTGCGCAGACAGAGAGCCTAAATGCAGCTGTTGCAGGCAGCATTGTTCTGTACGAGGCCTATCGACAGCGGCAGTAAACCTTGACAGTAACGCGGCTAGTTTTCGGTAACTCGCCGCTTATTGAATATAATTCGGCCAGATGATAGTAACTCGGTTTGAGGAGGGAAGGCGTGAGTCAACAAATTGGAATGAAGGACATCTTTACCCGCTCCAAGTTGACGGCACTGCTGACCTTGGGATTGACCGAGTTTGTGCGCGGCTCGCTATTATTCTTCATTCTACCTATCTATATCCGTGGTGTGCTGCAATTTCCTCCGAGTGTAGTCGGTTACGCGATGGCGGCTCACTACGCCCTTGATACAAGTTTGAGAGGTCCATCCGGATGGCTGACCGACCGTTTTGGGCAGCGTAAGGTCGCTGTCTCTGCGCTTTGTATGGGGTGGGTTGGACTCCTGCTTATCGCCCGCTTTCGTTTCGATTGGTCGATTATCCTCGGGAGTGCTTTGCTCGGCATTGGCATGGCTGCCATCTGGCCAGCCGTCGTTTCACGCGTGACGGGGGACTTACCGCCGGAAGCCAATGCAACTGCCATGAGCGGCGTCATGATGAGTTGGTTGCTCGGTGTTGGTAGTGGTACAGTCGCCATGAGTTTCACACTCGGGCGGAACGTACAGAGTGGCTTTATCACTCTCTTGGTCATCTGGCTCTGTGCAACTTTTCTGGCCTCATTGTCCTTGCAACCCTATCGCACTGAAGACCACCATCGAAAGCGACTTGGGTTTCGAAACATTGTCTCGCAGATATATTCGGTGCGATTGCTGTTACCAGGTATCTTTGTGCAGACATTCATTATGGGAATTGTGATGCCCGTATTTGTCCTGTACACCCAGTACGTGCTCAACGTAAGCGGGCAGACCTACAGTACCTTGCTCGTCGCGGGCGGAGCGACAACTGTCCTGTTGCAGTTGCCAGTTGGGCGGCTTGTCGATAGATTTGGTTATAAGCCTTTTCTGATGGCAGGATTTGGTGCGTGTGCAGTTCTTCTGGTTTCCTTGGTGAGGGCAACTAGCTTACCACTTTTGTTCCTCGGAATTATCGGAGTGGGGGCAAGTTACGCGCTTATCCTTCCGTCGTGGAATTCGATACTGGCGAAGAGCATCAATGCACGCCAGCGGGCTGTGATGTGGGGCGTGTTTATGACCTTTGAAGGCCTTGGGATGGCAACGGGTCCACTGGTTGGGTCGTGGTTGTGGGAACAGTTTCGTCCGAGCACACCGTTTTTCTTTGCCGGATTGGTCCTGGTCGTGATGATGACCTTTTACGGTCTCGTCCCCATCGAGCGTGGATTTGTGCCGCAAAAGCAACATGAAAGTGCAGATGGACAAGGGTGAACGGGGTGACAGCAGATGTGGTTCAAACTAGATGCGGATGATTACATATGGATGAGCCCGTTAATTGCCATGATTGTTGCACAGGTACTCAAGCCCATTTTGGTGATGATACAGCTTCGCAGAGTGGATTGGCAGCGCATGCGTCAGTCTGGCGGGATGCCAAGTTCGCACACTGCGCTTGTGGTGGCCCTGGTCTTTGAGCTTGCGCTGCGCTACGGTGGAGAGGACCCGCGCCTCGCTGTGGCCATCTTTGTCGCGATTATTGTGATGTACGACGCCGCAGGTGTTCGCTGGCAAACCGGCCGTCAGGCAGCGGTGCTAAATCGACTGTTGCATGACCTGCAGACGCGTGGACAGACTTCTCACAGCGGGGCGGAACACGAGCGGATGGTGTCCGGCATGAAACCACTCGAGGTCGTGAAGTCGCCGTGGTGGTTGGTCGACTGGCCCGTTTTCGAGGAGCAATTGGGTCACAAACCGACAGAAGTCATCGGTGGTGTCATTGTCGGCGCTGTGGTGGCTTTACTACTTCATTAATTCATCCATCGAATTGGGCATGGGTCATGCCGTTCTGAGCATATCATTCACTCGACAAGTCGAACTCCGGAGTATGACTGGAGGAGATGCATGATGGATTCGCAGTGGCGCCCGTTTGATGCATACCATAGTCCGCTCGACCCGTGTCCCCCAAGGCAAAAATACTACATCGTTCCCCCGAACCAATACATCACCTTTCAAGCAAAATCCATGAAGCAATTTGCCCCGCATGAGGCTCTTCGGCGTGGGACCCTCTGGCCCGACTTGTTCAGCCCCTACGACAAGGGGATGAAAGGGGGCATTCGAGAGTGAGTGCGCCACAGGTCCCAAAGGAATATTATCGCTACCTTGAGGAGCTTCAAGCGATGGACTTTGTCTGTGTCGAGCTTTCGTTATACCTTGACACCCACCCAGATGACCAGCAGGCGATTGGGCAGTTTAACCAGTTTCAACGAAGGAAACAAGTCCTGTCTCAGCAATTTGAGGCAAAGTTTGGTCCCCTGAAGGAATTTGGGAATAGTCCGGTCGGCCATCGCTGGACATGGGCCAATGCGCCTTGGCCATGGCAGGTCTAGGCTGCTTAGGCGCCGCGTTGCGCTCAAAATCGTTGGCATAGGGTCAAGCGGGCTCAGCATATCCATCCCCGAAGAGCTGAATTCGGAGGTGGCTCAAGTTGTGGATCTACGAGAAAAAACTCCAGTATCCCGTGAAAGTGAGCAAATGCGACCCGAAGTTAGCCAAATGTCTCATTGAACAGTACGGTGGGGCAGATGGAGAGTTGGCCGCTGCCCTGCGTTACCTGAATCAGCGCTACACGATTCCGGATAGGGTCATAGGTCTCCTAACGGACATCGGGACAGAAGAATTCGCCCACCTCGAGATGATTGCGACGATGGTCTACAAACTTACAAAGGATGCTACGCCTGAACAACTGCAGGCCGCAGGACTTGGAGCGCACTATGCCGATCACGGTCCAGCCCTCTTTTACCACAACGCAGCCGGCAACCCTTGGACTGCGACCTATATCCAAGCCAAGGGCGATCCGATTGCCGATTTGTATGAGGACATTGCCGCAGAGGAGAAGGCACGTGCAACATATGAGCACCTCATTAATATGACCGATGATGTGGACATTCACGACAGCCTGAAATTCCTGCGCGAACGTGAAATCATACACGCACTGCGTTTCCGCGAAGCTGTGGAGATGTTGAAGGAATACGGTACGGAAAAGAAGGTCTTTTAGCCGTCGTTTCAGAGGTAAACACGAAGGTCGTTCCATTTAATGGAACGGCCTCATTTGCATGGACTGTCTTTGGCGCGAATATGGATTAGACATGTATCTTCGCACAGAATGCACATCATCGACCGGTATTACAAGTCTTACAACAGAATGCACATATTGGCACGTATGTGCACGTCTTAAAACGGAATGCACATGGCCAGAAACACCACTGGCAAATACATGAGAGAGCTCAAGAAGGTCTTTTTTGCCCATGTGCTTTGGTTATCGGGTTCGAAAAACAGGCGAATGTTGTATCCCAAAAAGACAAGGCCGAAAATGGTGCTCACAACAAAATACACAATTCCGACTGTTCCCGTTAAGTACAAGGCAACCGTCGACATAATGAGCAGAGTCGCATAAATCAAGCTCTGAATTTTGGTGTACCTCGCTCCGCGAACTGCGGGCATCATCGGAATTTTAGCTTTCACATAGTCCATGTTCTTATACAGTGCTAAGGCCCAGAAGTGTGGCGGCTGCCAGAAGAAGATGATGGCGAACATCAGCAGTGGAGCAAGTTCCATGTGACCGGTAACCGCTGCCCAGCCAATCAGCGGCGGAAACGCGCCAGCCCCGCCGCCAATCACCGTATTGTGCACCGTCGTCCTCTTCAACCACATGGTATAGATGACCGCATAATAAAAGACACCTGCGAGCGCGAATAGAGCGGATAACAGGTTCACGGAGATGGCTAACAGTGTGAATGAGAAGGCTACGAGTACAAGACCAAAAATGAGTGCTGTCCGTGGACTTAACAAGCCCATTGGTAGGGGACGTGCTTTCGTACGAGACATGACGGCATCGATGTCTCGGTCAAACCACATATTGATGACTGCCGAACCACCCGTAGCACAGACCAGACCTACCAATGTGAAAATCGTCAGTTTAATACTCGGGAGACGTTTGTCAGCAACCACCATTGCGCAGTAGGCCGTAAAAATCAGCATGATTTGGATGCCCGGCTTTGTCAGAGTAATAAACGCACGCAAAGTCGTCATCATATCACGTATCTGAAGTCGTTGCTGCGTCGCCGTGTAAGACGTCATACACACACCTCCAAGAGCCATCGTAGTCTGATGGCACAGATTGCATTTTATCTATCCCTCGTTAAGACTAGTTCTTTCGGACTATATACGGAATTGTACCGCAGGGGATGCTCGCTTTGCGCGTTGAATAGGTGGAATTATTGACACTTCATGGAGCGTTTTGTGTCTATTTCGTGAATGCTATAACGCTTATCACATATGATTGAAAACTCCTCAACTTATCCACCGCTTCACCACAAGACTTTAACAGTTCTTCACAGGTTCTTGAGATTCCCCGGCTAGACTAAGCATGTCAAGGACATAGGCGATGATACCCCTCGAGAGGGATACATGATTTCAAAATGTGGAGGGTCTTTCATTGACAGGAAAAATGAGTCCAAAATTCGTTGCATTGTCGGCGCTCGCGGTAGGAGCGATTTACGCAACTGGATATTCCGTCTCAGCGACTGGACAAACAGCGCTGGCGGCATCGAGTTCAACAGGCAGTAATGTTGCAGGTGGAAGTTCTGGCCAAGCATCGTCGGGGAGTGCAACAGCGCAAAGCAGCGGGTCGTCGCAAACGAGTACGGGGGGTGCGGCAAAGACCAATCACTCGGGAGGGCAATCGTCCGGGAACAGTTCCCGAAGCACTTCCGCGAACACTGCAAAGACTTCCGCTACCTCGTCGAATTCATCGAAGTCCGCAAACACGACACAGCAGTACCTTGATGGGACGTACAGCGGATCGGCAGCAAATCAAATCGGTGCTGTGGCGGTCAACGTCACCATTCAAGCTGGCAAAATTGCCAACGTACAGATTACATCGTGTTATACGCACTACCCACAGTCGTACATTGATCCCGTCTTGCCTGATTATGTGGTCGCACACCAGACAACGCAAATACCGGTTGTCTCCGGAGCGACATTGAGCACAGAAGACTTCTACTATGCCGTCGTGCAAGCCCTCCAATCGGCACAGAATCCGCACTACAAGGGATAGAGGAGAGATGAAATGAGTCCGAGTGAGCGAAATCAGCGTTCCATGAATCCAAGTCTTGCGCAAGGAATCGGGCAAGCGACAGGCCCTACAAACGAGCGCCCGCAACTTCACGGGGTAAAGCAGGCGGACACGCGCAAGGCGGCACCACCAGGGCCACTGCGCAAGTTTTTACGGACACCGAAAGGCACCGTGCTTATCCTGCTTGTCGGTTTAATGTTGATTGCGGCGCTTCACGCGTCGGACCGGGCCGGCATCACCAACATTGTCGCGGCGATGGCCACGGCCTCAGCGATTGATGTCGTTCTCGGAATGCTGCGCAAGAACAAACGCATTTTTCCGGATGGCGGCATGATTACGGGCCTGATTATTGGGCTTGTGCTGAGCGGCACCGTGTCCTGGCCTGTGGCAGCACTCACTTCCGCTATCGCCGTCGGGTCCAAGCATCTGTTTAAGATTGGTCGTAAGCCGATTTTCAATCCGGCAGCGTTTGCTCTTTTGTTCACACTGCTTGTCTTCCACACAGGGCAGAGTTGGTGGGGCGATCTCGCTGATGTCCCCGTTCTCTTCTTGCCGTTGCTGCTGATTGCTGGCTACATCATTACATCGCGTGTTAACAAGTGGCCGCAGGTGTTAGTCTACCTGGGCACGTATTTTCTCATCCTCACGCTGGCCGCTGCACTGCACATGGGTAATGCTTCGTTTACGCCGGGGGATGCCCTGCGGGTACCGCTGGTGAACGCAGCGTTGTTCATGAGTTTCTTTATGCTGACGGACCCGCCGACGTCACCTGGGAAATACCCGGAACAGGTTACATTCAGCGTGGTCGCCGCGGTCGTGAGTGCCGCCACTTATCTGGCCGTCGGTGGACTTTCTTATCTCCTCATCGGACTTTTGGCGGCGAATGCCTGGCGGGCGATTACTCTCCTCAGTGCCAGCCGTGCGGCGCAGGCATCTGCTGCGGCTTAGGCAACGAGGCTAGGAACGGAGCAGAACATGCGGTGGGCAGGTACAGCGTGCTTATGGGGCTGTTGCAGAGACGCCGGGGTAGAGCCTTCGCCCATGATGAATACTCGGCGTGGGTGAATGCTCGACCAACAACGAGAACAAAGCGGCTTTTTGAGCGGGTGATAAAGGTAACAAGTTTTCTTTTACTTTTTTTGCGAGTGTACCGAGGCCGCTAACTTGACAACAAGGGGAAGCGGCCTCTTTGTGTAAGCAGCACATATCGTCCATGACATATGGCTGACAGATGTGATACTCTCGCAGCAACCTAGATTTCACAGTGGATGTGGGACTGTTATGCAAGTACGCAGATGTTACCGAACAGGCTCAACCTGTGTGTCGCGCCCTTCCTGTACTCCCGCCCATTTTTCAAGCATATCTGTGGTGACGGATTTCGGGCGTTCAATGGCATACCCGAGTGCTCTGTCCCAGACAAGGTTGGCCAGGACGCCGAGGGCCCGTCCGATGCCAAACAGGACTGTATAGAAATCGTACTCGACAACGCCGTAGTGCCACTGGATGACGCCGGACTGCGCGTCGACGTTTGGCCACGGATTTTTCACTTTGCCGAGAGAAGACAAAACGGGCGGAACCACTTCATACAGCATGGATACCACGGCAAAGATGGGATCGTCTTTGAGGTGATTTAACGCAAATTCCCGCTGCGCAGTGTATCGAGGGTCTGTCTTTCGCAAGACAGCGTGCCCGTACCCTGGAATGACTTGGCCGCTCGCCAGAGTTTCTTCCACAAAGGTCTTTAACTCGTCCCGAGTTGGTACGTTGCCGCCGCTTTTGTTTTTCATCATTTCCTGAATCCACTTAAGGACCTCTTGATTGGCGAGTCCGTGTAACGGCCCTGCCAGGCCGCCCATGGCTGCAGAGTAGGCATAATACACATCAGACAACGCCGACGCGACAAGGTGTGCGGTGTGCGCTGATACATTGCCGCTCTCGTGATCCGCATGGAGGATGAAGTACATTCTCGCCACATCATCATACGGCCTTGCGATTCCCATCATGTTGGCGAAGTCGCCGCCTAAATCGAGGTTTGGGTTAGATTGGATATAAGTATCTCCTCGATATTTCATTCTGTAGATATATGCGCCAAGGACGGGCAATTTTGCCATCACATCGAGTGCGTCTTCGAGCATTGGTTCCCAAGCTGTGTTTTTGTTAAAGTGGCCCGACTCGTAATACCGGGCAAATTTTGATTCCCGTTGCATGGCGAGGATGCCTGCCGCAAATAACGTCATTGGATGTGTATCACGCGGCATGGCCCTAAGCGTGTCCTTCACGTACTCTGGAAGGGCTTTTCTATTTTTGAGTTCCTCGGCCAGTTCCTGAACTTCCGCGAGCGTTGGAATCTCACCGGTCAGCAACAAGTAAAACTGCCCCTCGACATATGGCATCTCTGCGTTTGGGACTTTTGGCAACTTGTCTAAAACCTCAGGGATGGTGTATCCGCGGAATCGAATACCTTCCTCAGGGTCGAGATAGGAAATGTCGGTTACCATCGATTTGATGCCCCTCATCCCGCCAACGACTTGCGAGATGGTAACCTCGTCGACCTTGACGTCACCAAACTCTTTTAGGAGTTTGGCCGTGCGAAGCCTCTGTTGCTCGATTTTCTCAGCCAGTTTTTCTTTCAATGACATTATGAAGTCCTCCCTCTCCATTATTTCTAGGGTGCAGGAAAACAAATGGCCCACGAGCCCTGCGGACTCTGGCCCTCGAGCCTGCGGGCTGGCCGCGCGGTCTCTTTAGCTTGCAGACGGTGCTGTACCAATATTTTACGGCAAATTGGCAATAAAGGAAGCGCATTCACGCCCCGCTAATGTGAATATTTGAGGAAACTTAGCGAAACAGTATTGATTTTTGCCGGAATCATTGCTGCATGAAAACGACTGATTTTGAATCATGGACTTCACCGTTTGAATCATGAACGTCACCGTCTTGAACAGTTTCTCGAACCACTATAGGTGTTGTGCCCCGGAAAGCGACATGTTAACATGACATTCCAGAAAAGCACCGAAATCAGTGAAGAAGTCGCAGTTAAAATGATTGAATTGTTGTGCATTGTAATGAAATAGGGCCGTGATTGAATGACCACTATCAAAGATATCGCGCGTCCCGCTGGTGTCAGCTACAGTACAGTCTAATCGCCCTATTAGAAAATCTTCGGGTTGATGGGCTCCTGTTCTGGGGGCATGTTGCGGATGATGCCAACGAAGCAAGAACGCTGCGCTCTTTAACCGTCCCGGTGGTCCTCCTTGGCAATGACACCGATGTTCTAAATTAATGTAATATTATGATTGTAAGCGTTTTATCTTGAGGTTCGTTGATTGGGGCAGATTGTCTCTCGGTATACCCGCGTTCCTATTAGCCATGATGTTTGACGTGGTTGCACCAGTCTTTTTTTTAAAACCAAAATAACAACGTTGTTATTTGGACGGGAGAGAGAGTCAGCATGGTGAAAAATTACTGTATTGTCGGCCTTGGCTCGAGGGGACTCCATATGTATGCACAGGATTTGCTTGAAAACTACCAAGATGTCGCGCGGTTAACTGGGCTTTGTGACATCAATGAAGGTCGGATAGAACATGCGCGACAAATCCTCGGACAGGACATTCCAGGTTTTATGAACTTCGATGAAATGCTAGACCAAGTCCCCTGCGACGTCGTGATTGTGACGACCAAAGATGCCACCCACGATGAGTTTATTATCCGGGCGATGGAGAGAGGTAAAGACGTCATTACGGAGAAGCCGATGACGACGACGGCTGACAAGTGTAACGCCATTTTGGCAGCGGAACGTCGCACGGGGAGAAATGTACGCGTGACCTTCAATTACCGCTACGCGCCTTACAAAACCCAGGTCAAAAAGCTGCTGGTTGAAGGAATTGTCGGAGAAATTCAGTCTGTTGAATTTCGCTGGTTTCTCGACACCGTCCATGGTGCAGACTACTTTCGCCGCTGGCATGCGCACAAAGATAGTTCCGGTGGGCTGATTGTTCATAAGTCAACGCATCACTTTGACCTTATCAACTGGTGGTTGGGTCTCGAACCGAAAGAAGTTGCCGCGATGGGTTCGCGCCAGTACTACGTTCCCTCTCGTTTTCCGGAACACGGCGAGCGTTGTGCCACCTGTGCCGTGACAGACAGGTGTCCATTCTACCTGAATCTTCATGCGGATGAGAAACTGCGGACGATTTATCTGGAGAATGAGCAATTTGACGGTTATTACCGCGATCAATGCGTGTTTTCGAAGGACATTGATATTGAAGATACTCTGTCTGTTCTTGTTCGGTACCCAAAGCAGATTCAACTGACTTACGGGCTCACTGCAGCAACCTCCTTTGAGGGATGGCAGGTGGCTTTTAACGGAAGTCAAGGACGATTGGAGGCGTTCGAGCCGGAGTATTTCGTTCGCGAGCGGCATCAAACAGATTTCGCACGAAGAACCAGCTCGAGCGTCCGTCAACCGCTGGATTGGCGCATCGGGCGGGAAGAACAAGTGGCAAAGTTCGATTCACTTCAAATACGGTTCTATCCGCTTTTTGGCGGCGTTCAAACTTTTGACGTCCCATACGTTCACGAAGGGCACGGGGGTGGAGACAGATTGCTGCGAGACCACCTGTTTCGGGATGCGAGCCACGATCCGTTCGGACACGTTGCAGGGTCAAGAGCTGGAGCAATGTCCATCCTTGTCGGCATTGCAGCGAACAAATCGATGGCAGAGAACAAGTTTGTGCGCATTGAAGACTTGTTAACGCAGTAGTTACATCAACAAGTACGCATCTCGCGGCGCGTTGCTGGATATGTAAAATTTAGGGATTGATACGTCGAACATCTCATCAATTCTTCTGTGGGTCGACTGTGAGTTTGGCGGCAAAGCTTCCACAAGTCTCGTCTGGACTTGGGAAGTTTTTCTTATTTAACCGGTGTTTTCGGAATCATCTGTGTTATGATTTGCATAAGCCCTGTCGCACTCCTCTCTTGGGTAAACCACGTAAAGGAGAATGATGCATATGGCAGAACACGTAGTCTCATCGCAAAGTGGTGCATCTCCAAAACACGTTCCCATCACAGGCAGTGAGCGCAATATTGTGCCTGGGGCTGTAAACGTTGGACGGACGGACGGGAGTGAAACAGTCTCCGTCACTGTGCTGCTGCGACGTCGCTCGTCAGCCGAACTGCTGCGCCGGGTCCAAGATTTGAACGCTCGTCACCCTGCGCAACGAGCGTACATGACGCGAGAGGAATTCGCGGCCAATCATGGAGCAGCCGAAACAGACGTGAAGCAGGTGGAGGAATTTGCGAAGGCATACGGATTGACAGTTGACGACGTAAACCCTGCCACCGGCATGATGACGCTGTCTGGTTCAGCAACCGCATGCAACACAGCTTTTGGCGTCACACTTGAAAACTACCAACACCCTGATTTCTCCTATCGAGGACACGCAGGGCCCGTCCACGTACCGGAATCGCTGAAGGATATCGTGACGGCAGTCCTAGGGCTTGATAATCGCCCGCAGGCAAAACCACATTTTCGCATCTATGAGGAAAGCCTTGTGCGCAGTCACCGCGGTCTCGCTACAGCAGAACCGACTGCTTCTGAAACTGACTCGCTCGGGCCAAATCAAACTCAGACGGCGCCAATCGCCTATACACCTACTCAGGTTGCACAACTCTATAACTTTCCCAGTCATGTCAATTGCAGCGATGAGTGCGTCGCTATCATCGAACTTGGCGGCGGTTATAATCAGTCGAACCTCGATGCATATTTCGCGAGTCTTGGGGTCCCGACACCTTCCATTTCCTCCGTTTCTGTGGATGGAGCCAGCAATCAGCCGACGGGCAGCGTCAACGGACCAGACGGTGAAGTCGATCTCGATATCGAGGTGGTTGGCGCTGTTGCGCCAGGTGTTCGCATCGTTGTATATTTCGCGCCCAATACGGATGCAGGCTTCGTGAAGGCGATTACGACGGCTGCCCACGATGCAACCCACAAGCCCTCCGTGATTTCCATCAGTTGGGGCGGCCCGGAAAGTTCATGGACGTCCCAGTCCATCAGTGCAATGAACAGCGCCATCCAAAACGCCACTGCTCTTGGGGTGACAGTGTGTGTGGCTGCGGGTGATAACGGATCGGCGGACGGAGTCAATGACGGACAGTTTCATGTGGATTTCCCAGCGTCGTGCCCGTACGCACTGGCATGCGGAGGCACGCGGCTAATCGGGAGCGGCGCGACCATCAGCAGTGAGTCCGTGTGGAATGACGGCGTCAATGGGGGGGCCACGGGTGGCGGTGTGAGTGCAGTATTCGCCCTACCCACTTGGCAACAGAATGCTCACGTCCCGCTATCGGCCAATCCTGGCGGGGGTACTGGCAGAGGGGTGCCTGACGTGGCTGGCGATGCCGATCCCGCTACCGGCTATCAAGTGCTTGTCGACGGAAACCAGCTTGCTATCGGCGGCACCAGCGCCGTTGCGCCATTATGGTCGGGGCTTGTTGCCATCGCCAATCATACCCTGGGCCACGATATGGGATTCTTGAACCCAGTGCTGTACAACCTATCGAGCCAGACGAAGGCGTTTCACGACATCACGAGTGGCAATAATGACATAAACGGTAGTGGTAATGTCTATTCAGCAGGCCCCGGATGGGACCCATGTACAGGTCTTGGCAGCCCAGATGGTGCGAACTTAATTCAGGCCCTCAGTCAGACCGGAGGTTGAAGCACGCGTCAATGATGGACAATCCGTGCTGAAAGCAGGGGCATCCGGGCATCAGTGCCGGGTGCCCCGAACCATATTGACTGATGAAGCAATCGTCAATATTGTCCACATTCTCCACCAAGAAATCGTGAGCAGCCGTACATATGAATGGTATTGAAAAAGAGCGTGGTAGGAGGAAACCAAATAATGAATCACGCAAAGGAATCGAGCATGGACCCGAATGGGATGCTCATCTCAAAATTTGTCGGAAAGAGAGTTACGCTTCGTCCGCTGCAGGCAGAGGACGCTGGAGCCTTGTATGAAGCGGGGAGGGCCCCTGACATCTGGACATATATGACGTCAAAGATACAGACGCGCGCGGATATGGATAAATTCGTTATGACAGCACTCAAAAACTATGAGTCGGCAACGGAAATACCGTTTGTCGTGATTGATAATGAATCGGGCGCACTCCTTGGCAGCACGCGCTACTTAGACATTTCGATGGCGAACAGGGGACTCGAAATTGGCTTCACCTGGCTGTCACCTCAAGTATGGCGTACCAGAGTCAACACGGAATGCAAGTATCTCTTGATGAAGCATGCCTTTGAAACACTCTCGTTCATTCGTGTCCAGTGGAAGACTGATAGTCGGAACATACGCTCACAGCAGGCCATCGAACGACTCGGTGCTGTGAGGGAAGGCGTGCTTCGCAAGCATCGAATCTTGTCTGATGGATACGTGCGGGACTCGGTGTACTACAGCGTCATTGCAGAAGAATGGCCTGCTGTGAAAGCCCGTTTAGAAGCTTTTCTGCAGAACGACTAAAGAAGAGGTTGACGTGCTGCGATGAAAGTAATCATGGACATGGCGAAGCGTGCGCTGTGGGCCATGTGAGCTCATGGGCAGGCCGCGTGTGAGTATACGGACGGACCATGTGAGCGGCATGGACGGTCGTGTGAGCGGGTGTGGGTATGCTGTCTCACGCCTCTGTTATGCTCCCCTTGCACACTCCCCTTACATGCTTCTCTTGTATGCTTCTCTTATATGCCTTCTCTTACATGCTCGTCTTGCATGCTCGTCTTGCATGCTCCTATGTCACGCGTGAATGTGTTGACTGGAAGGGGTTTTAAAACTATGGAATTTATTGTGATATTATCTGAGAGGCAGAGGCACTAGGTGGGAGGGCATACGATTGACCGTGGAATCAGAACTTGCACACGATAGCGGTTTTTTGGAGCAAGTCATAGAGAGTGGGGGACGCTTACCCGAAGGGATGAATGAAGCGTCGTTTGTCCGCGCATTGCTTCAAAATCTGGGTTCTCCGGACGCGTACATGAGAGACAAACTGACCTACCGACTGCTCGCGACGGTTATCCCTCGTAATACGTTATCGGATAGCGACATCGAAGGTCTCCTCCGAATCGGCGTCGATGATGCACATCTATTTTTGGGTATCGGAGAAGTAGACGAGGATAGTGTCTTCATGCGTTCCTTCTCTGTACTGCTGATACCGATGATTGTTGGTAGTGACAAAAAAGCTGGTAGACTTCCAGCACAAGTGGTGACTGATGTCACAGATGCCGTGTTAAGGTATGCAGCGATGGAGCGTGACAGGCGGGGGTATGTTCCTGGCAAGGGCTGGGCACATTCCGTGGCTCATACGGCCGATGCTTTGATGGCATGTGGCTTGCACCCTACAACATCTGCAAGTCAAGGCAAAAAAATTCTTGAGGGTGTCCGCCTGCTCGCGACAGTCTCGTCTCCGTTGGCTCATCTGGAAGATGACCGATTGGCCTTTGCAGCGTTCTCCATCATCCGTCGAGGTGTGACTCCGGAAGGAGACGTTGAGCGCTGGATTGATGGTTTTTGGCTCCCAGAGGATGAAGGTCATGATGGAGAAGAAACGATAAGCGGTGGGAATGCCGAACATTTCCTCCGCAGTCTGTATTTCCGATTTCTGCATGACAATCCTGCGAGTCAATGGTTGCCGAAAATCCTTACGACCCTTGCCCGATTTGACATCTACCAAATATGAAATCGACCAAATGTGAAGGTTCACTTGATGGGGAATTTGGCGGAGCAAGATGCATACAAAAGGCGGTGGACATCAGTTGATAAGACCTTCTCTGGTCGAACAGGCCATGACTTTAGCTGACAGGCTTGGGTTCGAAAATTCATGCCTCGACGAAGTTGGAGAATTCCTTCACGTGCTTGTGGGACATTTGCAAACAGGCAAAATTGCCGAATTTGGCACGGGATGCGGCGTGAGCACGGCTTGGATGGCGAGTGCGACTGAACTTGACATCTATACCGTGGACAACGATGCGAGTAAGTCGACGGGTATAAAGGACTTGTTTTCTGACGTTGCACATGTTCATCCCATCATTGGGGACTGGGAACAAATTTTAGCTAATGGCCCCTTTCAGTTCGTTTTTGTGGACGCCAAACCAGCAAAGCTCGATGGGGTCGACCGGATAGTGGACATGACAGACCGTGGAGGGCTGATTGTTCTCGACGATTTGACACCAGTCGAATTCTGGCCGGAGGATTGGAAAGGGAAGCCCGATAGGATACGCGACGTCTGGTTGCATCACCCAAAATTAGCCGCTGTTGAGATGAGAACGTCGATGAAGGCTTCTGTCATCTTGGCTCGGAGGATGCGGTGAACGAAATCGCTGCACGGTGTAACCTGTCCTGATTCCAGCCATTCCGCCTCTTGGGACAAATCTATTGCAGGCAACTTTGGGCCTCTCTTGGACATTTCTCGCACCCTTTTGGACCGAAGAGACAGCTCTCTTGGACTTTCTCGGGCTGTTTCCCCGGTCCGGTGGGTCATTGTATTTGCCTCGCGGTTACCCTTCGTTGAGTGGGATGATTACTATCTTCCCTCCAAGCATAACTCGTACTGATTTACCAGATGAGGCACCCGATTTTATAAGGTCGCTCGTTGGCAGTTTTGTTTGTTTGCCCGTTGTGAGGTCGACGAGCCAGACACTATGACCCGTGTCTCCCTTTGCGTCAATAATGCCGCTCTTGTCATACGTGAGATACTTGCCCGATGTCCCGAATGAGAAGAATAAACCACCTGCGTTAAGGAACGAAGTGATTGAAGTATCTCTTCCTGTCTCTAAATCGTATACGTGCAAGTCATTGTTCGCAGGTTGGTTCATACCGGGCGCTGCCCACGTTACAGTGTACAATAGCCACTGAGTTCCCGTGGTACCGTAGATATGCGGGAAGGCATAGTAAACGTGGTTGTCTCCGTCCACCGTACGGACGTATGGGATGTCACCGTGCAACTGTACTGAGTTCGGCAAGATTTCGCCATTGTGTGGTGTCGAAAACGCAAAACTGTACGGTGCTGTCGGAATTCTGCTCCACGGCGCCGATGCCATCGATTCCCTCTGAACAATCGGTGGCTCCCAGATAAAGACCACGCCCCGCGATGTGTTCGCTGCCACTCCGTTTGAGTTCGGTATCAATATCGACTGACCATTGATGGTTGCCGTAGTCGGCTGACTCTGCACCAGACGGCCTTTGATTTGCGGAGCCAAAACATTATCTAGCAGATTTACACCTGCTCGGAGCACGTACTGGGCGTAGGGCCAATTGGCAGAATCGGCTGCGTAAATCATTCTGGCAGAATTGACCTGTGACTGAGGGAGATAGTCCTGCCAACCAGCAATCTTCTGACCGTTCTTTGTGGCAAACGAAAAATAAGCCGTGTTTGCGTTTGGATGTATCACGGTAGCTGGTGACAATAGACCTGGTGCCGTCCCAGACATCTGTTTGCGGACGGCTGTGTCGGCAGATGTGAAGAACGGGGCTGCCATGCCGTTTGTTACCAGTGGTGAGGCACCCGACGTGTCTAGCTCGATGCGCGCATGCGTGCCATGTAAATACACTTCAAATGATCCGTCCGTCGCCAGTTCCGCCGTTCCTGTCATCCCAGACGGTCCGAGTAGGTAAAACCCAGTTGTCGCATTGTATTGCACATAGTAGGCAACAAGTTTTCCCTGCAATTGCGGCGGGATGGAGGTCGCAATCGTCTTTGGCGCCGTCAGTTTTTGCATGCTGACCGTTGCTGTGAACGGCACCTGCACGACTGGTACCGTGGTATAGTACTGATTCGAATTCGGCTGCAGGCCGGGCCAGGGAATAGCGCGATAGGCCGTGAGTTTTCCCAATCCGTACATTTGTAATGTGGCGGATGATGGCACATTCGTTGTCGGTGACGCTGAGTTCGCGTGTGGGTTTTGCCCGTTACTCGCAAGCGTATTTTGAACAGGGCTTTGTCCGTGGCTGATATTGCTTGTAGTTGCGTTCTGATGGGACCACAGTACGCTGCCAATCAAGACGCCCGTGATGACCACGGCGGCTGAAACGATGCCTGCATTTCGAACCCAATTGTTGAACCGATGGGCAGCTTGGCTGCGTCTGGCCCTGTTCCGGGTGAGTTGTGCTCTTTCAACAATCTCGTTGATCTTTGCGTCGTCGACTGCGCCCCCGGGTGCGTCCATGAGTCCCTGTTTGATAAATTCCTCAAAGTTCACCGGAAAGCACCTCCGCCTGCAACTTGTCCTTCAATTTTTGAATGGCACGGTGATATTGTACTCGAGCATTTCCTTCTGAGATGTTGAGGACCTTTGCTAGTTCACGAAACGACAGCTCCTCGCGGACCCTTAGCGTGATAATCTCTCTATCAACTTGTCCAAGCGAGAGGATGGCGCTCCAAATTTCGTTCACGTGCAAACCATCGAAAAACTCGGATTCGGCAGACGGTTTGTGGCGTTTTTCGCTCGCCCGTGCCACCCGATTAGCATTCGAAAAGGGGATGAGTCTACGAACTGCAGCTGAACGCAGATGGTCAGTGGCTGCGTGCTTGGCTATCGTAAACAGCCAAGTTTTCAGGGATGATTCACCGCGATATTCTCCCCAGTGTTGATAGGCTCGGATGAACGTCTCCTGGGTCAGGTCGTCAGCCACCTCGCTTCGTCTCACGATGGTGTAGACAAAACTCCAAACACCTTTCCAGTGCTGGCGCATCATATCTGCGAATGTCACTGGTACGTCAGTCAAAGTCTTCCACTCCTGTCGTGCTCGTGCCATGCTGCCCTTTTGACGAGATTGCCATATTGAACGTTACAGCCCCATTAATTGAAGATAGGAGCATGAGCGGAAGAAAGGAGTTTGCGGGTTGTGACAGAATTAGAGACTAGCAGTCATGAGTGAAGGGTGGGAGAGACGGTTGTCTTCACTTCATAGAAACTCCGTGGGATGCATTCAATGGCGATTCGCCAATCAACAGATAATCGGAGGAGTTACAGAGTGAATCGTTTTCTTTGGGCTTCGTATGGGATGTACTTGTTAGGTGGGAGCAGCAGCGTGTTTTTTGGCGCCGTGATGCCGGAGTTACTCTCGCATTACCACGTCACATATACTGCAGGTGGTTTTCTTGCTCTGCTCGGCGCTGTTGGATTTGTTGTCGGGGTCCCAATCACGGCAGCGCTGATGAAACGATTTCACTACCGGTTCATTTTATCAGCCTCAGCGCTAGCCGTCGCTGCTGCACAAATAGGGGTATGCTTTCTACCAAATTTCCTGTGGGTACACGTCCTTGTCGTGCTTAATGGCATGGGTGCGGCGGCTCTCGAGACCGCAGTTGCTTCCTATGTTATGGAGCTATTCCCCGGTAGACGGGCTATTTTTATGAGTCGTCTGGAAGTCTCCTTTGGAGTCGGAGCACTGTCGTTGCCAGCAATCGCCAGCGCGCTGATTGCAGTTCATGTATGGAGGTTTACGTCCTTATTTATTGGTGTTTTTGCCCTGGTGCTCGCGCTGGTGTGGCAGTTTGTGTCAGTCTCCCTGGAATCCTCGCAATCGGACGCTATGAGTGGGAGTAAAGATGCACGTACCGCACCGGCACCCAAGTTCACGGGTAAGTTAAGCAAATACAGCACACTGATGATGTTTCTGGTGATGATTCTGATTTACGTTGGGGTAGAGGGTAGCCTGAACAACTTTTTACCGAGTGTGTTCTTGGTCTATTTGAAAGCTCGTCCGTATGCCGCATCACTAAGTTCGTCGGCTTTTTGGGGCGCAATGGTTGTCGGCAGACTTGGAATGGGCTGGCTTGTACAGCGTATTAGCTATGAACGCTATTTATTTGGCAGCATCGCTGCGGGCTTTGTGTTTTTTCTGTTGTTGACTCAGTCGCATATACCATGGTTCTCATATGCAACCGTGTTGGGATTAGGTTCTGGCCTTTCGGCTGTGTATTCCATCACGATGGTCTATGCAAACCACACCTTTCCAGGCATGGAACGGACGGTGACAAGTGCGATAACCGCTTTTGCAGGACTAGGCGGTGCAGTCTTTCCAGCCGTTATTGGATACGCAATGGACCACTTGTTCCCTCGACAGGTGATGTTACTGATACTAGGCTTTATCGTGATACTGCTCGCTGCGTTTCTGACAATATATTTCAGTTTACTCGTGATTCGTGGGAGGTCGCTAAGATTGGAATAATCGTTTGAGAGCGGAGAAGAGGACGGGACGAACCGCTTTAGGGCGAAGGGGAGGACTGGAATAACTGCTTCGTAACGGAGAAGAAGACTGGGTCACCTGTTGAGTGCCCAGTCTTCTGTTCTGAGTACCGAGCCTTCTCATAAAAACGCAAGGGGTGAATTGGTTCCTGACGGCCTAGTACGCAGATGCTCGAGATGCAGTCACAGGTTTAATATGCCGTCCATCCGGCGTCAGCAGTGACGATGGTGCCGTTCACAAAACTCGAGTCATCGGATGCCAGGAAGAGAGCGATTCTAGCAATCTCCATTGGTTGTCCCATCCGTGGATTTACGTTCATCCCTGCCATCGCTTGCTGGACACCGAGTGCTGTCATATCCAAGTTGGGGGAGTCAGCCATAATGTTGGTTTCGACCCCCCCTGGTGCGATGGCATTGCAGCGAATTCCAAGTTTTGCGTACTGGTATCCCACGTTCTTGGTGAGTCCGACGAGGGCATGCTTGGACGCAGTATAGGCTGCCCCAGCGCGTGAACCGAACAAGCCGCCGATGGACGCGGTATTGACGATGACGCCGTGACCTTGTTGAATCATGATGGGCAGTGCCTTTCGAATCGCACGCATGGGACCGCTGACATTAACGGCAAAAACGCGCTCCCATAATTCGTCGGTCATATCTGCCAGCGCCGTCATCTTATCCATAATGCCGGCGTTGTTAATGAGGATATCGAGGCATCCGAATTCTTCCACTGCAGTGTCAATCATGTTTTGAACATCTGCTTCTTTGGCGACATCTGAGACCACACCAATTGCGGAGCCGCCGGCTTCCTTAATTTGCGCGACCACTTCATTCAGGGGCTCAGCACTAACGTCCGCCAGTACGACTTTTGCACCTTCCTCTGCAAACAGCTTTGCAATCGCTTTTCCCATTCCAGAACCGGCACCCGTGACAACTGCAACTGTGTTGTCCAACTTCATCTTTCGTCCCTCCAGTGATTTGTAGCCTACTAGAAAGCGATTGACCCGGTACAATGCGGCTGGTGAAGCGGGGGTGACAGGGTGAGACATCCTGTCTTACGATTCATTCTATGCTTCGTGTTAGAGCGCTTCAATGGATGCACTGACCTCAAGCAATCTGACGCAAAAATGTCGCTTTGTTTATGTCGGCTTGAGTGCAGCGATAACGTTCGGCAGTTCAGAAAGGCTGTGAATCGTTGCCAGAGGTTGATGGTTTGTCGAAGCTCTATGATTCCGGCGGTTGAGCCATATCGCTCTTAAACCCGCTTCGACAGATCCGACAACATCATTCTCCCATGAATCACCTACAAAAATGGCACAGTCAGACTCGATGTTGAAGTGGGTCAGCGCAAGGTCGAAAATCCGACGGTTGGGTTTGGAACAGCCCAGGACGTCGGATGCGAAGATGGTTTCTGGCGGAAAATAGCCCTCCAGTTCAAGTTTCGAGACTTTCGTCCACTGTTCTGGTCCGCCATTTGTAACGATGCCGAGGCGAAAGCGTTTGGATAGGTCCGCGATGATGTTGGTTACCATCATGTCGGGAGTTATATACGCCGTATGCAGTTCTATAAACAGCTCCTGAAAAGAAACTGCGTGTTCTTCCGATGGGAACATGCCGAAGTCACGCAGGGTGTTTTGAAATCGCTGAACGCGTTGTTCAGGGAGTGATAGGAGGCCGTCGGTGAATTGTCGCCAAAGGGCTCCATCGTGTTTTACGAAAGTGGCGTATAACGACTCCTGTTCCAGGTCTTTCGTGAGACCGTGTTTTGCGAGCGCGGCTTTGACTCCGTATTCCCAGCATAGATCATAGTCGAACAAGGTGTCATCGAGATCGAATAAGAGCAATTGAACGTTGTCCACGATATAATTCTCCATTCTGTCATTCTGCCTGCCGTCAATGTCGTAGGCCACAACGAATCCACCCGAGGAGGAGCCCCTGATGAATCATCCATGAATCAGGACGGCGTTCAGACGTTTGGCCAAACCGATGGCACCTTCATGCATGACCTGCCCATGGTTCCACTCGAACATGGGTCTCATGAGCGGCGCCATTAAGTTCATCCAACTTTTGGTTGTTCTGACATCCCAGGTATAGAGGATTTCCGTTTCGTCGTTCGTTTGGCGAATATCATAGCGACCCGTACCTTCCAACTCTCCATAGGCTTGCATTTCGATAACGGACGGGCGTTCAAGTGTAGAAACCCGACTTTTAAACGAGAGTGTATAGGGCAGCTTGGTTTTGAACAAGCTTTCGCGCAACTCTCCCAAACCGTGTTCATCTCCCGGTTCAAGTACATGAACCGTGACCCCGTGCCACCAATCTCCATAGTTGCTGTCCTTCAGTACTTCCCATGCATTTTCGGGTGTAGTGCCCTTTAACAACCATTTTGTAACAAACCGGTACTGCGCCAAGTATGCCCCTCCACTAATTACTCTATTTGATATAATTTGTATGGTTACGAAAGATTTTCGTCAAGTACTGTTTCGTGTAGGTGTGAACGCGTGTCAACTGCGCCTTGTTCGAGAGGGGCGTTTTTAGGCATACAAATCTCGACAAAAATGCCGCAATGTCTCCCTACACGCATAAATTGTGGTACGATGGGTTTGTTGTCCCCGATTTCGTCGTCGTGCGCCTTGCCTCGGAAAAAAGTTTCATCGTAAACCGTCGCTATCTTAAACAATGTGTCTATCCACGGTCAGTAACTACCGAATCCTGTCGAACACTGTTTGTGCATGGTAGGCGTGTCTCTGTGACTACTAAACACCCGCAGAAAGAGATGGAGTTGATGAAATGAAGAAATTCGTTCTAGGGATTGCCGCCACGACATGCCTTGTGGTGACTGGATGTGGTGCTGTCCCATCAGGGCAGGGACCGTCAGCAGCGAATGCTGTAACCGGTCAGCAGAGCACCGCAGGGAACTCCGCAACCTCTCTCTCAAACAATTCTACCGATGCGAACGCCGCTTCGACTCCCGCAAATTCAGCGCCCGTCAGCGATACTTTACAACCTTACACGGGATTTCAGGGTCAGGGTTTAACTGTCAGTGTTCCACAGGGGTGGATTTCATCGACCGCAAGCGGCGGTGATTACAAGGCAGTTACATTTTCTAATCCGTCCAACCCGAAAGAGCAGGTTCGGGTGCTGTATTCGACATGCGTGGGATGCTACATGACTTCGACTGGAAAGCCAGACCCGACTCAAGTCATCGGCGAGAAGAATGCATCGAACGTTCAAGTCTCGGGAGCGGGTGGGATGGTTGCCGATTATGACTTCAGAATTGCGGCAAGTCCATATCAAGGTACCGGTCAAGTGCAACTCAGTACCAACCAATCTGGGTACGCGGAAGTCGACGTTGTCGTGAGTCCGCAGAACCAAAACCTTCGCGACGCGATTATGAAGAGCTTTCATTACGCTTCGTAGGTTTCACTTCAATTCTACATAAGTAAAGGGGCCGAAGACTCTTGAAACGAACGTTGTCGATACTCGCCCTGTCCTCCTCGTTCGCCGTCGTCTTGTCCACGCAGTCCGTCCTTGCATCGACAACACCATCCCCAACACTCAGCACGAAGGCCATCTATCTGAACGGGAAACTGATGTCAAAACCAAGCGGATTTGTCATGAATGGTACGACTTATGTACCGATTTGGTACGTGGGACAAGCTCTATCTAAAATTGGGGTCTCCACCACATGGAAGAATCATGTGCTGAACCTGACTGTTCCGTCTTCCATGAACCCGCAAATTGTGCCTGCGTCGTCTCAAACAGGGGACATCAAGATTGCGATTAATGGAACCGTCGTGGCGTCGTGCAGCGGGGTCGTGAACATCGATCCCGCATCCAAACAACTCACGGAATACCTGCCTATCTGGTACTTGATAGAGGCACTGAAACAAATTCATGTCAGCTCGAAGTGGGACGGGACCAACTGGAACATGACATGGTCTCCAAGTACTACAGTCGCACTGGCAACGTCCTCATTTAGTACAAAGTCTATCTATTTGAATGGAAAGTTGATATCGAAGCCAGGTGGATTCGTGCAAAATGGTACGACGTATATCCCAATTTGGTACGTCGGCGCAGCACTCTCTCAAGCAGGCATCTCAAACACCTGGCAAAACGGGGTTTTCAACTTTACTCTGCCATCGTCCATGAATCCAAAAATTACGCCAGTTGCATCCCCGTCAGGCAGTGTGAAAATAGCCATTAACGGGCAGGTCGTGGCGTCCTGCGACGGGATATCAGCTGTCGATCCGGCGTCAAATCAGTCCACAGAATACCTTCCAATCTGGTACGTAATGCAGGCGATGAACCAGATTTTAACGTCAAAGTGGGACGGGACCAATTGGTATCTGACGCTATCCCCTTCGACATCCTCGAGTGGGTCGACATCAGGGAGCTCCACATCGGGTAGTTCGACCTCGGGTAGTTCGACCTCAGGTAGTTCGACCTCAGGCAGCTCACCCTCCACACCGCCGCAGACGCAGACAGGAACGTTCCCAAATGTGGACTTACGGTATGCTGCCCCAACGGACATCACCGCAAGTTCCATTGATGATTATCTACAAAGTCATAGTTCACCGATGACGGGGCTCGGTCAAACCTTCATGAACTCTCAAAATATCTATGGCGTGGACGCAAACTACCTCGTCTCCCACGCTATTCTCGAGAGTTACTGGGGAAAGAGTCAGATTGCACAGACGAAGAACAATTTGTTTGGTTACGGAGCATATGACTCTGCGCCAGGTCAAGATGCGGGGCTGTTTCCGAGTGAAGAATACGCAATTTTGTTTCAGGGATGGGAGGTCAGAAACAATTATCTGACCCCAGGATCCAGTCTCTACGTTTCGCCCACATTGAAAGGGATGAATGTGAACTACGCGACGGATCAGCAATGGGCAAGTTCGATTGGGTCCCTGATGAACCAGATGGCGTCTTATGTGGGGGACAATGTCTCAAGCTATACGCAGTATCAACCGAGCAATCAACCGCCAGCACCAGAGTCAACGCAAGAGCCCGTGTTTTACACGCAGGCGAGCGCTGCCGTACAAACCGTGCCAAACTACGGCGGACTGCCGTACTATTCATCGCCGGGAGCGGGCGCTTCGCAAATGTACTTTGGGACTTTACAATCGGGATCTTTCGGCGCAAGTGTGGCTGCCATCCAATCTTATTTAAATCAAACGATGAATGCTGGACTCACGGTCGACGGACAGTTTGGCCCACTCACGAAACAGGCAGTGATTGCGTTTCAGGCGGCACATGGGTTGGCGCAGACTGGGGAGTGGACCTTTCCCATGTGGCAGATGTTTAATCAGGCCCCGCCAACCCTTCCACCCGGTCAAACCGTTACGGTCAGCCAGATTGCCATGGGTATGGCGAATGGCATCGTCATTGAGTGGGATTACGTGCAAGGTTATGGCTGGGTAGACTCTCAGTATTTGCAGTTGCTCAATGTTTATCGTGCCATCGCGGTTCAACCGCAGAGCACAAACACGACAATTCATGTCTATGGACCTGACAAGCAGACGGTCATACAAACAATTCATTCCGGATACTTTGTAGTATCGAATGCGCCCACCCCGCAGGGGGGATTTGTGCCAGTTGAAGTTTGCGATGAGAGTACGGGACAACTCCTACAGGGGTATATCTCGACTGCGGAGGCGAATTTGGTTCAGGTGCAATAACGCCTGGTCAAGAGGATTCGCCCCCGCTCAGAGCCGTCGGGAGCCGTCGGGAGCCGTTCAGGAGAGTTCAGGACCGTTCAGGAGCCGGGGGATCCGTCTTAAGGGTGCATCCCTCTCCAGTAGCTTTTCGCTTGATCTCTCATTTGGCGGTGTCATTGACCTATAACGAAGACCTCCCGAAAATGGGTAAAACCACTTTCCGGAGGTCTTCTGTCGATAGGTACATAGATGAATACCAGCAAACCATCAGCCTTAAGCTGGGGCGCTGACGAGCATCTCTTCTATTCACAGCGATCTAAGGTTGACCATGACCCTAGACTCAGGAATGGCCCCGCAATACTCGCCAATGACAATGCCACGGAAAGAAGGATTTGTCCCTTCCACACGTAAATCTCTAACGTCAGAGGGTAAAGCCAAGGAGAGCAACATGGACATTGGCATCATTATACAAACATGACTATCGTTTTCTGTCGCACTAGAATCCTGCACAGTGTTTTTCACATAAGGGGTGGTAATTTGATGACTTGTCGGAACAGTCAGGCTATGACTTCTGTCATTGAAATTCGTGAAATGATGAATCAGGGTCGAATTACTGAGTTGAATTCCTTAGTATCAGGTGACTTCTTTTCAGTGTTTTCTCTTGGCAAAATCGGTGAATACGAGACCTACGATGCAGAGTCGTACCGTCAAGGAAACATCGATGCTAACGAGTATTATTCCGGAAAGAATCCTCGTTGGGATTACACCGATTTTAGTTCCGGCATGCGCGGAGAAACGGAGTTTATTATTTCGTCAGCTATAGATTTCAGCTTGAATGGTGAACTCAAAATGAAAGCTCTTGTGACTGAGGTGTATCGCTTAGAACAAGACCGATGGAAACTTGCTCGCCAGTACATGGAGAAGTACATACCATCAGAGCGAGACTCCATCCGTGAAGACTCGAATAGAGAAGCTGGGGGCTGATTGTGGGAGATGGGAGAGTAATGCGCACATGGATTTTAACCCTCACAACGACGTGCAGCAAGGTGGAATGTAACTTTTCATGCAGGCATTCCGTCCATAAGTTGTGAACATCTTCCAATGTACGGGGGCACAGGTTTCTACATTGTAGGTCTGAATGGGATGAAGGCAACAGGGCAAGTGGGAGCCGATGGTTCCTGTGACCACTCCCCATGCCTAAAGGCGCCTAAAGGCAGGGGCTTCTCAGAACACGCATGACTGAGTCGTCTACGTTACGTTCTGAAGGCGCAGTCCAAGCCAAGTTGATGCTAGGCTAACGCACGTTTCAAGATGTTTTGTGCGGCGTTTACGTCCCGATCCTGAACATAGCCACAATGGTCGCACCTGTGCACACGCTCAGACAGCCTTTTTGGAACGATTTCCCTGCAATTCGAGCAGAGTTGACTTGTGTTTTTGGCATCGACCAGTACGACACGAACGACCAGCTTCTTCGGCTTTGTACGTGGTGTACTGTACAAGTTGACGGGTAGCTGTAATTTCGTTGTCGTTAATTCGCCAGTGAGAATGAAATCTCTTCACCTCTCTCCAGTGATTGGTCCATTACTTGGATTTCAGTTTGAACCCAGGCATCAGTCGTGGCACACGCTCTTTGTATTGAATGTATTCTTCTCCGAAAGTCATCACCATTAGCTGCTCTTCATTACGGATTCGGTTGATGAAACAAAGTAGCACGATAAGAAACAGGAAAAACGATGAACCTTGCCCCAGAGAAAGTGTGGAACCTAAAACCATGCCAAGAATTCCGGAGTATATAGGGTGTCTGGTGATTTGGTAAGGACCTTTTGTGACCAGTTGATGTCCTTCTTTTACTGCGGCATTGGTTGCCCACATTCGTCCCAATATCCAGCGGGACCAGAGTGTGTATAGCGTAGACGCAACCAACAGGATAGTGCCAATCCATTGCAACCAATCAGCGTGAAACCTAGCGGAATCCAAGTACCGATGAGGTAGGAAATGCATGACTACCCAAACCACGGCGCCAAGAATCAGCCAATCGTATCGAGCACGGTGTCTTGCCGTGCGCGGTGAATTAAAAAAATTGTATAGAGACCCAACAATCCATACCAGTCCAAATGTTGCCCAACAGATGAGGTTCAAATCTGTAAAATTCACTGATGTTCCCCCCGGCTTTTTACAGTAGAAAGCAGCAATTGTAGTCCTTGCTTAATGATGGACAAGTCGTTTGATTGCAAGTGAGTGAATACGTCTTCAAACGCTTCACTGACGAATTCTGTACTGTTGTGGTCTAAAAACTTGGCAACACTGTCCGTATACCATATCTCGGCAAATCGTTTGTCTTTCGCGTTCGTCTTTTTCATGAGAAAACCCTTATTCATAAGAGGCATAGATTGGTTGCTCCTGGCGTTATCTGGTAAGTGTTTAAACGGATGTTTGGCGCAAGGTAGTGATTATGAAATTTTCCTTCTGGGGTGATCCTGAACGGCGAAACGTTAGCAGAGGCGGTAATACGGGAAGTCTGCGAGGAAACTACGGCCACAGCTTCTCCTTCACTTCGGGCCAATGCAGACGTTTTGACATCTTTATAGTTCTTAAGGGTTTCTTTAGGTTTTCTATAACTATTTAGTCTAGTGTGACCAAGGAGTTTGCACATCTCTTTGACCCGGGAAACTTCGGGCAAGGTACATTAAAAAATCGAAATTCACGGTATCATGACCATATCTTGATGATTGTGTTTCGAAGGTTAGGTCGAAGATGACGCATCAAAGGCTGACCGGCACCGTGGTGATGCACTGTTGGCTGGTTGCGTCTACCGGACAATGCCGGCCACCGGCCACCGGTCACCGAAAGACGGAAGCGTAGTAAGTATACAGGAGGCATAAAAATGAGGACCATTTTGGTAGTGGATGACGACAAAGACATTACTGAGTTGACATCCACATATCTCAAGGCCGAGGGATTCCAAATTAAGGTTGCCCATGGCGGATCTGAGGCATTAAGTATTTTGGACACTACAGATGTACATCTCATGATCTTAGATGTGATGATGCCGGAACTGAGTGGTATTGAAGTTTGTCAAAGGGTACGGGAAACATCGAAAATTCCGATTCTGATGCTAAGTGCAAAAACCGAGGATGTTGATAAGATTCTTGGGCTGATGACTGGGGCCGATGATTATATGATGAAGCCGTTCAACCCGTTAGAATTGGTTGCACGTGTTAAATCATTGATTCGACGTTCCTTTGATTACAATACTGAATCAAAACCCTCGGCGGAGGATATTTTGAGCATCCACGGTTTGGATATCAATCGCTTGACACATAAAGTCACGGTAAATGGCAGTGAAATCTCGCTCACTAGTCGGGAATTTGAAATCCTTTACCTATTGGCTGGTCATCCGGGAAGAGTCTTCAACGCTGAGGACATCTTTCAATTGATCTGGGGAGAAAAGTATTACATATCGAACAATACAGTAATGGTGCATATCAGCAATTTACGGGACAAATTAGAAAAGGAAATAGGTTACAAGCTCATTCAGACGGTTTGGGGAGTGGGATATAAAATTGAGATATAACTGGTTTTCTGGGCTACGGTTAAAATTAATCCTGTTAAGCTTCTCCAGTACATTGCTGAGTTTCATTTCTCTCTATATAGTCAGAGTCGTCTTTCGAAACCTGATCACGATGTTTTTCCACACCTCATTTCCAATAACCGCCGTGCTAATTCAAATCAATAATACCGTTGGGTTTGAAGTTGCCCCTGTCGTGTTAGTACTGGTTTTCTTTGCATTTTATGTCATTATACTTAGTCGTCCTTCGATGAATTATCTTTTAAACATCACCGACTCTGTGCAAAAAATTTCGAATGCAGATTTCGATGTAGTCATACCCGTCGACCGTTCAGATGAGCTTGGGAAGTTAGCAGGTCATATTAACGCCATGTCCGAAAAATTGAAGAGTGCTCTGGAGCAAGAATTGAGGGCAATCCAATCCAAAAACGAGTTGGTTACAAGTGTTTCTCACGACCTTCGCACACCGCTCACCTCGGTTATCGGATATCTGCGGCTGATTGATAGTGATGGCTATCGCGACGAAGTCGAATTACGACACTACACCCAGATTGCCTACGAAAAGTCCTTGGTCCTCGGGCGCATGGTCAATGATTTATTTGAATACACCAAAATGGCTTCCGGACAGGTCGCATTACGCTGTTCCAATATTGATCTCGTTGAATTGATTGGTCAGGTCTCCGCTGATTTTACTTTGCAGCTTGCCGAGGAGGAAATGAATTTTAAACTTACGTCGACCGCGGCAAGGATGATGCTCTACGCAGATGGAGACAAACTGATGCGGTTATTTGCCAACCTGATATCCAATGCCATCAAATATGGTGAAAAGGGTAGTGTCGTCGAAGTAGTTGTTCGAACAATTCATGACGAGGCCATTATCGAGATCAAAAACAAAGGGATACCTATTCCGTGGATGGACCTCCCGCACATCTTTGACCGATTTTACCGCGTTGAGAAATCCCGTTCACAAGATACGGGGGGAAGTGGGCTAGGGCTTGCCATTGCAAAGAGTATGGTTGACCTACACCATGGGTCAATTACTGCTACAAGCAATGAAGTAGAGACGACATTCGAAGTGAGACTTCCGTTGGGGGAATCACGATAATCTTTAAGCTTCTTTAGGTTTTCTTTCGGAGTTCTTTAGAAAGCATCTTTATCGTTATAGGGGAGGCTGATATAGCAACCAAAGAAAGGTGAATTGTATGTCGTACAGAACATCGAACACCACCAAGAAATCACGTCGCAAAACTAACCTTCGCTCGGCTCTGTTGGGTATATTGTTTTGTGTGGCGTGCTTGATTTCGTTGGACAAAGTTCGCTTCTTTGGAAATTCTTCTGCCAGTCCCAGCAAGTCCAATTCAACGGCCATCGGCCAGCATCCATCGAGTAATACCATACTGCCAAAACTCTCCGTGACGTGGCCCGCTGAAGGGCAAGCTGCGTTAATGATAAACGGATCGGTGTATGGAGAGTATGGAGAGCGTACCCCCGTACCAACAGCGAGTTTAGCGAAAATAATGACCGCATTCATCGTCCTTCAGAAGTACCCCCTTTCTCAAGGTCAAGATGGTCCTTCCTACACTGTCACATCTCAAGACGTTGAATTATACCGCCGCGAGATGAACGAAGATGACTCAGTGGTTAAGGTTGTCGTCGGCGAAACGCTGACGGAAAGACAAATGCTGCAGGCTCTGCTACTGCCGTCTGGAGACAATGTAGCCATTATGTTGGCCCAATGGTCCCTTGGCAGTGTTCCGGCTTTCGTAGACCAAATGAACATAGAGGCTGAAAGGCTGGGAATGAAGCACACCAATTATGCGGACCCTGCAGGCATTAGTCGGGATTCCGTGAGTACCGCATTAGATCAATTGAAAGTTGCCTCGGCAGCAATGTCCCTGTCGGCGTTCAGGGACATTGTGAATCAAGGAGATGTTCGGTTCCCCGTGGCTGGAAACATCAGAAACACGAATTCTGACCTTGGGCAAGACGGTATTATCGGACTAAAAACGGGGAATTTGACTCACATCGGAAATATTGCGATAGCCGCCAATCGCGTGGTAAACAATCGACACGTTTTGATAATCGCCGTCGTGCTGGGACAATACGGTCGAAATGATGTCGATTCTCTAAACAACGCATTGGCTGCGGGAAAGCGTTTGGTGGAAAGTGTGTAGGCTAGTCTGAACTTATCGTTTGAACTTCGCAAAGTATCCACACCATAGCTTTCGGAAGTAATGAAATCTTTGGAGGAATGATATTTGAACATCGGGAACCTGATGCTACTGCTTAAACATAGGAGAATTAAAGGAATTCACGTGAGGAAAATATTATCCAGAGGATTGCTAGCTTCATATTTGGTGATATTGATATGGTTTGTTTTATTCAAACTGGACTTCAACATTCCGCAAGTATTTGATTATCACCACAGAAGTCTTAGCCTGGTTCCATTTACTGATGGTGGCACTATCGGTGAGATGATAGATAATGTGATTATCTTCATTCCTTTTGGTCTGCTTTTGAATGTCAATTTCAAAAGAGTTGGATTTTTGCCTAAGTTCGTTTCTATACTGGCTTGTAGTGTTGCGTTTGAATTGATTCAATTTATCTTCGCTATTGGGGCGACAAGCACAACCGATGTAATTACAAATACTGTTGGAGGCTTTCTTGGACTAAAGTTATACGGTTTAAGCAGTCAGTCTATGAATAGTCGAAAACTAGACAGAGTGATTGTTGCTGTTGGGACGCTTCTACTCGTAGTATTGCTCTATTACCGCATCTCTATAGTGCACATCAAGTATTAGGATACAGACTTGGGCAATTTGGAACTGAAGTTTGAACAAGGGTGGAGTGAGTCCGTGTTAGGAATTGCCCCAGGAACTCTAATTGCCTTTCTCATCACGGCCTTTGTCGTCATTGCCATTCCCGGACCCAGTGTCTTGTTCATCGTCTCGCGCGCGCTCGCAAACGGTCGCCGCGTTGCCATGTGGACCATGTTAGGAAACACCACCGGGGTCTATGGACTGGTCATTGCTATTGCGTTCGGAATGGGTGCGATTGCTGAGCACTCGTTGGTGCTCTTCACGATTATGAAACTGGTTGGGGGCGTATACCTCGTCTATTTGGGGGTCAAGACGTTCCGTGAACGAGGAAATTTGGCTGCGGTGGTGGGGCAGCAGGTGTCAGTGAAGGCATCGGATGGGCGGTCTTTTCGTGACGGTGTTCTCGTCGGCGTGGCGAACCCCAAGGCCATCGTGTTCATGGCCGCCATCTTGCCCCAGTTCGTGAGTCCAGCAGCGGGGCATGTGGCGCTGCAGATTCTGCTTTTGAGACTAGTTTTTTGCCTGGTGGCTATCATATCGGACGGCAGTTGGGCGATGGCTGCGGGGGCCGCTCGCAAGTGGTTCACGCGTTCCCCACGGAGACTTGAGATTATCGGGGGTGCTGGAGGACTCGCAATCGCCGCCGTTGGTATCTCTTTGCTCCTATTGAGGCGCAAGTAACAAGTTACATGCCGCTCGTGGTTCGCTGCGCGAAGTATGACTACACCAGATAAACTACGGCACAACGTTATAGTTGTCATACTCACGCATTGAAACTGCCATGTCTAGTGCATTCATCATCGATGATGACGCACAGACGTAAAATGTATCTCCGAATACCCAACCAATTTTCGTGATGGGCTTGCCCTTCAAGTCAGGATTAATGATGATTCGTCCATCGGTGGGTGGCAACTCATGAGACTGCAAAAAGGAAGCCACTTGTTTCGCTGTGTTTATGAAATCTAACGATGGCGCCCCAAATACGTCGATTATCCATTTCCCCTCCTGCCACTCAATCACATTTTGCGGGGAAGTGTAGTTTGTCGAACCATTAAGAATGTATTGTTGACCGGTTTGGTATTGCTTCATGACACCATTGGCGTCCACTTTCGCAGGTGGCCCGACTTTGTCGACTTTGAATTGTGACGCAAAGTCCTCCATGGCCTGATGGTGATCAAAATAATCTGTTCCCCTAAACATTCCAATTCCTGCATTGTTAGGTAATTTGTCGAGACTTGGGTCGTTGATGGGTACTGCTGTTGTGGTGGAAAACAGACTAATGCTGTAAATCCAATCCGATGCATATTCTTTTACGCCCACAAATGGAACGTGTGGCTGAAATATAGGTTCAGTTGGGGCAAAAAGAGCACTCATCTTAGTTGTTTGCCTCGCCTGTTCCATAGCGCGAACAATGTACGGTGCAAAGTGTATTCCATCGGAGTGTTGAGAAGATGTGTTTTCCGTCGATTGGTTCGTTATCTGATTTGTCGTTATCGAATTAGGACCGACTGGAGGTGTGGACGCATTCGCTACGTTCGTCGCATTATCCGCTTCATTGATTGGACTTGCATTCGTTTGGTTGTAGGACGGTTTGGCGAGATTGGATGAAGCCGCACACCCGACTAACGCACCACTAATGACAATGGATGAATAAATGGTAACGGCGAAACGATTCACTAGCATACACTCCTGTACTTAACTAGGTCGTAACGTGTTTCATCAAATAGACGACGAAACCGCTCAGGGTGTTTCACAAATGAAATATCCACATTCGTACTTGGAATGATACTGCACAATGCCCCAAATCTGAATCAATGGGGGACTGGGGGTGCTTCGTCAGTCGTGGTAACATAGGTCTTATAGTCATTCACCGATGCCTTGCGCATTGTGACCACGTGTACTGGCACGCACGAAATTGTTCAATAGGGAGCTATCTTGTGATGAACCATAATGATAAGGAATATGGACTGGCGAGCGATAACGATAAGGAACATGGACTGACGAGCGATAACGATAAGGAACATGGACTGACGAGCGATAACCAACAGGAACCTCAAATGATGGAACATAACGATACTGAATATCAAGTCCTGTTGTACTACAAATACGTCCCTATCGCGGATGCTGATTCCTTTGCTTCGGCGCACCGGGCACTTTGTAACGAGATTGGTCTCAAGGGACGAATCATCATTGCAAGGGAAGGCATTAATGGTACAGTGTCGGGGACCATCCAGCAAACCACGGCCTACATGGATGCGATGCACGCCGATTCGCGCTTTGCCGATATGCATTTTAAAGTGGATCCCTATCATGAGCACGCATTTGGGAAACTGAAGATAAAGGTAAAACCCGAGTTGGTGAATCTAAGTCTCGCAGAGAACGTTGACCCAAACCAACTCACGGGGAAGCGCCTGACTCCAAAGCAGTTCCTTGAACACCTGGAGCAAGATGACGTTGTTGTCCTCGATGGGCGGAACAACTACGAGTACGACCTGGGACACTTCCGTAACGCCATTCGCCCAGATGTAAAGACGTTTCGGGAGTTTCCTGAATGGATTCGTGAGAATCGCGAACTGTTTGAACACAAGAAAATCCTCACTTATTGCACTGGCGGCATTCGCTGCGAAAAGCTGTCGGGTCTGCTCCTTCGCGAAGGGTTTGAAGATGTGTCTCAATTGGATGGGGGCATCGTGACTTACGGAAAGGACTCAGCAGCTCGCGGCCAGTATTTCGATGGAAAGTGTTATGTGTTTGATGAACGGATAGGTGTTTCTGTCAATCAGGTGGAAGACGTCATCGTTGGACGCTGTTATCATTGCGATGCGGCTGCGGAGACATACATCAATTGTGCCTATCCGAGTTGCCATAGACAGCATATCGTTTGCGAAGACTGCGACGCACGCTTTGCCGGCTATTGCTCACAGGCGTGCCACGACGCTCACGCGCTGAAAGAAGGCACGGCACATCTTCATCATGCGTAACCAACGATGCAGTGGTTCGGTGGATGGTCACCAATCGACGTAGTACTCGATGCTTGACCCTTTGCTATCGACCCATACGTGGTCTCTTTCGATGTCTTCTAGCTCGAAATCATACGCCCTGCAGAAGCGCTCGATGGCTTCTTGGTAACGTTCGGCCTCAATGTTCACTTGTGTAGGGGTACTGTACGGGGTTGGGTCGCTATAGACCTGCCAGAACCGATATTGAGTCATGTTTGCTCTGCCTCCATGAATCGCTTCTGTCAGGATTATAATACGAACATACGTTCGATATCAACCCTGGTATGATGTTTCGATTGATGCGTAAACTCGTTTGTTGCTTTGTTGTACGTGTAGTCTTGTGCCCATTTCAAACCGTGCCTCGATATCTCGTCTAAGGCGTAGATAATGTATGAGATTTCGCTATCGGTCATCATCGGATGCAAAGAGATGCGAACCCAGCCGGGTTTTTGTGAGAGATCATCGTGATCGACAAGTGCCATAATCTGCTCTGACGTGTGCTGATTCAAATGAAACAGATGGTGCCCATAGGTCCCGGCACACGAACATCCGCCGCGGCTCTGGATGCCAAACCCATCATTTAACAATCGAACGACGAGGTTATAGTGCAGGTGTGGAAAACAAAAGGAGAAGATGGCGAGTCTGTCTGCGATGTGACCATCGAGTAGAACCAGCCGCGGGACACCCTGCAGTCTTGCCTTCACGGACCTCGCGATTGTGTGCTCGCGTTCTACCATACCTGCCGCTGTAAGTTGGTCTTTTAGACCAAAGGCAAGCGCCGCTCGAATGAGTTGCAGGATGCCGGGCGTTCCTCCATCTTCACGGGTTTCAATGTCATCAATGTATGATTTTTCTCCCCACGGATTGGTCCATTTCACGGTCCCTCCACCTGGCTGATCCGGTATGTGGTTGTGATACAACTGGGAATTGAAAACGAGCAAACCGCAACTCCCAGGTCCGCCAAGAAATTTGTGCGGAGACAGGAAAATTGCGTCGAGCTGTTCCGACGGGTCTGCTGGATGCATGTTGATATCGACATAAGCTGCAGACGCCGAAAAATCGACGAAACATACGCCTCCGTGTTGATGCATTATTCTCGCGAGGGTGTGGTAAGGCGTGGTGATGCCCGTAACGTTCGAACAGGCCGTAAACGATCCGATTTTCATTTTACGGTCCTTGTAATCATTCAGCGCTGCATGGAGAATGTCGGGGCTGACAAGGCCATCAGAACCTGGCGGCAAACAGACAACGTCGCCGATGGTCTCGAGCCAAGACGTATGATTCGAGTGGTGCTCCATGTGCGTGACGAAGATAACCGGTTTCAACTCTGTTGGAATGCTTGCAAATGGCTGCAGTCTCTCGTGAAGGCGAATTCCAAGTATCCGTTGAAGTTTGTTGATGGCACTGGTAGCACCCCAGCCCGCCGGAATCAGGACGTCTCTGTCATCTGCCCCAAGGTGAGATTTGATGACATGAGCTGCGTGGTGGTATGCCTCTGTCATGACATGCCCAGTAATGCTCGTCTGTGAATGCGTGTTCGCAACAAACGGTCCAAAGCGTTGACGAATGACGGTTTCAATCGGCCGATATAAGCGACCCGTCGCGGTCCAGTCTGAGTAAATCAGATTCCGGGTTCCATATGGTGACTGAAAGCGATGGTTGTAGCCAATTGTGTTAGCGCGGAACGGATGAAATACATCCAACGCATCCAATGCAAGGACCCCTTCCTGAATGACACATCGCTCCACAATATGTTGTCTTGGGCATACCAGTTACATCGGTCTCCATGGCGGTTTGTCTTGGTCTCGTCTTGGAATTATTTTAGATTGGAAATCTTTACGCATGAATTGTCATAGTGTAATATGACAATATGACGACAATGGGGAGTGAGGTGGATGAAATGGAAGCTCGATCCTGGCAGTGGCGTCCCTCTGTACGTTCAACTTAGGCAACAGATCATTCAACGGATTGTTCGGGGCGAATGGCCGGCCGGGTTTCAGCTCCCTACGGTTCGGCAAATGGCAGTCGATGGTCGCATCAACGTGAACACAGTTAGTAAAGTGTACAGCCAGGTCGAGCAGGAAGGCTTCATCGTAACGCATCAGGGCAAAGGGACATTTGTCCGGGATGAAACATCCTGGCAGCAAAATGGTCCGGCACGTGAGGGCCACATCGAACGATTTACCTCGCTTGTCCTGGAGATGGCTGAGACGCAAGGCATCAGCTTGGAGGAATTGATTGAGGCACTGCAGCGGCACGGGTCATCGTGACGGCACGGACGGATACGATGTGCAGGCTTCAAACGACTATGGCAGATTGAATGTTCATGAGCCAATTCGAGGGGTGTGACGTGATGAACAAGCGTCAAACGGCAGGAATTCAGAAGCTAACGTTCTTTGTATTTCTGATTATCGGGGTCGGTCTTGGCACATTAGTTGCAATCCACCAACTGATTCTTGGTATCTTACTTGGCATCGTGTTGATTGTTGTTGGGTGGCTCCTGTCATCCGCCATTCAGGTTGCGGACCAATGGGAGAAGGCTGTCGTCCTCAGGCTTGGCAAGTTTAAGGGGCTTGCTGGCCCAGGTATCTTTTATATCATTCCATTTATCGACAGTGTCCCTGCGTGGATAGATCAGAGGGTCATTACGACAAAGTTCTCCGCAGAGCAAACCCTCACGAAGGATACAGTACCGGTTAGCGTGGACGCTGTGTTGTTTTGGATGGTCTGGGATGCAGAGAAGGCGGCCCTCGAAGTGACGGATTTCATGACTTCGGTTTCTTGGGCGGCACAGACTGCACTACGAGACCTGATTGGCAGTACCATGTTGGAAGATTTGTTGAGTTCAAGGGGAGACATCGATAACCAGCTGAAAAGACTTATGGACAAACGCACCGAGCCGTGGGGCATCACGATTCAGGACGTGCAAATAAGGGACATCAATATTCCACACAGTCTGGAAGACGCGATGTCGCGGGGGGCACAGGCTGAACGCGAGCGTAACGCCCGTGCAATTCTCGGTCAGGCAGAGCAGCAGGTTGCGGAATCGTTTGTAGCTGCAGCAGAAATGTACGCAAAACACCCGGCTGCCCTGCAGCTCCGTGCACTCAACATCCTCTACGAGGGCCTGAAGGAGAAAGCTTCCATGATTGTCGTGCCAAGTGCATTGGCCGATGCGGCGAATCTCGGAAGCCTACTCGGAACCGTGGCCGCAGAGAAATTGATTGACCACAACCTTTACAACGGTCTTTCAGAGAAATGAGAAAAGAAGTAAAATGAGGCAAATGAGATAAATGATCAAAAGAAGAGAAAAGAGTAAAGAGTTATAAATATTGGAATGCGGTGAGGCAGAGCAGGTATCTCTGGCTCGCCGGTATGAGCATCCGTCAACAAACCGCTATCGATGATGAGGCCAAGGGGGAATGGCTGTGAAAATCGTCATAGAGATTGTGAGAAGCTTATTCGTCTTATCGTTGACAGGGTTTCTGGCATCCCTATTATTCACGGGGTACTGGCTTGTCCAGCGATATAACTTCAATACGACCGCGAACGGGACCACCGTCCAGACGTTTGCGAAGGCATACAGTACCCTCGGAATGGATGCATGGCTTCGAGCGCACGCTTGGCTCTTTATCGACGTAGGCATGGCGGTGCTCACTTTATTACTGGGAATCCTGTGGCGCTTCTCCGTGAAAGTGCGGAATAAGCGCATGGAGGTAAAATACTGACCATCCGCATTCTTGGACTGGACCCTGTAATTCGCAATAACGCGCTCTGAACGCGCTATTTCCGATTACATCTATAGTGCCGACAAAAAATAGCGCGCTGTGGAAGCTCTATGCCCGCACCTTGAGTCAATAACGACGTGTGGACGCGTTATTTTGATGCGTTTTAGTGAATAACGCGCCACGAGCGCGCTATTTCCACTTGAACGGGTTTCGGACAGGGTGAATAACGCGTTCCCGGCTCGCTATCGGCGGCCAAGCCCCCAACGCAGCCAAAGCCAGCGGGCGCGATGGAATTTGGAAGTCGTCATGGTAAGACAGAGGTGAAAAATGTGGATGCGTAAGGGGGCCCCAGTCACTTGTGTTGACTACGCTTACGCATGGTGGACAAATTTATAGCTTCTCCAAAATCATTTATCTGACAAGGTAGCTCGTTGAGTCAAGGTAAAGTTCAGTAAACTGCGTAACCTCCCAGCCAGTCGGAACAAGCCGACAGTCAATCGCAGGACCCTCCCGGCCCATCGACGGCAATTTCCGCGAACAGACGGTAAATATGAGTAAAAACCGCATAAAATTTCCTCACTTGTATACCCTAACGAGACAGGACTGTCCGCGTAGGACTGTCGAACAGGCTTTGGGGTGAGAGCGATGTGGGTTGTATGGCTGGATAGGTGGCAGTTTGGGATAACCACGGTGTATCACTTCTTATTTGTACCGTTGACCATCGGCTTGGCTTTCCTCATCAGCATCATGGAGACACTCTATGTCGTGAAAAATGACGGCATGTACCGACGGATGGCCCAGTTTTGGGGCAAGCTGTTTCTTATCAACTTTGCCATTGGTGTGGTTACCGGTATTATGCAGGAGTTTCAATTTGGGATGAACTGGTCGAATTACTCGCGATTCGTTGGCGACGTGTTCGGAGCCCCACTTGCCATTGAGTCGTTAGCGGCGTTTTTCCTTGAATCGGTGTTTATCGGAACCTGGTTTTTTGGCTGGGACAAGTTGCCCAAAAAACTCCATGTGTTTTCAATTTGGATGGTCGCCGTCGGAGTCAGCTTGTCAGCCTTCTGGATACTGACTGCGAACGCGTTTATGCAGGAGCCGGTCGGGTATGTTATGGCCGGTGGTCGTGCACAGATGAGCAGCTTTGGCGCGCTCATCACCAATCCTCAGATTCGTGTTGAGTTCCCCCATGTTTGGCTCGGTGCGGTTGCGACTGGCTCCTTCTTTGTGACGGGAGTCAGTGCCTATTACCTATTACGTCGCCGCGAGGTAAAGCTGTTTGCCCAGTCGTTTCGCATTGCGGTGTACGCTGGCCTCATTTCAAGCGTACTGGTTGCGGTTGTCGGGCATGCGCAGGGGCAGCTTCTCGTTCGCACTCAGCCAATGAAAATGGCTGCTTCGGAGGCGCTGTGGCACACCAGCCCTTACCACGCTCCGTGGTCACTTGTCGCCTGGATAGACACTGCGCATCACACAAATCCGATTGACATCGAGATTCCGTACGCGCTCAGTATCTTGTCGTACAACCATACCTACGGTTCTGTACCAGGAATTGACGAGCTGCAGGCTCACTACGTTCAACAATACGGTCCTGGCAATTACATTCCGTCGATTTGGGTGACATTTTGGACATTTCGACTGATGGTGTTTGCTGGCAGCCTCATGATCTTGCTCGCCCTCTACGGTGCATTTCGCGGTCTTCGGGACGATGAATGGCTTGTCAAGCGCAGTACATATCTGCGGTGGATGCCGTGGGCCATTGCCCTACCGTTCATTGCAAACACAACAGGCTGGCTAATGACGGAAATCGGCAGGCAACCGTGGGCCGTGAATGGCCTAATGAAGACCAGTGACGGCATATCACCGACTGTTGGCGCACCTTTAGTTTGGATGAGCATCATCGGCTTTGGGGTCGTGTATCTGGCCTTCGCTGTGGTGGATGTATACCTGTTTGTAAAATTCATCCGCCTAGGTCCAGACTCTGAGTTCGGCCCGGATGAAATGGATGCAAAAACATCGGTTTCCAGCATTTGACCCATAACTGACGTGCGGTCAGGGTTCACGCCCATCGAGGAAAGCTTTGAACATGTGAACGCGCTCAATAAACTGTACAAATATGGAACGGCAATTTTGCGAGTTGGAGTGGTTGCGATGAGCCTAAACGCCATTTGGTTTATTATCATTGCGGTTTTGTTTACCGGGTTCTTTGTATTAGAGGGATTTGATTTTGGCGTCGGTATTCTGGTTCCGTTTTTGGGTAAGACGGATGAGGAGAGAAGACTCCTTGTCAACAGCATCGGTCCGTTTTGGGACGCCAATGAAGTCTGGTTTATTTCAGCAGGTGCATCCATGTTTGCCGCATTCCCAAATTGGTACGCGACGCTGTTTAGCGGCTTTTATGTCGCGCTATTCGTCCTTCTCCTAGCCCTCATGGCAAGAGGGGTCGCTTTTGAGTTCCGCAGTAAGTTAAGTCATGCAACGTGGCGGAGGTTTTGGGACTACGCTGCCTGCATTGGCAGCCTCCTGCCGCCTGTTCTATGGGGCGTGGCCCTTTCGAATCTGATGAAGGGCGTGCCGATTGATGCTCATATGAACTATGTGGGTACCTTTTGGAATTTGATAAGTCCGTTTACTGTGCTTGGTGGGGTCGCAATGGCGCTGCTTTGTCTACTGCACGGGGCCCTGTTCCTGACCTTGCGGATGTCCGGAGCGCTTCGCAGTCGGGCGAGAGCGGCAGCAAAGAAGATTGGGGTATGGACGACCATCGCGATGTTCCTGTTTGTCATTTACAGTTATTTTGAAACAGATTTATTTCAAAAAGTCGGCCTTGACCCTGGGAGTCTCCCGGTTCTCGCCGGCATGGCGCTCTTGTCGGTACCATTTCTCATCTATACAGAGCATGATGGATGGGCTTTCTTACTGAGCGCCTTAACCATTGTGTGTTCGACAGCAACTGTGTTCTATGACCTGTTTCCTCGTGTCATGATTAGCTCTTTAAACCCCGACTGGAACCTCACCATCTACAACGCAGCGAGCGGTCACTACTCGCTGACGGTAATGACTATCGTCGCCCTGAGCATCCTGCCGCTCGTATTGATCTATCAGGCTTGGACGTACTGGGTGTTTCGCCGTCGCTTGAAGCCAGGTGGTCATCTGGAGTACTAGTTCGTGCGCCGATGGCATGTGAACTGTGGGGTTCATAGGACAGTCGCAGTTAAGCATAGGTATATCACGGGCCAACTGAACCACTACAGGAGGCAGAGGGGCATGTCCCGTGCAAAGGGTACGAAGGCGTTTGGATTAGGTAGTCTGCGCAAGGATGCAGAGGAGAAAATCACGGGTCGGGCCATATATACCGATGACCTGCCCGACGGGGACGTGCTGCATGGCTTCATTGTAACGAGCTCACAGGCCCATGCCCGCATCGTCTCCGTGAATAAGTCCCGAGCATTGGCAACGCCAGGTGTACATGCCGTTCTGACAGGGTACGATTGCCCAACACTCACGGGCGATCCGATTGCGGATAGACCCATCCTCGCTGTGAACAAAGTTCGCTATGCTGGGGAGCCGGTGGCGATTGTCATTGCCGATGAACTGCATCAAGCGATGGCTGCGGCACTGCTCGTGGAAATTGAATACGATTTGCTGCCAGTGGTGCAGTCACCGAAAGTGGCTTTCGCGCCAAGTACTCCGCTCGTGCATCCGCACCTCAATCGGTATCACTGGACGGGAGAGGCCAATCCCAAGCCTGGTACCAATATCGCAACCCACATCCGGATTAAAAAGGGCCATGCAGATGAGATATGGCCGCGCTGCGACGTGACCGTTGAATGTCACATCTCCTTCCCGCAAGCCCATCATGCGGCTATGGAAACCCGTTGTGTCATCGCGGAGATTCTCCCTGGCGGCGACACCGTAATAACGAGCGCCACTCAGTCTCCCTATTCTATTCCTGCGCTCATTGCCGACACGTTTGATGTACCGGAGTCTAGCGTCCGCGTGCATGTGCCGTTTGTTGGCGGCGGGTTCGGGGGAAAGTCCAGCCTTTACATTGAACCCCTTGCTGTAGCCGCGGCGAAGGCGGTGGGGGGGCGTAAAGTCAAAATCCGATGCACGCGTGAGCAAGACATGATGACTCTGCCAGGTCACATTGGACTTGAATCGACCATCCGTCTTGGAGCAACGCGGGACGGACGCATCCTGGTTGCGGACATCACCTATTGGTTCGACTGCGGGGGCTACGCGGACCGGGGTGTCATCGTGACTCGGGCTGCAGCTCAGGATTGTACAGGGCCGTACCGCATTGACCACGTCATCTGCAACGCCTACTCGATGTACACGAATCATCCGCCCACAACTTCCTACAGGGGGTTTGGGCATCCGGAGCAAACCCTTGTGATGGAGCGTGCTGTGGACGAATTGGCGAAAAAACTGGCGCTCGATGCACTTGAGCTGCGCCGCATCAACGCCATTCAACCTGGTGACACGACACCGACCCAGGCGAGGCTCACGCGCAGTTCGGTGGGCAACCTGCCTGTATGTCTAAGTCGTCTGAAGCAACTGCTCGATTGGCAAGGGCCGGTGGTCGAGCAGACCGCATCAGCCATCCGGACAAAAGGCATTGCAGCCGTCTGGAAGACCTCAAGTACGCCGCCGAATGCGAGTTCTGGTGCGGTCGTCCTCGTGCACAGAGACGGACGGGTAACACTGGTTTCCGGCGTCGTAGAAATCGGGCAAGGGACAAAGACCGCACTCGCACAGATGGTGGCAGAAGTGTTCCAGATGCGTTCGGAGGCCGTTGACGTTGTGTTTGAGGTTGATACGAGAGCACATCCTGAACACTGGAAAACTGTGGCGAGCCGTGGAACGCTGCTCGCAGGGAATGCAGCCGTACGCGCTGCCAAAGATGCAGTTCGCCAATTGGCGAGGACCGCAGCTGTGGTCATTCGCTGCAATCCCGAAGACGTGCAGATTGAAGACGGGTTTGCGAGTTGTCGGCATAGAAGCGAGCGGATTCCCATTGGCGAACTCTCGCATGGCTATGTTTTTTCCGACGGTACCTCGGTAGGTCGCATGGTGGTCGGATGTGGCAGCTACACAATCGAAGGCGTCACATCCCTTGATTTTGAAACAGGGGAGGGCGTGCCTGGGCCGGAGTGGACGATTGCAGCTCAGGGGGTGGAAGTCGAATACTTCCCGAAGGACTACACATACCGCGTCACTAGGGCAGTGACAGTGGTCGACGCGGGGGCTGTTGCCAACCCGCAGCTTGCCCTCGGACAAGTCAAGGGCGCCATGAGTATGGGGCTCAGTTTGGCGAGCCGCGAAGGGTTCGTTTACGACGCCATGGGGAGGGTGTCAAATCCGCAATTGCGCGTCTACCCGATTCACCGCTACGGAGACCAACCGATGTATGAAGTAGACTTCGTATTGACTCCACATCTCAGCGCCCCTTTTGGCGTGCGCGGTCTTGGTGAACACGGGCTCATTGGCATGCCGGCTGCGCTTGCCAACGCCTTGACGCTTGCGACCGGAGTGCAGGTCAATCAGATGCCGATGACACCGGAACTGCTCTGGCGTCTGCAAGGAGGGGGGCGGCATTGATTGCGATTGATTTCGATTACACCAAGGCATCATCCCTGCAGGATGCTGTTTGGCGCCACACAAAAGCCATGGAGGGCGGCATCTCTCCTCTGTATTATGCCGGAGGAACGGAAATCATCACGTTTGCTAGGCTCGGTCTGGTTCGTCCGGACCTCGTCATTGACATTAAGGAGATTGCGGAAACAGGCGTCGTTGAAGTCACGGAACCTGGAACTTCACTTGTGACGGGGGCTGGCGTGACACTGTCCGCAATTACGGACCATCCGCTTTTGAGCAGGGAATTTCCGCTGCTGCAACGTACCGTTGCTGAGATAGCGGATCGGACGGCGAGAAACAAAATCACGCTGGGAGGAAACATCTGCGGCCAAATTTTCTACCGCGAGGCTGTGCTTCCGTTTCTCGTTTGCGATAGTCTTATTCGGCTGGTCGGGCCAAAAGGTAAGCGCGAACTACCCATCATGCAGGTTTTTCGCGAGACGCTGCAACTCTCTCCTGGTGAACTGCTCGTCCAGCTCGTCACAGACGAAACGTGGCGACGGGCACCGTTTCTCCACGTCAAGCGGCGGAAGATGGGAGACGTCGGTTACCCGGTTGTGACGGCCACGGCGGTACGCCGGGGTGGGCAGATTCGCGCAGCGTTCAGCGGGGTTACAGCGTTTCCTTTTCGCTCACTCTCAATGGAAAGAGCGCTGAGTCAAGAAGGTGCGAGCACAGAGGAAAGGGTGGAAAATGCGGTGCAATTTCTGCCCGAACGAGAGGTCCTGGATGACTTTGAGGCTTCACGCGGGTATCGGCGCTTTGTTTTTCGAGAAGTACTTACCCACATCCTTCGTGAAATTGGGAGATGATACCCGTGGTCGTTCATCGACGCGAACTCGTCTTGATGGTCAATGACGAACGAAGAAACCTCGTCATCCGTCCAGCAGACACACTGCTCGACGTGTTGCGCAGTCACTGTCGGTTGACAGGCGCGAAACCAGGGTGTGAGAACGGAGACTGCGGCGCTTGTACGGTGCTTGTCGATGGTCTGCCTTACAAAGCCTGTATCATGCTTGCCGTGGAGGCGGAGAGACACCGTGTCACAACCGTGGAAGGGCTCCATGGGGAACTTATTCAGGAGACTTTTACCGACTGTTTCGCATTTCAATGCGGATACTGCACGCCGGGCTTTCTCACCAATGCATATGCACTCCTGCGTCAACACGGCCATCCGGATGCTGATATAACCAAGGAGTGGCTCGAATCCAACATCTGTCGCTGCACGAGCTATGAAGAAATTGAACAGGCGGTTCAGACTGCTTGTAGAAACATTTAAATTTGTATGAATTTTTCTGTTGATTTTATGCATTGCCGGTTGTTACCCTAGAGACAATCACTTTGTGTAAGTGATCCCCCTTTGGCTCCATGGCTAACATGGAGCCATCTTTTTGAAGAGATTTCAAGTTGAAGAGATTTCAAGTTAGGTCGGATAACTTGGGGGATTAAACGTTCGATAGGATTCAAACGGACTGCCTGTCGCCGACGGCTGTCGGATTGGCACAGGGGAGTTCCACTTCTATGGTGGTCCCGACATTTGGCTGACTGTCAATGGACATACGGCCATGATGAGACTCTATAATTTGGTGACAGACCATGAGTCCAAGGCCAGTACCCTTGTCTTTTGTGGTATAGAATGGTTCACCGATTTTCGACAGCAGTTCGTGTGGAATTCCCATACCGTCATCAGAAACACGAATCACGACACTTTGCTCGTCCTTGCCCGCGGTCGCAGCGATGAGCAACCGTCCACCGTCCGGCATGGCTTCAATCGCGTTCTTGACAAGATTAATGAACACTTGCTTCAACTGATTCGGGTCACACATGATGGGCTGCAGCGTATCGGCAACTTCGAGTTCCAGACTTACCCTTGTGCGATTCGCCTGGTAGCGCATGAGATTCGCCACGGATTCCAAAATAGGTTTAATGTCATGCTGCGAAAGCTGCAGACTATGGGACTTTTCCGGCTTAGACAGCAGCATGAACTCACTGACAATGGAGTCAATGCGCTCTATCTCGGAAATGATGAGTTCCACCTGTTTGCCGCTGTCTGCACCGTCAGCCTGAATGAGTTGAACAGACCATTTGAGTGCAGCCAACGGGTTGCGGATTTCATGAGCGATTCCAGACGCGAGCTGTGCGACGGCGGAGATTTTATCGGATCGGCGCAAAAATTCCTCAGCACGCTTGCGTTCTGTGATGTCAATTCGAAATGAGACGTATTGATATGGCTTGTCGTTTGCGTCGAGACATGGAACAATCGTCGTATCCATCCAATAGAAGGACCCGTCTTTTGCTCGGTTGCGGATTTCGCCGCGCCATATCTCGCCGTGTGCGATGGTACGCCACATGTCGCGGAAGAAGTCCTTCGAGTGGTGACCAGAGTTGATAATTCGATGATTCTGGCCGAGCAATTCATCGCGGCTGTATTTAGAGATATCACAGAACTTGCTGTTCGCGAAGATGATATTCCCGCGAACATCTGTGATAGCGACAATCAATGCTTCATCGAGTGCAAAATTAATATCACTAATCTGCTTGAGGGCGTCCTCCATCGTTCGGATTGCGTCTTTCAGCATCGGTTAGTTCCCCTTCAAGGTGTATTCAGATCGAGAACCCATCTCGACTATGCTGTACGGGAGGACACAACCCTCCATAGCACAAATGTACTATCTTTGTTATAGTCCAAAACGACCAAATCCGTCACTCACACTGTCGCATAAGATGCCGTTTCCGTCAATCGAATTTCCTTGTATAGCCCACTATTATCAGAAATTGACGCCACCGAAGAGATGCTGCAAGGAGATTGAGGTGACTTTATCGTATTTCAGCATACACATCAAAACATGCAATAAAAACCGAAAATTTGATATTATCGAATTTGTCCCGGTTTACATTCAGATTGGAAGGAGTACTCTGGAAAGGGACGGAAGCTGGTACCGCGGATAGCGCTTTCATTTTTGCCGTGCTTTATGCAAACGGAATTTGGAGAAGGGGTGGACGATAATGGCGAGCTACACGAAGAGTGGATTTCACGTGGTATTTCGGTTGCGGATTGAGACAGGGACCTTGTTTAGTGACACCTATACCGCCATTTCACAAGCAGGCGGCGACATTGTGGCAATGGACATGCATCACGTAGAACAGGACTTTTCGGTCCGTGATATCACTGTCATGGTACGCAGTGACGCAGAGCGTCAACAAGTGGTTGCCGCCCTGCAGAATCGTTCAGGAGTTCAGGTCTTGAACTACTCCGACAGGACCTTCCTACTTCATCTCGGGGGTAAAATTGGTACGGCGCTGAAAATGCCCGTGAAGAACCGCGACGATTTGTCGATGGTTTACACGCCTGGTGTGGCACGCATCTGCGAGGCCATTCATGAAGACAAAAGTAAAGTGTTCCAACTCACCATTAAACGCAATACAGTCGCAGTCGTGACCGATGGCTCGGCTGTCCTCGGCCTCGGTGACATCGGTCCAGAAGCTGCACTTCCCGTGATGGAAGGCAAGGCCATGCTGTTTAAGCAATTTGCCGATCTCGATGCGTTTCCGATTGCCCTAAACACCCAGGACCCGGACGAAATTGTTCAAATTGTGAAGGCGATAGCACCCGTGTTTGGCGGCATTAATCTGGAGGACATTTCGTCTCCGCGATGCTTTGAAGTCGAGGACCGATTGCGCGCGGAGTTGGACATCCCGGTGTTCCACGATGATCAACACGGCACTGCCGTTGTGATGATGGCCGGTCTATTGAATGCACTGAAGATTGTTGGCAAGAAGATGGAGGACCTCTACGTTGTCGTTGCAGGTGTCGGTGCTGCGGGCGTCGCATGTACAAAGATTTTGCAGACCGCGGGTGTAAGGGACATCGTCGGGTGCGATAGGAAAGGCATCATCGATCCGACACAACAGTACGACAATCCCATCAAACAGTGGTATGCAGAGCATACTAACCGCAGTGGGCGCAAAGGCTCACTGGCGGATGCCATGCGGGGAGCAGACGTCTTCATCGGCGTATCCGGACCGGGAATTTTAACTGCCGAAGATATTCAGTCGATGGCCGCCGACCCCATCGTGTTTGCGATGGCGAACCCGTTACCTGAAATCCTTCCCGAAGTTGCCGAACCTTATGTTCGGGTGATGGCGACAGGGCGTTCGGATTACCCGAATCAAATCAACAACGTGCTTTGTTTCCCAGGTATTTTCAGGGGCGCGCTTGATGTGCGGGCACGGGAGATTAATGAAACGATGAAACTGGCCGCAGCTCAGGCGATTGCCAATTGTGTCCCGGAGACGGAGCGCAATGAGCAGTACATTATACCAAGCGTGTTTAACCCCCAAGTGGTTGAGTCCGTTCGTAAAGCTGTGGCAGAAGCTGCAGTTCACACCGGAGTGGCACGGCGCGGGCTCAGCACCGGTTCTAGTGCCTCTGTGGACGAGTTTGATGACATGCACGTAACTCAGTAAGCGTTGCACCGGGCTCCACCTGGTGCGTTTGACAAACTATCTGGTGTGTTTGACGACCTACCTGGTGTATCTGACAAACTTTGGACAAGATTTGTTTGAATTTCATCGCTGCGTGTGATACAGTTCCTGGATTCTTCCGGGAACTGTATTATTATGGGCGGTAGAACAACGGACTGCTTCTATGATGCGACCTCTAGCGAACTCAGCTGAAGGGGAGGATAAATCGTGTTTTTAAGCAAGGTAGAACTGTTTCGTGACTTACCACGGGAGGACCTCGAGCGGATCGGCGATTTGGCTGTGGAAAGGCGGTATGAGCGCGGAGAATATGTGTTCATGGAGGGACAGACGCGCGAAGCCATCTATTTTGTCGAGCGAGGACTCATCAAAGTATTTAAAGTGGATGAAGAAGGCCGTGAACAAATCGTCAATATCATCGGACCGCCGCAGATGTTTCCTCACGTCGGTTTTTTTGACAATAGTCCGTATCCAGGTACCGCGGAGGTTCTCACGCCGGCGACGTTGTGGTCTATTCGCAGCATGAGGCTAGACGAATTGATGACTGCCAACCCGCAAATTATGAAACGGCTGATGGGCATCATGGGACGGCGGATTCGACAATTGCAGAGCAAACTGCAGGAATTGGCTTTGTTTGATGCGCACCAGCGCGTTGAGGCGTTGTTGCGTCATTTTTGCGATGAATACGGTCACGAGGAGACGGATGGTATTCATCTCAAACTGCCCGTTACGCACACAGAACTCGCCCAGATGGTTGGCATGAGCCGGGAGTCCGTCAATCGCATCTGGAACCAATTGCGACGAGATGGCGTGCTCGACAGAAAAAAGGACGTGTGGATTGTCAGTCGCGAGTGGGCGGCGCACTGACGAGACGTGGGCGGGCGCACTGACAGCACGAGGACAGCGTACTCACGAGACAAGGAAGGCGATGAGATGGTGAAGTCGCAGCATGTGTACCGGTTACCCATGGGCTTTATATTCACAGCGTTCCTGAACTTTGCAGTTGGGGCCATTCTCGGGGGTGTGATGTCAGTGAACCCCAGTTTGGCCCATCGACTGGCGCCGATTCACGCCATCTTAAACCCATATGGATGGTTGACGTTGCTCATCTACGGCATGACCTTTGCTGTGCTCGCCTTATCGCTCGCTGTTCAGTTGCCTTCTACTCTCCAAGGTGTTGTGCAACTCGTGGTGGCAGAAGCAGGCGTTGTGTTCCTTGTAATCGGGAATGCCACTGGCACTTCGTGGCCGAGTCACGCAGGCGTGGTATTTCTGGTACTGGCCCCAATCCTCTTTCTCTATAACATTCTCTCTGGAGTCAGGCATACCAAACGCCTGTCTCGATTGCAAAGGGAGACCACAGGCTCCGCCGACCCACAGGGTAAAACTGAGGCATCGAAGACGTCGAACCTAGGCGCGGCTCTAGAGCTGTTTGGCCGAATCCCCGCGTATCAGAAAACGGACGGCGTGGGTCAGCGTGGAACAGATGTCTCATTGATGCTGTTCATTGTGGCTGCGGTCTGGATAGCCATTTGGAACTGGAACGACGCCAGCAAATCGGGACTCGTTTATTCCCCAGGACTCGAATGGCTCACCTTTTACGGCTGGATAGGAGGCACGACGCTGTCTGTGGCGCTGCACTTAGCGCCGCGCTTTTTGCGCAGAACCGTTGGTCCGGCATGGTGGTGGAGTGTTCTCCAAGTGGGATGGTTCGGGGGACTTGTGCTCAGCGTCATCGGGGCGTGGCGAGGTGGACCCTGGGACCGCGCTGGAAGTATTGTCATTGGATTATCTTTGGTTGGCACGGCTGCGAGTTTCCTGTGGTTGACTGTGCTTTATCGTTTTGCTCGACGTTTGGGGGGCATCGCACAAACGAGTAGTGCTTTGCAATCTAAAGATACTCCGAGCGCTGCGCATGCAAACGACGGCTCGAACTTTGGACTACACGGGCCTGGCTTGGTTGCCTGGGTAGTCGGTTGGCTGTCCTCGCTTGTCTTGGGATACCAGCTTGTCAGGCACGGTCAGCCGTTCGCCCTGTCGTCCATTCACCTGCTCTTTCTGGGGTTTATCACATCCTTGGTGTACGCGGTTGGTTATACCATGTTTCCCATCATTCTCGGCAGAGCGTCGCCGCGTAGGAGTTTGGCTTACTTGCAGTTGGCTTGCGCAGAAATTGGGGCGCTGCTCCTTATCGATTCGTTTATGCGCATCGAGGCGGGCCAGGCAGCTGGCCCGATACTGATGAGTGGAGGGGTGCTTGCGACCTTAGGTGTGTTGCTTTTTCTGGCATTTTGGAGCTTGCAGCAGGGGAACGTGCCTAAAGCACTGTGATGGTCGCCATGTAGACACCAAAGAGCATCACGATGCCAGAGATGGTCCAAACCACAAAACGGTACCAGCCTCTCATACGTAAAGGCAGGGGCAGGGCCTTGGCTTCGAGTGCGAGCAAAAACCCAAGCACAATCGGAAGCAGGATGGCATTCATCACTTCTACATCGATGGTCAGGCTGACGAGGTTGACGGCCGACAAGACGACAAGTGCGCCGCCCACATGGGCGGCTGTATAAATAATGTAGAACCATTTGGCATCTCTTACTCGGCTGTTGAGACTGTGGTTCAAATGGAATGCCTCACCAATTCCCCACGCACCAGCTACGGAAACGACGAGTGACGCTAAGAAGCTGGCTCCGAGAAACGCCAGGCTGAACAACCACTTCGCTCCGTGCCCCAACACGGGTGCCACCCCTTTGACAATATCGCTAATGTTGTTCAGTGCTGTATTGGGATGGAACCTTCCCACCGTTTGGGCTGCAGCTATCATGACAGCAACCATGATGATTTGGGTCACAATCGACCCGAAAAACGTGTCCACACGAGCAACGCGCAAGTGCTTCGTTGACAGGTGTTTATCGACAATGGCGCCTTGTTGGTAAAATACCATCCAGGGCATGATGACGGCGCCGACATTGGCCGCGAGTAGAAACAAATAATTCGAATTATGCAAAGGTAAGTCAACCGCAGACTGAACCATCGTATGAACGTTCGGATGAGCCATCCAAGCAGCCGGAATAAAAAGGATTTCCAACAATCCCACAGCAAGACCGATGCGCTCAAATCGACGGTAGCTGCCTGTCATGCCAATTCCTACGAGAAGACCAGTGGCGAGTAGAACGGTGAACCATTTTGGAACGCCAAACAAGTCCCCGACCCCTGCGATACCTGCAAACTCGGTCACAAGTGCACCGACGCTGGCAATAAACAGGGTACCCACTGATAACACAGCCATCGGGAGACCGAAGTGCTTGCGAATCAGTTCTCCATGTCCTTGCCCCGTTCCGATTCCGAGCCGAATCGTGACTTCTTGCACGACATAGAGGACAGGAATGAGCAGGATTTGCGGCAGCAACAGCCGATACCCCCAGGTTGCCCCGGACTGAGCCGCGGTAATGATGCTTCCGGCGTCAGTATCCGCGAGCATCACCATCAGCCCCGGTCCGAATGCCATCAACAGCATCATCAGGCGAAAGAAGTGCGACCGTTTGCGATTATGGATATCCTGTACGAACGTATTTGGCTCCATGGGTCTTGACATCTATGGAGTCTCCCCTTCAAAAGTGGCTAATCGTTGATTACTCGGATAAGTATAACCTCACTGTTAGAGTTTGCCTTGGCTAATTAGGACCATTTTAGTCAACTTTTCGTCTGCCTAATTGCAGTGTCGGCTACGCTTTTGTCGATAGAACTGTGACGGGTGACACAACAGAAGACCGAGCGAGCCCCTAGACTCTGTTACAGAGAGTCAGGTTTTGAGGGAGCTTGAAGCGTTGTAAATTTCGTCATGCAACGAAGATGTGAATGGCCACGGCTCGATATCAGGAGGGGACGTAATGGAAAGAAGAATTGTTGATTTGGATGTTCGGGAGATTTTACGCGCCAAAGGGGAGCCATTTCAGGTCATCATGGATGCGGTTAATCAGCTCGGTCAGGACGATGTGCTTCAATTACACACCACATTCGACCCAGTCCCGCTCAAACGGGTGCTTCAAAAACAGGGATTGCAACATGCCGTGACCGAGGAAACGGAAGACCATTTTGTCTTGCAGTTTTACCGTTCTGACGACAGAGTGCCGTTTTGGCACCTCGACAACCGCGGACTAGAGCCGCCACAACCGATGGTGCGGGCACTTGAATGGTTGGATTCGGATGGACGTTTGCAAGCCGGAGAGCTTGGCTTGGAGATATGGAATGAACGGGTACCCGCGTTTTTGCTGCCGGAACTGGAAGAGAGACAGTACGATTTTGATATTAACGACCTCGGCAACGGGACCGTCGTTGTACGTATCGCGCATCGCGCAGGCTGACCCAAATGAACTATAAAATGGCATGAAATACACTCCAAACTAGTCATGCGCTGTCAAGAAACAAGGGTTATGTTTGTCACAAGGATGGTCGCTTCGTGGAACGAACACGCGAACCAAGCGTTAAAACAGGTCAAACACAGAATGAACAAATCACTCCTTGTCACCGTGTTTTAAGAGAAGAAAGCGGGGGATAGCCATGAGTGTTAACTACGAGTCCGCGAATGCCTTTCAAAATCCGGTCAAGCGTTACCGAGTGGTTCGCGGGCACGTAGAATGTCCTGCTCGAGGGCGCATCGACGTGGAGGTCTGTTTTTACTGCCCCCTGCTCGAGTCTCTTGATATGGACAGCCCCGTGAGAAGCATCCGCTGCCGTCCGGTTGAGCCCGAAAGTGATGCAGAGAAGCTCGCTTACGAGCGGCTCGGAATCTTGCAGTTGGCCGACACTCTTGGCAACGTCAGTGAAGCCTGTCGTGAGCGCGGCATATCCCGACGCGTCTTCTACCTGTACAAACATGCCTTTGAGGAACATGGGATTGAAGGGCTGATGTTTCGCAGTCGTCGCGGCCGTCGTCAGCAACACAGGTAGCGCATCTTAACATCAGACGGACGGTGAAACAGCGTATGGCACTGAGCCAGAAGAAGCAACGATGGTGGTCTCCGGAACGGGTCCGTGACATCGTAATCGGGATGTCTGACGGGTTAACAGTTCCATTTGCCTTAGCCGCTGGCCTGACTGGTGCCGTAACCACATCCAAGCTCATCGTCACTGCAGGACTTGCGGAAATTGCTGCAGGTTCCATTGCGATGGGGTTAGGCGGCTTTCTCGCGGTCAGGTCTGACCACGAGTACTACATGTCAACACAAGAAAGTGAACATCGTTCCATTCGGGAAATTCCAGAGGAAGAAGAAGACGAGGTTCGACAGTTGGTACGTGACTGGGGTGTTGATGAATCGCATCTTTCCGTGGTCGTCGAAAGCATCACGCGCGACCACAATCAGTGGGTTGATTTCATGCTCAGGCATGAGTTTGGCCTTGAACTGCCCAAACCAGGGCGTGCACTCAGCAGTTCCATGACCATTGGAGGATCGTACATTGTCGGAGGACTCATTCCTCTATTGCCGTATTTTTTCCTGACACAACCACTGCGCGGCCTCTGGATGTCTGTTGTTCTGACTGGATTTGCTCTGTTTATTTTCGGAATCATTAAGAGTCGATTGACCGGCACACGGCTGTTTAAAGGTGGTGCATCCATGGCTGCTATCGGCGGTTGCGCAGCTGCGGTGGCTTATCTAGCGGCGCGATGGCTCGGTTAGCACGATTTTTGGGTTAGCACGAGTTCAGGGTTAGCACGAGTTCTCAGTCAGATGCTTTGTCAATCTCGAAACTGTTGTCAGTGAATTCTTAGCGATGACGTTACAGGCAGGAATGGAGCGCAAGCAAATTCCTGCCTCGCAACCAAACTTGCGCCCCCCTGCGCGGACGAGAGATGCCCCCATTCATGGTGTAAGCGGATTCCACGTTATCAATTTCGCGTGCACTACTCCTGTAAAAAACGCTCATTCACCTTGCGAAAATTTACGTTTGGCACACATGCACCTCGCGCGAACCAGTGCCTTGTGTTTTGCTTTCACATCCCATAGTTATTGATGGTGATGTTCACCCCTGCTGACGCCCAACTCGTCGTGATATCCGCCACTGCTGACCCCAATCTGTGCTGATGTTCGCCTGTCGTGATGTTCAACGGGAGGCTGAAACCCACGTGGATGTGTTTGCGGTCGATACGATACTTCGTATTAGGCGCACATTCGCTGTCTCTAGGACGGGAAGAAATTTTTATAAAATAGTACATTTAGACCTTGTTGAACTGGTCAAGACATCCCTGTGGCTGTAAACTAGAATTGTGAACATTTATTGACTCTTCATATTCACTTCTTCATGTGGGGGCATGAATTTGTGACTGCGTCAACGCTAGATGTGTCTGTCGGTGTTTCATCTCACCCGTTTATGCCTGACAAGCGACTTTTGTCTAGGATTAAGTCGCGCATCGCGAGGTTTGTGTTCGTCTTGTCGTCATGTTTACTGCTCCTTGCCCCAGTGCCGCAGATGTATTCATCAACGGGCAATTCATTGCCTTCTCCTGTTATGCAGTTACAGATGACGCTGCCAGCTGCACCGGGCCAGTTATGGAACGCATTTTCAGCAGCAAACGTGGTTGATGTCAATCTTATTGCTGGTGACACAGGGATTTCGAAACCGACCCTTCACTGGGTTCAGTCAGTGATTCGGACCGATGCTTGGCCTGTCATTGCCCATCTCTTTGCAGGGGCATCCGTGTCGGACGTGAACTTGGTACTCTTTTCCACAGAGATGGGCTACGAGCAGGCGGTTGCTCAACAGTTTGCAGGAAACGCCAAAGAGATTGCGGCTCGAACGGGCGGCTTTACTGTAGGTACAACCGTGTACGTGCCAATTTACAAGTACTCTGCTACTGATACCTTGGCAAACACGGTCGCTCACGAGTTCACACACGTGTTTTTGAATGTGACAGGGGTATCGCGACGTATTCCCGAGTGGATGAATGAAGGATTTGCCTGGACTGCGGGACTTAAGGCTGAGACTGCTGTGAATTCTGTGGGTGTTCAGTCGCTGTTGCAGGGGCTTGCCTCAAAGCTCTCGTCCGCGCGTCAGTCAGGTAACCTCGCTCCGTTGACAACCGGAACCACCGCGGGGCTGCAAAAAAACTTTGAGTACAATCTCGAATACGAAGACTACCTCGCCGTACAGCAGCTAGAGAGGGTGTACGGGACAGAGGTGATGAAGCAATTCTTTCGGCAAGCTTTGGATGTTGGGCTGAAGAAGAGTTTCGAGGCATCATTTGGTATGAGCCTCGATGCTTATGAACAGATGTTTTACGGCAACCTGACTGCTAACTCCTAACTGTCGGTGCCTGCGCTCGCTAGTCACCGACTCACCGACTCACTGACTCACCACTTCTCAGTTTTTTCCACTTTTGATGCATGCCTCATCACGGCTCATCGCCGTATGGCTCGGACACGTTTGGCCAACTACTTTACCCCATCCTTTGATTTTAGTCTGTTTGGACTAGTCTGCCTGTCAGACTAGATTCGTTATTTAGACTACCCCGGACCAGATTGCAAAACAGTATGTTTTGCTCTCACCTGCCGAATTTTCGGGAGTTACATTATGAACGTAACTACCGAACGCTCAAGTTCTTGCGCGCACAAGGCGTATCGCATTCACTCGTGCTGCCTGGGGTACTTGCCAAGAATTGGGATGAGCACTGCCACATTGGAGGGATGGACATGAGCGTATGTCAGACGGGAGTCCCGTGCGTATGGGGTAGACGGCACGCGGACACGGTGGTCTGCAGTTTACCTCGGTGTGTGGTAAGTCAGCTTCGTACGGGGTATCTCGATAGGCTTCGCGGTGGCTGGGTTAAATACGGTACCTTTCAAAAGGAAGTTGAGCGGGTAGGAGTGGAACTGGAGACGGAGACAACGTCCGACACAATCCAGACGGAACGCCCGACAGCGACGGTCGTTGGTCAACTTTCGTAAGCATCCAGGAACACGCAAACTCGATTGGGGGGAGAAAGGTGCACATCGTATGCTGCATTAAGCAGGTGCCGGATAGTAAAGAGATCCGCATTGATCCAAAGACCAATACTTTGATGCGTCAGGGAGTCCCGGCTGTTGTCAACTACTTCGACATGCACGGGGTCGAAGAGGCGCTTCGCATCAAGGATAAATACGGAGCTCGCGTGACCGTTTTGACGATGGGACCACCATCTGCAGACAAAGCATTGAAACAGTGTATTTCGATGGGGGCAGACGAAGGTGTGCTGGTGAGTGACAGAGCCTTTGCTGGCGCGGATACACTCGCCACGTCGTATGTCCTCGCCACAGCCATTTATAAGGCGGCAGACACATGGGGGCCCGTCGATATCATTTTCGCTGGCAAACAGACCTCAGATGGTGACACCGGTCAAGTGGGGCCAGGAATTGCCTGCCGTATTGACTATGAACAACTTACTTACGTTCAGAAGGTCGAAGACCTGAACCCTGAAACCGGAGAACTAACCGTGCATCGACATTTGGAAGACGGTGTGGAGCGCGTGAAGACCAAGACGCCGGTTTTGATTACAGTCGTTACGGAACTAAATGTCCCGCGGCGCGCGAGTTTGCCAGGGATGCTGAGAGCGGCCCGCTATACTCCGATTGTGTGGACGACGAATGATTTTGAAGACCTCGACCGCTCAAAGATTGGCTTACACGGTTCCCCGACGATTGTCTCCAAAACCTGGGTGCCAGAACCGAAGCACGTTGAGACCGAAATGCTGTCTGGGTCGGCACAAGAGATGTCAAGCGCTGTTATCGACAGGCTGTTTGCAAGTGAACTCAAACAGAGTCTGAACTGGGCGTAGCAGCTCGGAAAGGAAGTGACGGAGATGGCTGAAGAACGCCGCCGAAAAATGATTGGGCTGCAACCTGAAGGGGAAATTGACTGGTCAGAGTACAAGGGGATTATGGTCGTCGTCGAACAGCGGGCAGGGCAGGCGAAGCCGGTGTCCTGGCAATTGCTTGGTGAGGCGAAGCGGCTCGCGCAAAAGCTTGATGCTCCACTGATGGCACTCGTCATGGGTGAAGGCGTGCGGGATATTGCAGATGAAGCCATTGGCTACGGCGCCGATATCGTCTATTTATCTGACGCTCCGGAGTTGCGAGACTATCGCACACGGCCGTATAGCAGGGTGTGTCTGAAAGTCATTCGGACATACAAACCGGAAATCGTTTTAATGGGCGCAACCTACACAGGGCGCGACCTTGCGGGTGCAATTGCCACTCACTTGCCGACGGGTCTCACTGCCGATTCAACCCAACTGGACGTTGATGATGAGCGGTTACTGTTGGCGAGTCGCCCTGCTTTCTCTGAAAAGATGCTGGCTACCATACTTTGTAAACAGTTTAAACCACAGATGGCCACGGTGCGGGCAGGCGTGTTTCAGGCCTTGCCGTTTGACTCTGCTCGGGCCGGAGAAGTTGTGGAGGTCAGCGAAGATATGCGTGAAGGAGACATCGTTACAAAGGTCCTTGAATTCATCCAGGACACAAACCGGGTGAACTTGGAGGACGCGCAAGTGATTGTTGCCGGCGGACGTGGCGTCGGCGGGCCTGATGGATTTAAACTCCTGGAGGAATTGGCCCGTACACTCGGCGGGACGGTCGCGGCTTCGAGAGCCGCGACGGACCTCGGGTGGATGGACCATGCATATCAAGTGGGACAGACAGGAACCACTGTCCGACCGAAACTGTACTTTGCGATTGGTATCTCTGGTGCGGTGCAACACGTCGTCGGGATGCAGAACTCTGATTACATCATTGCCGTGAATAAGGACGCAAATGCGCCTATCTTCCAAATTGCCAATTACGGTATAGTGGGAGACCTGTTTGAAGTCGTACCACTGTTGACACGGGCGTTTCAGGAACGTTTGACGCCGGTCGTGACCAGGTGAGAGGGGGAACGTACTATGGCTGACGAACGTTTTGATGTGGTAGTGGTCGGTGCGGGCCCGGCTGGGGCAGCAGCTGCTTTAGTGGCCGCACGCGGGGGTCTTAAAGTGGCACTCATTGAACGAGGAGAGTACCCAGGCGCAAAAAACACGTTTGGTGGTGTTCTCTACCGTAAGCAGATTGAACAATTGATTCCGGAGTTTTGGAAAACAGCTCCACTTGAGAGAACGATTGTCGAGCAACGGTTATGGTTGCTGGCGAGAGAGAGCACCGTCAGTGTTTCATTTCGGGATGACCGCTTTATAAATCCGCCGAACTGTTGGACGGGTCAGCGGTCAAAGTTCGACCAATGGTTTGCCGCCCAGGCAGAAGCTGCGGGAGGGGTCCCCATCTATGAGACGGGGGTCACTGATGTGGTGGTGGAAGACGGGAAAGTGGTTGGTGTCATTACAGACCGCGAAGACGGGGAACTGCGAGCCAATGTGGTTATCATCGCGGACGGTGTCAATTCACTCCTTGGCAAGCGCCTCCAAGCGCATCGAGAGTGGCAGCCAGACCAAGTCTCGCTGGCGGTCAAAGAAGTGATTGCTTTACCGAAAGAAAAAATTCAGGACCGGTTTAACCTTGATAAAAACGAAGGCTGCACTATTGAACTCGTCGGAGAGACGATGGGCATGGCTGGTCTCGGTTTCTTATACACGAACACTGACACGTTGTCCCTCGGTGTTGGGGTGATGGTAAGTGATCTCAAGCGTCTGAAGGTGAAGCCATACGAGGTTCTGAACGGACTGAAGCAGCACCCGATGGTCAGGCGTTTGATTGATGGTGGAGAAGTAAAAGAATACGCAGGGCACCTGATTCCTGAGGGTGGTTTCACAGCCATGCCGCCACTTGCTGGCGACGGATGGATGATATGCGGAGATGCCGCACAGATGGTCAACGCAGTCCACCGCGAAGGCACCAATTTGGCTGTAGAGTCCGGGCGGCTTGCGGGAGAGGCTGCAATTCAAGCGCATTTCGCCGAGGATTACACGTCTGCAAGTTTGCAAGAGTATGCGACTGCTGTGAGAAAGTCCATTATCCACAAGGATTTGAAGAAGTACAAAGGACTTCATGGACTCCTATCCTTCCCAGATTCCGATAAACTCTTTGGCCAGTTGCCGCAAGCGGTGAATGATGCGTTGTTTGATTTCTTGTCGGTAGACGGCGCACCGAAGCGTGACAAGCAAAAACTAGCTTTCCGCAAACTTGAAAAGGTTGCGGGGGGGCGCATGGACCTGGTGCGGATGGCTCTCAAAGGATGGAGGGCGATGAACGGATGAGCAAAGCCATTGAAGAGAAACTTTATCTGATTCGTTACAAGGCAGACGACAAGTCTCACTTAATCATTCGAAATCAGGACGCGTGTTTAAATTGTCCCACCAAGGAATGTAACTTTTTCTGTCCTGCTGACGTTTATGAGTGGGACGCAGAAGGGAATGTCACCACAGTGGCCTATGAGAATTGCATCGAGTGCGGCACTTGTAGGCTGGCGTGCCCAGCATATAACATCGAGTGGGTCTATCCGAAGGGCGGACATGGTATTACGTATCGGTTTGGCTGAGACAACTGCCGCTCCGGCATCACCGGGGCGGCGAGCTACCTAAAAGGGGGATAACAATGCCAAATTCGATGGAGCAGTTGCACTCTTCAACGCCCGCTGCAGACCGACGGCCGTTGTTTGGGAAACTTGAATTTTCGTCCATCCAACGCTTCATGGAAGACGCTGAGCAAGACCATGTCCGAACGGTTCACCTTGACGTGTTTGAAGTCAGCCAACAAAGTGAGTTGTCCTTCGTTTACTACGTGACCCTCACGATTTTTGTCACAGCCGAAGACCATGAGCAAAGACTGCTGTACGAGTACGCAGAAGAAGTCGGCACGGTGGCCGGTACAGACCGACACTGTAAGGATGAGGCGATTGTTGTTCGGGCGCGTGAGCGGGTAAAAGAGCTGCACGAAGAACTGACCACAACAGGCTTTGAGGTCAAGCATGGTCGATTGACCTCGACGCGACGGGACTAACTCACTTCATCCGGTGGGAATCTCGAAGTGCACGTGTGTTCCCTGATTGGGCGCTGACTCTAGTTCCATGATGCCGCCGAGCAGTTCACATCGCTCAAACATCGTCTTCATTCCGTAGTGTCCTGCTTTTCGTTTATCGGACACGACAAACCCGACCCCATTATCGAATACATCAACGACGAGGGCCTGCGTTGGTTGAGTGAGCTTGACCGATACGTTGGCCTTCGTGGCTTGCGCATGTTTTCCAATATTCGTCAAAGCCTCTTGAACAATTTTCGTCACCTGATGAACAAATGAAGCATCCAGGTCCGTCGGAAGCACATCGCAGTGAAGTTCACCATCGATGTTTGTTCTCGAACGGAACTCAAGCACGCTTTGATTCAAATGATGAGCGAGATTGCCGGACACCCCGAGGCTGAGGTCTCGAATCGCGATACGCAGTTCCCCATATCCGTTATCAAGCACCTCGCTGATGCGCGTTAATTGCTCTGCGGTAACGTCCTGTCCTTCTAGAACATCCTCCAACAGTAATTTTACTTGCATATTCACAAAGGCAATGTCCTGAACAACCCCATCGTGCAGATCTCGTGCGAGTCGTTCTCGTTCCTGCAACGTATACCTAAGTTCTTCCTTTTGTCGCCGTTCTCGCTCAGCCAACTTCTTATCCGTGACATCGCGCAGAGACATGAGCAAACAAGGTTCACTGTCGGCTAACGGGATGTACGAATAGGTCACTTCAACCGGGACAACGCGACCGTTTGGACCGATAATGTTCATTTCAATATCGGTCATGGGACGCTTGGCGGCAAGCACACACTGTCCATAGCACCCGTCAAATTGGAGCGTGGAACGCTTCTCATCGTGACAATGTAACAATGACCCGCAGTGGAGTCCAACGCCGTGTTGACCAAGGAGCGCGTCTGCTGCCTCATTCATGTAAATGACATTTCGTTCACTATCGAGTAACACTAACCCGTCGACCGCATTATCAAGAACCGCCGTCAACATAGATATATCGAGCACAGCTGGGGAGACGGTGCCTTTCAGAGTTTCTTCAATTCTGGACTGCATACGCCTCACCTCACGCATGATTGACAGTGTAGTATACTGACATTATACGACACGCAGTTCGGACGACGTAGTCCAATTGAACTATTTCACAATATCGGTATGTTTCATGTATCAAATTAGAAAATACAGTATAGTTAACACTGGGTGAGTCAAGTAATCGTGTGCAATAACGATTGTACTCACATTTGGAAGGAGAATCATTGTGGAACAGGAGCAAAAGCAAGAGGGTGCTGTACGCGTATTGATTGTCGACGACCACGAGTTGTTCCGACAAGGGGTGAGTTCTATTCTTAGCCGACACCCGGAAATTGAAGTGGTCGGAGAGGCTGAGAATGGAAAACTGGCCATCGAAAAATGTCGGGAGGAACTACCGGATGTCGTGTTAATGGATATTAACATGCCCGTCTGTGATGGCTTGACAGCGACCCGCGAAATCAAACGGGAGCATCCGTACGTGAAAATCCTGATTCTCACAGTTTCAGATGCGGAAGAAATGCTTTTCGACGCCATCAAGTCGGGGGCATCTGGATATGTTCTGAAGAACGCCAGCCCGGCGGCGGTTGTCGACAGCGTACTGCGTATCAGTCGGAACGAACCTGTCATCCCGGGGAATCTTGCGATGCAGATTATCACAGAGTTTTCGAAGCCAGTGGAACGGACCGTACGGCAACAAGTGGATGAGCTGACAGAACGGGAAGTCGAAGTGCTGCGGCAACTCAGTACAGGTGCCACGAACCGCGACATTGCGAAGGTCCTATATATCAGCGAGAATACAGTTCGCAACCACGTCCGGAATATTCTCGAAAAGTTGCATTTGAGTAATCGGGTGCAGGCAGCTGCGTACGCAGTTCGGGAAGGATACACATTGAAGGGTGAGGCGGAGTCCGCGGACTAAACGGGGTTCTGAGTCGACGACTCCACAACCGAATCAGTGTTTAGTTTGAAAGTGAGGACCGTATGAACGGGTTGTCCGGCGAAGGAAGACAAGCTTGCGCGGATGCCCGTCATTACGGTCCCTTTTTGATGGTCTTCTGGTTTTCTTTCTCAAATTCGTTAAAAAGACTTTCGAGCCGCGATAATTCTCTTGTTGCAAGGTCCAACTTTTGATCTGTACTGTCATGCATTGGAAAGAGCAAATAGCGGACAGCTGCGAGGGACGTTCGCACTTCGTTGACCATGTCCCACGGAAGCACTTGGTCCGCGTGTATCTTTTTCGCGCGCTCCTGCTCCATCTGCTTTTCCTCGCTGTGCTGATATCCCAGCCAGGATGCCACGCAATAGCCAACAAATCCGAGGATGGCCGCCGTTACGTGGTCTCCCGTAAAGGGCACGGAAAGCAGGTTGACAACGACGAATGCGATACCAAAACCTAGTCCAACGATGAGCCCGAGGAAGTATCCGAGGGCACCCACGACAAAAATGCCAGCCACAATTTCAACTCTGTCATTCGTCACAGCCCAAGTACAGATACTTAACGTCGCAATGGCGGTCAGCAGATTCATGTGAGACCATATCCATTCAACGAGGGTACCATCGAGCGTCGACAATCGGCTTCTGAGGCTGAGAGGCTTATGAACCATGCGCTTCGCCATTGTTTTCACCGACCTTTGGAAATACCAGAATGATTGATACGGCAGTTGCATCTGTCGTATGTGCTTATCATATGTTGTACCGAATAAAGACGTAAGATTTTAAGCGACTAACGCTTGTAGTCCGACTGTACCATGGGCTATTGGTCAGGAAAGTCTAAATCCAATCAGCTGTGCAGGTCCGGTATAGGGAAAGAGCGTTCTTAGCGAGGTTGCACCGCCTGTGACAACACACAAATAGGTATGACCAAGCTGTTGATAGAGAATGGGTGCGCTGCCGATTGGCGCTTTCAAATTTTGTTGCCAAATCATCGTTCCATTCTTTGTGCTTCGCCCGGTGAGTGTCCCGTTTGCTTCACCATACCATACGATGCCGCCTGCAGACACCGTCACACCTCCGATTGGCGGCGTCGGCGTATCCACTTGCCAATCGATGTGTCCAGTTCGCACGTCGATGGCGGTGATTGTTCCGTGCCAGTCCTTGACTGGTCCTGGATTTTGCGCGGTGCCGAGGTCAATGGTGTGCTGTGCATGGCCAGTTGGCGAGGCATAGAGGGTCTCGGGTCCGTTAATGCCCGCCACGAACACTTGGTGTGTGAGCGGATCGTAAGCTGAGGGGCCGTAGTTTGCCCCTCCATTTGGGCCGGGCCATTCCTCCACTCCTTGCGCCGTTGGCGGCGTGTGAGAGATTTTCACAAATGCTACGGGTGCTGTGAAAGGCTTTCCGCTCGCTGCGTACCACTCATACCATTCTCCGTCTTTGCCCGCTTCTCCGACCACTTGTTGATGATGGACGGTAAACAAAATCGGCGGCGACGCAACATCATAGTCCCAGAGGTCATGACTAACCTCTTGCCGGGCGTAAGTGAGTGCACCGCTTGTTGCATTTAACCGCACGACAGAATCGGTGTAAGGATTCGGGCCCGGCCGAGATACACCGTAGTAGTCCGGGGACGGATTTCCCGTTCCGAAGTATAAGGAATGTGTCGCTGTATCGTAAGTTGGGGTTGTCCAGACGGCACCGCCACCGTGTTTTCCGGTTGCAGGTAACCACCCTTGACCTCGTGGCGGAACGGTGTCAAATTGCCATAACTTTGCCCCGGTACTCGCTGAGAAGGCCTCCACAAAGCCGCGTACTCCCTCATCTCCACCGGAACTTCCAACAAACACCAAACCGTCGGCTACAAGCGGCGCCATCGATTCAAACACGCCTGTCGCAGGATTGGCCGCTTGTACTTGAAAAACCATATGTCCATCGGTCGCGTCGAGTGCTATCAAATGGTCGTCGGCAGTAAGGACATACACTTTGCCATTTGAGACGGCCACACCTCGGTTGATATGGGGGAGTGGTACGCTTGACTTCGGCGCTCGATACGTCCAGCGCACGGCGCCAGTTGTTGCATTCAGGGCGATGACGTCTGCGTTTCGGGTGGTCACGTACAGCACACCATGTACTTCAATGGGGTATGATTCGTTTCCTCCAGTTGAGTCAGGCAGTGTCACGCGAAAGGCCGTTCGCAGTTTTTGTGCAGATGCTCCATTGAGCTGCTCGTTGGGTGAGAATCTGTCCTGCCATAAGTTATTCCCAAAATAGGGCCAGTCGAGTGAGAGTCCTGGCAGTTCATGATTCGAGTTGCTTGTGGTGTTGGAGATGTTGGACGAAGACGCTTGTTGCGTCGCATTCCCTGAAATCCCAAGGTTGGCACTGTGGTTGGCACTGTGGTTGGCACTGAGGTTGGCGGTGGGTGGCGCATTGGTGGCAGGCGTTATCGGGTTACAAGCGGTCACTACCGCTGCGACCAGGGGGATGAAAAGCATTCGCAGGAAATAGCCATGGGGTGGTCTCATTGTCTACCCGCCTTTCTGCGTGGTCAGTTCGACATGTGCTAATTCGACAAGGAGACGCAGAAGAAGGCGGATCCGTTTCATCAAGCTCGTTTTGTTTCCACATCGTTAATAAATTCACAAAGTCTTCTTGACAGCGCTTTCTTGTGCGATATAGCTTAATGGTAGCAAGAATAATGAGAACATTCGCGACGGGGCCCAGATTCGTGAGCAAATTTTAGACGAAACAGAGGGAGAAGGGTACGTGATGATGCATTATCCGTTGTTGCTGAGGTCAGTTCTGTACCGTGCCAGTACGGTGTATCCAGAGAAAGAAATTGTTTCTCGCGACTATTCGGGCATCTTTCGATACACCTATCGTGATTTAAATCACCGAGTTGCCAAGCTGGCCAATGCCTTGGACAAACTCGGCCTGAAGCCTGGAGACCGCGTTGGTTCTTTCGCTTGGAACAACCACCGACACCTCGAGTTGTACTTCGCAATCCCTTGTACTGAGCGCGTACTTCACACAATCAACATCCGACTGTTTCGTGAGCAGCTCGTCTACACCATTAATCACGCTGAAGACCGTGTTCTGTTTGTCGACGAGGACCTTGTACCTGTCATCGAAGATATAGCGGATGAATTGCCGACCGTGGAACGGTACATCGTGATGACAGACAAACCCGAACTGCGAGAGACGAAGCTGAAGAATGCAGTGTCTTATGAAGCACTCATTGAAGACGAGTCTTCGGTGTATGATTTTCCGCTGTTCGACGAGTGGACACCGGCCATCATCGGATATACGTCCGCTACGACAGGAAATCCCAAAGGTGTTGTGTACACACACCGCGGGTTGTATCTTCATTGCCTCACTGGGCTCGTGGGGGAACTCGGTGTTGATGAACGGGATGTTACGATGCCGATTGTCCCGATGTTCCACGTCAACGCGTGGGGTCGCCCGTACTCTGACACCTGGGTCGGTGCCAAACAGGTTTATCCCGGTTCGCGTCCGACGCCAAAAGACTTCTGCGAACTGATTGACAGGGAACGGGTAACGTTTAGTGCCGGTGTGCCGACGCTATGGATGGGGATTCTGCAAGAGGTGCGGACAAACCCCGGAAAATATGACTTTAGCTGTGTGCGTGTATTGATGTCCGGCGGATCGGCGCTTCCGATGTCGCTGACAAAGGCGTACCAGGACGAGCTTGGCGTGAAACTGTACCAAGGCTACGGCCAAACGGAGACGACACCTGTGACCTTTATCAACGTGCCGAAATCTGCGCTAGACGCGTTGCCGGAAGACGAGCGCATGAAAATGAGAGCGAAGACGGGGTTGCTCATGCCGGGGCTGGAGATGCGCCTTGTGGATAGCAACGGCCAGGACGTTCCGTATGACGGGAAGTCAATCGGTGAGCTCTTGCTCCGTGGACCGTGGGTTATCGAGGAGTATTACAGGAATCCAGAAAAGACGAGCGAAGCTTTTCTCGATGGCTGGTTCCGCACCGGCGATATTGCAAGCATGGATGAAATGGGTTATCTCCAAATTACAGACAGGACAAAGGACCTCATTAAGAGCGGCGGCGAATGGATTTCTTCCGTCGACCTCGAAAACGCAATCATGGGGCATCCTGGTGTTGCGGAGGCTGCAGTCATCGGAATCAAGCATGACAAGTGGCAGGAGCGCCCGCTTGCCTGCGTCGTATTGAAAGCGCAAGCGAAGGGTACAGTGACCCGAGATGATATCCTCGGGTACCTTGAAGATAAGGTAGCCAAGTGGTGGATTCCTGACGACGTATTGTTTATCGACGAGATTCCGAAAACGAGCGTTGGTAAGTTCTCCAAAAAAACCTTGCGCGAGCAGTTCGAAGCCGGGAGCTTAGGGACGAACGCGTGAACGTCTTTTGTTGACGTCAGTGCAAGTTGCAATTAGACAACTACGTACAAATGGCCACTCTTTGCGGGGGTGGCCATTTCCATTTGTTTGTGTATAATCGTCGTTGTACATCGCGTCCGTGAGCGGAGGGATTGGGTGAAAGGGTTTCGCATTACTCCACCGCGCATCATTGCCCTCAGTTACTTTGGTATTGCTTTAGTGGGGGCTTTGCTGCTTGAATTGCCGTTTGCTCGGCGTGTGCCCGTTTCATTTACTGACTCGTTTTTCACTTCGGCGAGCGCCCTCTATGTCACTGGGCTGTCTAGCGTCACAACGTCCACTACGTGGACACCTTTTGGCGACGCCATCATCGCCTTGTTGATTCAAGTGGGTGGTGCGGGAATTACATTTGTCACAACTTCTTTTTATTTGCTGATGGGGCGAAAGATTTCCCTTGGAGCCAGAATGCTGATTGCAGAAGACCGCAACTTCGGCGTTCACGGCGTGGTTCGACTGATGAAGTCGATTTTGGCATTTAGTTTCGTTTTTGAAGGCGCGGCAGCCTTTCTGTTTATGCTGTACTTTCGGCTTGTATACCACTATACGTGGCTCAGGGCCATTGGCATTAGCGTGTTTCACTCGGTTTCCGCGTTTAATAATGCAGGTTTCGACCTGTGGGGCAACTCCCTTGAGAGCTTTACCAACGATCCGTTTATACTTATCTTGACGAGTCTACTCATCATTTTTGGTGGTCTCGGCTTCATTGTTCTCGTTGAGTTGTACAATTTTCGCCGGACTCATATTGTGTCCCTACATACGCGAATCGTCGTACGCATGACGGCATTGTTGTTGGTGCTTGGGACGATTTTCACTCTGCTCTTTGAGTCGTATGCTTCGATGCGAAACTTGTCGTGGCCGGACAAGATTCTGAATGCCTGGTTTATGTCCGTCACGACCCGTACCGCGGGATTCGATTCCGTGTCCGTGGGCCATATGAAAGAGATTACGTGGTTCATTTTTATTATCTTGATGTTTATCGGCGCTTCACCTGGCTCAACGGGCGGTGGTATCAAGACGACAACTTTTTACACACTGATTAAGACCGCCTTCTCCACGGCCCGCGGCAGTTCCGAAATCGTCGTCGGCGAACGGTCCATCCCGCAAGAGCAGGGGCAGCGCTCACTCGTCATTTTTCTGCTCGGGATTGCCGTCGTGACCGGGTGTGTAATGATTGACGCGGCTCTTGAGCCTGGGATACGATTGATGCGCATTGTGTTTGAGGAAGTTTCGGCGTTTGGCACCGTTGGACTGACAACGGGTATCACAGGGATTGTTAGTGCGCCTGTGAAATGGGTATTGATATTTACCATGTACGTAGGGCGAATCGGCATCTTGACGCTTCTGATTAGCCTGGTGCAAAGAGGTCAGTCGAAGGTCAAACGGATCCCGGAACGGATCCTCATTGGCTAGGGCATATCACTTCATATGAGATGGGGAAATATCGTTGGCGAATAGCAGACCACTGGGGTTGCTTGGCGCAAGCCGACTCGCAAACATGGGGCGGCGCAGTCCGAAGACCATTGGCATCATCGGTGCAGGACGGTTTGGTACAGGTGCGGCTCAGGAACTCATCCGAAACGGCCACCACGTCTTGCTCATTGACCAGGAAGCCGACTGTCTTGAGCCGTTAGCACACCAGTGCCACACGGCTATCGGTAATGCTGAAGACAGCGAATTTCTTGCGGAGGCGGGCATCAAGGACGTCGATGCGGTCATTATTGCGATTGGCGATAACGAAACCGCGTCCAACCATGCGACCATCAATTGCAAAGACTTCGGGCTGTACGTTGTTGCGAAGGCTACGCATGCAACGCACGGCAAGATACTTGACCGTCTCGGTGCGGATTACGTGGTCTATCCCGAGCACGACTCTGGGGTTCGCTTAGCTCGTCTCTTAACGCGCTCTTCGATTCTTGAGATGATAGAGCTATACGAGGAAGTGTTCATGATGGAGGTCAATGCCGGGGGAGAACTGGTCGGCAAGTCACTCGAGAACTTGAACCTTCCGCATCGCTACGGCGTCCAGGTGCTGCTTATTCTACGGGGCAACAAGACAGTGTTTCCCGTCTCCGCGAAGGACGTCGTCCAGGACGGGGACCGTGTGGTGCTGCTCGGGTCATCCGACTCCCTGCACCGCGTTGCGAAGGCGGCGGAGAGCGACTGACGCGATTGGCGGACGGTCGCTCTCTCGTTGTCATGGTGCTCTATAAGCCACGCTGGTACTTTGCTCTCCGACACATCTTCCCCTTACTGTTCGGCTAACCTTAGGCCGGCAGATGGACTTCAATGTCACAGTGTCGGACTTGCAACTGACGCCGACAGCTCTCCATCTGCAGCGACAGACTGTGAATTTCAGGGACTTCATCGACCAGTCGTGATATGCGCAACACCATCTCCACCAATAGCGGGTGATAGAGGGCTGCATGTCGCAACCGTTCATCCTCGGTTGGTCGTGTGAACACCTGACTCACGAGGTGGGCCGCGTCGACATCAGTGAGTGGTATCAGTTTGGTGGACCGAGCCTCTCGGGCGAGATACGCGGATGCCGTTAACCACTCTTCCGAATACATCATGGCGTCACAACGTGCTCCTTGCTGTGGGAGCAACGGTGCGTCCAAATGTGCACGGAGCGTCGGGCCGAACAAGGTGTGTGGCGTCACGAGAAGGTGAACACAAAACTCTTCCTCGGTGGACATATCCCCATCACAATTGACCTCGGGTGGCACCGCGGTGGCAAGCCCAATTGACTGCATGACATCGTTAGACTGACTGACGGGCAACCTGTTTACCACGTCCACGGAAGTGTTCGTGGACTCGAGCCACGTTCGAACGACCGATCTCGCTTTGCCGCAGTCAAGTCCCTCAATATCCGGAATGTGCCCAAGCGGCTGCTGTAGATAATTGGCATACTCTGCGACTTTGGCGAACGATAACGCGGCCTGCTCAGGGTACGGATAAACGGGAATTCTGCAGGGCTCGCTGCCAATCGTGCGAATGCGAGATTCGCCCGTGGTCAGGAAATTGGCGACTACGGGCTTATCTGGTTCACCGGCAGCTGTCCACTGTGCCCGCACCTCAAGGGTGGCTTCCACAACGGCGAGTGAAACGGCATCTTCTTCAGACAACCCTACCGGACTGAATAATACCATGACCCCGTCGACGTGCGGGTCGCGCAGCACGTGTGGGAGCACTTCTCGATAGCCTTGTGCAAGGGCTTCAAATCCGAGGTCAATCGGCGGTCCCACGAATTCCAATCCCAATCTTCCAAGTGCATCTGCGGCCATCACAGCCCCGCCGGCCGTATTGGTAACGACGGCGATGCGCTTTCCTCTTGGCAGCGGCGCAAAGTTGAGAAAGAGCGCGACGTCGAAGAGTTCCTGCAGGTTGTCGAGTCGGATGATACCCGTTTGCCGGAACAAGGCCTCTACGGTGATGTCCTCACCTGACAATGCTGCCGTCCTGGCGCGCGAGACCTGAATTCCTTCTGCCGTTCGCGCTCCTTTCACGACAAGTACTGGTTTTTTACGGGTTACCCGCCGCGCAATTCGGCTAAATTTCCTTGGGTTTCCGAAAGACTCCAGATAAAGGCCAATGATTCGCGTCTTCGCATCGTCTTCCCAGTAAAGAAGCAAGTCGTTACTCGACACATCCGCTTTATTGCCGGTGCTGCAGAAGCTTGAGACGCCAATCCCGCTGCGACTCACTGCGTCCAGAACGGCAATGCCAAGCGCTCCTGACTGGCTCGCGATGGCCATGGTTCCCTGTAAAGGCATGGACGGGGCGAAGCTGCCGTTGAACTGGATGTCAGTCGCTGGCGCCACAAGCCCAAGACAGTTTGGCCCAATCAGCCTGACTCCGGCACCTCGCAGCCTATCCAGCACTGACTGTTCGAGAGCAAGCCCGGCTGGTCCGGATTCACTAAATCCTGCCGAGGTTATTACGACGGCGCGGACCTTCGCGGCAATACAGTCTTCAATCACGCTTTGAATCTGCCACGCAGGAACGACGACAATCGCCAAGTCCAGGGTTTCCGGCACGGACACTACATCGGGATAAGCTCGGACTCCGGCGACTGACCCGGCACTTGGATTCACCGGATACACCGTTCCAGTGAATTCTCCGTCCAGGATGTGACGGAACAGTAGATGGCCGAGCCGCTTTGGGTCTCGTGATGCGCCAACCACTGCGACAGCTTTCGGCTGAAAAAAGGGCATCAGTGAAGCAGCGGTGGCCATTTTTTCCCTGGTGTCCTGGAGCGCGCGCGTGCGCTCGGTTTCTGCAATCGGCAACGTGAGTTCGTACACATCAGACATTCGACGCCTGGCACTCTCGAAGCCGCTCGCATGGAATACCGCGAGCATCTTTTGATTTTCACTAAGAACGGTCGCTTCAAACCGACGGATGCCGTGCTGCCACGCGACTTGTGCGAGTTGTTCCAGCAAAAGCGTCCCGATGCCGCGCCCTTGCAAACTGTCGTCCACCAGCAGGGCAACTTCTGCGCAGGTTTCTTCTTGCCTGACGTATGTACCAATGCCGATGGCCTTCCCGCCCGCCAGACAGATGAGTGAGAGGGCCGTGTGGCCGTCGTCTGTCAACATGGTTTTCAGGACATCGTCACTGACTTCGCGAATCATGTGAAAAAAGCGATAGTACAGGCTTTCAGGAGAGGCATTCGCAAATAGTTCGCGAACGAGTCGCCGGTCTCTGTCATTGTCGTGCGCTCTGCGCACGTCCGCGACCCTGCCATCACGGAGAATGACCCTTGACATGTTTACCGCTCCCTTTCTTGTCGTAAATCTTGACCACTTCATTGTAACGCGCACCGCCCACAGCTTCCTGCCGTTTTCGAGATTTACACAAAATAAAAAAAATTTTACGAACGATTCATCGGTCCTTTACCGTATTTTTACACATGGTCAGTACGATGAAATGAGCATGACTTGCCGCAAAATCGCGCATTCGCCTAAGAGAGGGATGGTTGGTTTGTCACGCCGCGTCCTGTTGGTCGCCTATGTGTTTCCCCCAGTTGGAGGTATTGCTGCACAGAGACCGCTCAAGTTTGCCCGTTACCTTCCTCAATTTGGGTGGGAAACGACAGTGTTGACCACGAGGGATGCCGACGCAGCTACCATAGACCCGGACTTGGAGAAGGAGATACCGGATGAAGTCAAGGTGGTTCGCATTCGCGATCCGCTGACACGTTGGATGCGCCGGATGACTCGGACGTCTGCAGGTCCCCTAGCTCCAGAAACACGTGGAGAAGTGGCTTTTTTGAGCCGACCATCGCTTTTATCCCGCCTGAAGAGTCCTCTCGTTCGGTTTGTACGAGGGTTGTTGAAAGCGACCAAAAGGCACTTGCTGATTCCTGACGAAGCGGTGTTGTTCGCGCTTCGAGCTGCGTGGACGGCCACCCAGTTGGTCAGGGCCGATGAGATAGCTTGCATCTATACGACGTCCGGTCCAAATAGTGTGCATCTTGTTGGCTGGTTGGTACACAAGGTGACGGGAGTCCCGTGGGTAGCGGATTTTCGAGACCCTTGGACTGATAATATGCATTTCAAATTTCGCGGATTGCGAAAAATAATGGAACGTTGGTTGGAGTCTCGCGTGTTCTTGCACGCGGCGCATGTTGTTACCGTTACGGAAAGTTTTCGTACAGGGTTTGAACATAGACACCCTGCATGGGCAGGAAGAATCAGGGTCATACGAAACGGTGTGGATCCCTCTGATTTCCCCACGCTTTGGAGTTTACCCAAGCCAGGACCGTTTGTCCTATTCTACGCCGGCATCCTTTATCCATCTCGAAACCCAAAGACGGTGTTACAGGCAGTGGCAACGGCAATTCGATATCATCGCATCCATACAGATGACATTCGCGTCGTGTTTGCGGGTGTGTTTGATTACCCGGGCTCTGATGAAAATCGCCGATTGGTGCAAGATCTAGGACTTGACAACGTAGTGGTTGAACTGGGATATTTGCCAAGGAAACGTGTGCTTGAACAACTGCAGACTGCAGACGCTTTGTTGTTGATTGGAGACCGTGCTCTGCAAGCGAATCAGTATATCCCAGGGAAGCTCTACGAGTATCTTTATGCGAAACGACCTATCCTTGCTCTGTTGCAAAAGGGTGAAGCAGCCGACTTGATTTCCGAGCTTAGGGCGGGCGTTGTCATCAACCCCGACGACGTACAGGCGGTTGCCAGCCAACTGGTGACATGGGTTCGTCAGAAACGAAAGGGTAGTTGGCCGCTTCCTGATGCGCACATTGACAGCCGACGCTTGGCACCATTCACGAGGTTGGGTCAAACGGCGGAGCTGGCAAGAGTACTCGACGAGATGTTTCCTGAGGAGAAAAGCGGAAGGATGACCGGAAACCTATGAGTTGGATTCAAACAATTGTCTATGCCATTGTACAGGGTGTTACAGAACTGTTTCCTATCAGCAGCGTTGGACATGCAGTCATCCTGCCTTATCTCGCGAATTGGGTTAAGGTTTCGCAGAACAATCAATTCTTACCGTTTGTCGTCATGCTTCATCTTGGGACAGCCCTTGCGCTGCTCATCTATTTCTGGCGTGATTGGGTGCGTCTGATTGGCGCGTTGTTTCAGTCTGGACGAGCTGCAGAGAAACGACTCCTCGGCTTGATTGTCGTGGCAACGATTCCCGCGGCCATAGTCGGAAAGGTATTTGAGCACAAGTTTCGTGCGATCTTTCCCTCCGCTTTGTCTGCTGCCATCTTTTTGGTGGTCAACGGCTTCATCCTCTTGCTCGCTGACCGCCTGCGCAAGCGGCATCATCAAACCACCTCACTCTCGAGAGTTGGGTACTTACAAAGTTTCTTCATCGGCCTCATTCAGGTGTTCGCTTTGATTCCAGGTTTCTCGCGATCCGGTATCACGATGACTGCGGGTCTCGCCGTTGGTCTTAGTTACGAAGACGCAGCACAGTTTTCGTTTTTGCTGGCGACACCGGTCATTGCAGGAGCTGGAATTCTCGAGGTGCCAAAAGTCATTCATTCGCATGCGACTCAAGTCTTGCACTTCGGCTTGATTGGCGGCCTTTTGACAGGAATCCTTGCGTTCCTCAGCACCTTTTTCCTGATGCGTTATTTTCGCGGCAACTTGACGAACGCCCTGCGTCCGTTTGCTGTTTACTGTATCGTGGTCGGGGCCGTCGTGGCTGTGATGGCTGCTTTTGGCATTCACTTTTAAGTGATGGACCAACTTCGGGAGCCATCTGTTTAGGTGGCTCTTCATGTTTTGTCTTATCGTTTGTCGCGTTTCTCGGCCGGAGAGCGTGTCGAAAGATGTGATGAACCGTCTCTTTCTGCGCCGAGGCAGATGTGTTACTCTTGCATAAAACTGTGGCCGTACAGAGAACAACGCGATGTTGTGCTATGGCATAGCTTTATCTCAACTGGGTAAAGCTCATCATAGAGTCGAGGTGTGAGTATGGGGAAATCAATTTCAGTGCAGAACCTTCGTGCATGGTACGGAGACAGCCTCACGTTAAAGGGCATTACAATGGAACTTGAAGCCAATCAGGTTACCGCTATCATCGGACCCTCCGGGTGCGGCAAGTCTACTTTCATTCGCTGTTTGAATCGTTTGCATGAAACAAGCCCGGGTGCGAAGATGGAAGGGTCCATTCGTCTTGAGGACGAAGACTTGTACACGATGGACGCCGTTGACGTTCGGCGCGTTGTTGGGATGGTGTTCCAAAAACCAAATCCCTTTCCGACGATGTCGATTTATGACAACATCGCCATCGGCTTGCGCCTTGGTGGGATTCGCAATCGGACGGAATTGACTGACCGCGTGGAACGCAGCCTCAAAATGGCTGTGCTGTGGGAAGAAGTGGCAGATAGAATTCATACCCCGGCAACCGCATTATCTGGCGGTCAACAGCAAAGGCTCTGCATTGCTCGGGCGCTTGCCGTCGAGCCCGAGGTTTTACTGATGGACGAGCCTGCATCAGCGCTCGACCCGGTGTCAACGCTCCGGGTTGAAGAGTTGGTCGAGCAACTGAAGACGTCGTATACCATTGTGATTGTCACGCATAACATGCAGCAGGCAGCCCGCGTAGCGGACAAAACTGCGTTCTTTTTGAACGGTGAACTGATTGAATTTGGTGACACCACGTCCTTATTCACGAATCCTGTGGATAAACGGACAGAGGACTATATCACGGGACGGTTCGGCTAGCATACGGCTGGTCGGCCGATGCAGATGAGAGGTGGGGAGGAAATGCAACAACGACAGAATTTTGACATCGCTCTGCGGGAACTGAAGTTAAAGCTTCTGAAGATGGGTGGAGATGTGCAGGAAGCCATTCGAAAGGCGATTTTGGCCCTTCAGAATCTGGATCCTGAGCTCGCTCAGAGTGTTGTCGACGGAGACAAGGCCATCAATCGTGAAGAACACGACGTCGAAGACCTGTGCATTCGTTTGATTGCCACTCAACAGCCGGTCGCCACGGACTTGCGCAAGATTGTGTCCGGTTTACAAATCTCAACTGACCTTGAACGGATGGGCGATAACGCGGTTGACATCGCCAAGTCTGTTATTCGCTTGAAAGGGCAGAAGCTGGTCAAACCGCTGGTGGACATCCCACGGATGGCTGGGATTATCGATCAAATGATTTCGGATGCCCTCAACGCGTACGTCGAGAGCAGTTTGGACCTTGCCCGCAAACTTGCTGAAGAAGACGACGAGGTTGACCATATTTATCGCAAAATGGTTGAGGAACTATTTGCCATTACGATGGATAATCCTGGAGCGGCGGAACAGGCAATGAGTCTTGCCTTTATCGGACGACATTTGGAGCGTATCGGTGACCACGCGACCAACATCGGCGAAGGCGTCATCTATATCATTTCGGGCGAGCGGTCAGACCTCAACTGACCGTCGCAGACAAAGTCCGCTTGAAACAGGAGGCACCATTGTGGGACTGGTTCTAGTCATACTCGCCGTGATATTGGTTGTCAGCGCGATTACGGGGGTGCGAAGTCGCCGGCGCCAGGCTGTGTTTGCTGAGGGGGTGGCTCGGTCGCTTGGCAGCAATCATGGCCGCTCCGGGGTGGTCCTTGGACGGGTGAGCGATGCAAAGACGGACAAGGAGAAAGTGATTGCTGGCGCCATTAACCGCGTGCTTGATTCGGTATCACAGCAGATTACCCGGCTGTCAGAGGAGCGTGATGTGCTTTCCCACATCCTGCAGACCATGACGACCGGGGTTATTTATGTGAGCAGCACAGGACGTATTGAGATGATGAACCAGGCGGCCGAGAAGATGTTTCTCAAGCCTGCTGAACAAGTTCAGGGCAGTGAGCATTGGACTGTCATTCATAACTACGAACTCGGTGCGGCCATTGACAATGCGCTTTTATTCGGCCGTAACTGGTCCTCGGAAATGAGTCTTCGCCCTGGAGCAACTGCCAGTGTTCAGGTCATCCCAATTGCTGTCGAGACTCAGATTACAGTCGGTGGTCGTCCGACACATACAGCCCTGCTGTTGTGCAATGACGTCTCACAGTGGCGCAGGCTCGAGCAGATGCGTACGGACTTTGTTGCCAACGTGTCACACGAATTGAAGACACCGATTACGGCAATCCAAGGCTTCGCTGAAACTTTGTTGGACGGGGAGGAGCAGGACGCACAAACCCGCGAGTTTCTGCAGGTGATTCACGACGAATCGGTGCGCATGAAAAACTTGGTTTCCGACCTTCTCGCGCTCACCCGTCTCGAGAATGCGTCAACGACTGATGCGTTTCATCAAGTCAAGTTCGCGAATGTGGTCGCGGAAAGTATTCAGGTGGTAGAGAGAATCGCAGCCGCCGCGGGGATTCGGATAGAGAACCAGTTGCAAGATTTGAACATCACTGTTTGGGGACTTGATGAACAGTTGAAACAGGTCCTGTTAAACTTACTCACCAATGCCATTCACTACACACATGCTGGCGGCGTGATAACCGTGTTTGCGGAGGTCTACGTTGACAGGGTCAAGGTCCACGTTTCCGACACCGGTATTGGCATCCCAAAGGAAGACCAAGCACGCGTGTTCGAACGATTCTATCGCGTGGACAGAGACCGTAGCCGCGCAACCGGGGGGACAGGACTCGGACTCGCCATCGTGAAACACATTGTGCAGACGCACGGCGGCGAACTTGGGGTGGACAGTCAACCAGGGAATGGCAGCGACTTTTGGTTTACCATTTCGCGATTGCAAGGTCTGCCGACAGATAGGTAGAGTCGACGTGATTCGACATATTCTCTTGTAAATTTACAAAGTCTTAACATAGGGTTTATAGCAGATTTACATTCCCCTGATAAAGTTGCCTCTGTAAGGGAAACTTAGAGCTTGATGAACAGTTATTGAAACCATCAGGGGGTAGGATGAACTTGTTAAAACAATCCGGTAAGTGGGTTGCCGTATCAGTAACGGCGGTCGGTATCATCGCTTCAATCGCAGGTTGCGGCACTAGTGCGGGCAACAATTCTGCAGGAAACACATCCTCGGGATCTACGGGTGCGAGTAACAGCGCGGCTGCCAGCAGTGGTAACGTAACTCTCAACGAAACGGGTTCCTCACTCTTGTACCCGCTGTTTAATAATCAATGGATTGCTGCATACCAGTCTGTCGACTCGAATGTCAAGTTGACGGCGGCTTCCACCGGAAGTGGTACGGGTATCTCCCAGGCGATTGCTGGCACCGTGCAAATTGGTGCTTCAGACGCGTACCTGTCCGATGCTCAAATGAAGCAGAACCCAAACATGTTGAATATTCCGCTGGCCATTTCTGCGCAGCAGATTATGTATAACTTACCAGGCGTAACCGGCCACCTGAAGTTGACAGGTGACATCTTGGGTCAGATTTACCTCGGTAAAATCAAATACTGGGATGACGCTGCCATTACCGCTTTGAATCCTGGCGTGAAACTGCCGCATCAGCAGATTGTTCCTGTGCGTCGCACGGATGGCAGTGGCGATACCTTCTTGTTCACACAGTTCCTGTCTGACACCAACAAGACTTGGGGTTCAAGCAGTGGTCCGCAGTTTGGAACCAGCATTTCGTGGCCGGCCTTGTCAAGCTTGGTGGGCGCAAACGGCAACGACGGCGTAGTGACTCAGCTTGCCAACACCAAGTACAGCGTTGGTTACGTCGGCATCAGTTGGTTGGATAAAGGCACGCAGAAGGGCCTTGGCTATGCACAGCTGCAGAACAAGGCAGGAAACTTTGTCCTTCCGACGCAACAGAACATCCAGGCAGCTGCGAGCTCCATGGTCAGTCAGGTGCCTACCGACGAGCGCATTTCACTGATTTATGCACCAGGTGCAAATTCGTACCCAATCATTAACTTCGAGTACGCTATCATCAACAAACAACAGTCTGCAGGGACGGCCAGCGCCTTGAAGAAATTCCTCACCTGGGCTATCGACCCGAAAGGCGGCGACAGTTCGCAGTACATGACGCCGGTTCACTTCTTGCCGCTTCCTTCTTCAGTGGCACCGAAGAGCCAGGCTCAAATCAACCAAATTGGCGGTTGAGCCTGAAAGAATGATATGATGAAACGAGTGAATTGCTGCACACAGGAGCTGATAATTTGTGCGTAAGGTAAGTTCAGCCTCCAAAAATGCAGACAGGGTGTTTCGTTTGGCTACTGGCGTTGCCGCCAGTAGCCCTGTCCTGTTTTTGGTGGTAATTGCTGTGATCGTGCTTGTCCAATCCGTTCCGAGCATGAGATTCAATGGCTGGCATTTTTTGGTTGGTATCCAGTGGAACATGGGTAACCTGTATGGTGCCTTGCAGACGAAGAATGGCGTCACTGCAGCAGCAGGTGCGTCTTACGGCGCTCTGCCGTTTATTGTTGGGACTGTGGCTTCCTCGGTCATTGCAATTCTGATTGCTATTCCTGTGTCCTTATTCACCGCTGTCATTCTTGCATACCGCGTACGCGGTGTATTGCAGTGGATACTGTCCGTCCTCGTAGAACTGTTGGCGGGAATCCCAAGCGTTGTAATTGGTCTCTGGGGCGTCGTCACATTGGCTCCGTGGGTGAGAGACAACCTGGCAGTGTGGCTGTCACACCTTGGCCCCGCTATCCCGTATCTACGTGGTCCTGTTGGCACTGGACTCGGACTTTTGTCAAGCGGCTTGGTTCTCGCAATCATGGTTGTACCCATTATTACGGCAACAACGCGCGACCTGCTGATGCAAGTGCCCATCCTCTATCGTGAGGGCGGCACTGGACTGGGCATGACGTCCTGGGAAGTTGTTCGGTACATATGCGTTCCATCTATCAGGGACGGTTTTGTCGGCGCAGTTGCACTCGGGTGGGGACGCGCCATGGGCGAGACGATGGCTGTTTTGATGGTGAGCGGCAGTGCAATGAACTTGCTGCCCCATAACCTCTACAGCCCAATTTCTTCGATGGCCGCTGTCATCGCCGATCAGCTTGATAGTGCTCTGACCGATGCTTCGCAAATGGCTGTGCATGCGCTCGCTGAACTGGCTCTCATCTTGATGGCTCTGACCCTGATAACGAACTTTGCAGCTCGTTGGCTTGTCAATCGCACGCGTTCACGGCGTCGTATGAGAGTGGGGGTGACGATGTAATGGCCCTGCGACGTAAACGCCGTAAGTTCGGGTCTGTCGTTGGCTGGACGCTCGGGTGGCTGGCGACGGCCCTGGTGTTGTTTAGTTTGATTGACATGATTGGAACTGTCGTCGTAAGAGGTATTCAGTCGTTCCGCTGGGACATGCTCTGGACGGTCACTTCAGGCGAAGCCGGGGGTCTGGAGAATGCTATCCTGGGGACACTGGAGTTGATTGTCATCTCTATCGTCGTCGCGGCACCGCTGGGGATTTTGGGCGGGGTCTACACGGCCGAGTTTGCCCAGGCGAGAGCTGCGAAAACGATTCGTTTTCTCACAGAAGTGCTCTCTGGCGTCCCGTCGATTGTTATCGGCTATTTTGGATATTTGCTGATGGTCCTGCAGTGGGGATGGGGCTTTTCACCGCTCGCCGGTGGTATTGCTTTAACCATCATTATGTTGCCCTATATCCTGCGCAACACCGAAGCCAGTTTGACTCAAGTCCCGCTGTCGTTGCGCGAAGCTGCGTGGGGGCTTGGCATGACACGTTTTCAGGCGATTTACAAGGTGATTTGGAGGCCGGCTGCTGGCGGGATGGCAACGGGCATATTGATGGCCATCGCCATTGGTATGGGAGAGACTGCGCCACTCTTGTACACTGCTGGTTGGTCTTCACTGAATCCGACATGGCAGCTTACGCATCATCAATTAGGGTACTTGACTTACATTGTCTGGACGTATATCAACATGCCTTATGACGCATCACACGCACTGGCTTATAGTGCTGCGTTTGTGCTGCTGGTGATTGTGCTTGTGATTAATATTGGAGTTCGGGCACTGGTGACTCGGCCCTCGATGAGACGGTAGTCAGGCGACTGGGGCTCTCCGCAGACTGCAGAGCCCTGCTCGTGAGACTTCTGTCCCGAAAGCCGCAATGAGCGGCGAAGTCGCTGGAGTTGCATAAGGGCTCGCACTTTCGCTATACTATGCACAACTTGATACGGTCATTGACGATGATTGGGAGAGTATCTGACGTCAACCCGGTGCAGGGAGGCCTTGCCATAGACTGCGAGCAAGCCCCGTGGCACGTCGGTGAAGTTCACCCGAGAGTTGTGTGTCTGAAAGGGTTCGCGAGGAGCGACACTTCGATTAGGACACATCGGAAGGAATCCGTTACGTTCCAGTATGAGGTGGACAAGGTCTCCACAGCGCCGATGCAGCCAAACAGAAGCTGCAGAGTGTTGTGACTTGTCAATAAGGGTGGTACCGCGAGCAATTCGTCCCTTTGGGGATGGGTTGCTTTTTTGTTTGCCAAGACGGGGACGGACAGTTCTTAGCACAAGCGAGACTTGAGAGTCAGAGCGGATGACCAGAATGGAGGAAGGGACATGAGCGTAAAGGACATTGAGCGTGAGTTGGAGGAGCTTCAGTCAGAGGCAAGAGGGGCCCTTGCGGGATTGTCGGATATTCGATCCGTTGAAGAATGGCGCGTTGAATATCTTGGGAAGAAAAGCAAGTTGACGCAGGTATCGCGCCAAATGGGGCAACTAAATGCTGACGAGCGTCCGTTGGTTGGAAATCTTCTGAACACAGTCCGGACACAGTTACAGACGGCCTTTGACGAGCGTCAAAGTCAGTTGCTCGGTGAAGCGCAGCAAGCTCAGTTCGAAGCGGAACAAATTGATGTAACGTTGCCTGGCCGCGCAGCACAGCGGGGGGCGATGCACCCTATCACACGCATCATTGAAGAGATAGAGGATGTCTTTCTCGGGATGGGGTTTGAAATTGCTGAAGGCCCAGAAGTCGAGACAGATGAGTACAATTTTGAACGCCTTAACCTGCCAAAGGACCACCCCGCGAGAGATATGCAAGATACGTTTTACATTACGGATACCCTCTTGTTACGTACGCATACTTCACCAATGCAGGTCCGAACGATGGAGCGGATGCGTCCAAACGCCCCGGTGAAGGTGATTGTCCCTGGCCGCGTTTATCGGCGTGACGAGGACGATGCGACGCATTCCCATGCCTTCACACAGATTGAAGGATTGGTGGTTGACAAAGGCATTCGCATGAGTGACCTGAAAGGCGTACTTGAGCAGTTTGCAAAGGCAGTGTTTGGTCCAAACCAAGCGGTCCGGTTGCGCCCGAGTTTCTTTCCGTTCACCGAACCGAGTGCGGAAGTGGATGTGTTGTGTGTCAACTGCGGCGGCAACGGGTGTCGCGTGTGCAAGGACACCGGATGGATAGAGATCCTTGGTGCGGGTATGGTGCACCCGAACGTGCTTGACTGGGCCGGATATGACAGCAAGGTCTTTAGCGGGTTTGCGTTTGGCATGGGTCCGGAACGCATTGCCATGTTGAAATATGGAATCGAGGACATTCGCCAGTTGTATCAGAATGACCTTCGATTGTTGGGTCAATTCACACGAGCATTGGGCTAATGGCACAGTCCAAACCATAGTGAACAACAATTAGGAGGTTATCGGGATGAAAGTATCGTATCAGTGGCTCAGTGAAGTCGTCGACCTGCAGGGTGTGTCACCGACTGAACTCGGCGAGAGATTAACACAAGGCGGACTCACTGTGGATGGCGTGATTCCCCGTGTTGACACCATTTCCGGAGTTATCGTGGGTGAAGTTGTCACTTGCGACCAACACCCAAATGCTGACCGTCTGCACGTTTGTCAGGTGAACGTGGGGCAAGACGAGTTGTTGACGATTGTCTGCGGCGCGCCAAATGTGGCGGCTGGCCAGCACGTACCGACCGCGGTGGTCGGTGCGATGCTGCCAGGAGGAAAGATTGGTAAGGCAAAGCTCCGCGGTGTTGAATCACAAGGAATGCTTTGCTCAGCCAAAGAAATCGGTCTGGAAACCAAGTTGCTGCCAAAGGAGCAAACGGAGGGTCTGTACATCCTTCCTGAGAGTGCGCCAATTGGAGCAGATGTGGTGAAGTTGTTGCAGTTGGATGACACCATCCTCGACATCGACCTGACGCCAAATCGCAGCGACTGTCTGTCCATTCGCGGACTAGCGTATGAAATTGCTGCACTGTACGAACGAGAGCTGACTTTTTCACTGCCTGAGCGTACAAAGACCGGGCAAGATTCGCCTGTGCAGGTGAGTATTGAAACGGATCGGTGCAGTCGCTATGATGCCCAGGTGTTGTCAGATTTGTCGGATGGCCCATCGCCGCTGTGGATGCAGATGCGGTTACTCAGCATGGGGGTTCGGCCCATCAGCGCGATTGTTGACGTCACCAACTACGTGATGCTTGAGTGGGGTCAACCATTGCATGCATTTGATTTGGATGAGGTTCATCAACAGCACATTGTTGTCCGTCAGGCCAGGTCCGGGGAGATGCTCATCACACTCGACGGGGAAGAACGGGCACTAAACCCCGACATGATTGTCATCGCGGATCCCGATAGAGCCATTGGTCTCGCTGGTGTCATGGGTGGGGAGAACACAGAAGTTACTCCAAAGACGCACCGAGTCATTCTCGAATCGGCTGCATTTGATGCGCCCTCAGTCCGACGGACTGGGCAACGACTTGGGCTCCGCTCTGAAGCTCAGCAGCGGTTCGAAAAAGGCATCGACGTCGTGGCCATCAGGGCGGCACTCAACCGGGCGACTGAGCTTTACGCAGAACTTTGCGGCGCCACTGTAGTTGGCGATGCAGTGAGTGCGTCACAGTCAAATGCTGAAGCGGGCAGTGGTGTTGCTGTTGAATTCTCTCCGGAAAGGTGCCGGGAACTGCTCGGCGCTGAAATAGACGACGAGGCAATGGCGAAGGTCTTCGCTCGACTTGGATTTACCATCTCCAAAGAAGGTGGATCCTGGGTCGTGAATGTCCCTAGCCGACGTCCGGATATCACACGGGATGCGGATTTGGTGGAAGAAGTGGCAAGACTTGTCGGCTATGACCAGATTCCATCGACACTTCCAACGGGACCAACGACGACAGGAACGCAAAGCCTGCGTCACAGGATTCATCGCTTGACAAGGCACGTCTTGATTGAGACAGGCATGTCAGAAGTGTTTACGTACGCATTTACCCATCCGTCGAAGCTACACGCCATGCGGCTGCCTGATGATTCTCCGCTTCGAGACATGATTCCGCTTGCCATGCCGCTGTCTGACGAACGAACCGTGATGCGGACGCATTTGCTCCCGAGTCTCGCCCAGATTGGTGCCTATAACTTGGCACATGGCAACGGCGGTGGTCAGGTGTTTGAGATTGCACGTGTCTACCATCCACTTTCTCTGCCAATGACCGAACAGCCGCGAGAGACCACGATGTGGGCGGGACTCTGGTTTGGTTTACGTCCCGCGACGATTGGAGAACGCGCGCGTGCGTTTGATTTTTACGATGCCAAAGGCTGCATTGAGTCGTGGCTTGAGTCGTTTGGATTGCTTTCAACCGCGGTATTCACGCGTGCAGAGATTCCCTATCTGCATCCTCTGCGCAGTGCAGTTGTCAAAGTGGGTGACACGGTGATTGGTCATGTGGGACAATTATACCCAGATACAGCTGAGAAGATGGAAGTACCTGGCGCCATTTACGCGGAGTTTAACTTGGATGACATTGAGTCTCTGCTCCATCTCCGTTTCCATGTGAGGTCTTTGCCACGCTTCCCAGCTTCCCTGCGGGACCTTTCTGTCGTGGTGCGGCAGGGTGTGGCTGCTGCCGACATGCTGCAGGCTGCGCGAGACGAGGTGGCCGCGAGTGGCGAGTTGGCGAACCTGCTTGAGTCACTCGAGGTATTCGATGTCTACCAGGGAAAGGGAATAGCACAGGGGCATCAGAGTATTGCGTTCTCCTTTGTGTACCGCGCTCCAGACCGGACGTTGACCGATGAAGAAGTAAGTGCGCTCGAGGAGAAAGTGCTTGCCCGCTGGAAAAACGACTTTGAAGCGGCGCTCCGCGCTTGACGAAGATTTGACTGGACTTGCAGGCGAACCAGCGTACCTGCGGCATAGGCTGATGCAACAAGGCTGGACTTTGCCTGCAAAGTCGCGCGCCAAGTGCAGGAATTCACCCATTGTCTCTAGAAGTAGCAAACAGTATAGGAGGGCGGCAAGCGATGGCAGATGATTCAACACAGAAAACTCGGGTCTCGATTGGCGGTATGGAATATACGCTCCGCGGCCAAGCTTCAGAGATGCATCTGCGTGCTGTGGCACGGGCTGTCGACGGCCTGATGCACCAAATCGCCTCTGCCAACCCCCGTCTCGACGAAAGAAGAATTGCGGTTTTAACTGCGGTCAATTTTGCAGATGAGTTTATTCGGCTCCGGGAAGCGTATCAGGAGCTGCAAGGAAAGTACGATGATGTCATGCAACTGCTTGACGAACAGACGAGGATAACACGAGGGCCCTCGCAGAGCTCCGGAGGAGTGTAAGAGGCCGTGAATATTGTTGACTTAATTATTGTTGCCATCGTGGCACTCGGCGGGTGGAATGGCTACCGACTGGGGATATTTCGGCAGATTACTCGTCTCTTTGGTGCAGTCATTGCGTATTTCGTTGCCCTCTGGTTGCGCCCGTATTTGACCCCGGTTGTGGACAACATGTTGCATGGGGTTTCGTGGATGCCACCATCGACAGGCGTTTTTAGTCTGGTGCTCGGGAACCTGTCTGGCGCCGTGTCGTTTACGGTCTTGTTTCTCGTTGCTTTCCTCCTATTGCGCTATGCAGCGGGGTTAATTGATGCGTTATTCAGCTTGCCTGTCCTGTCAACAGTGAATCGCTTGGCTGGTTTGATTGCAGGCCTGGTCATTTCCATCGTGTTTGTTTATGTGGCGACACTTGTAGCCCATTACATTAATAATGACAGGCTACAGTCGGAACTGTCAGGCTCCGCGATTGTTCAGTGGCTGGACGCAAACCACCCCTGGCTCCATGTACCGTCACAGTCAGGACAGAACAAAACCCCGTAGGACCAGCTATGAAACAGATGAGGACGCGGCCATCGCTTGAAGGCGCGCGTCCTCTTCTTTGTATGATGCTTGCCGCAAAAAGGGAAATGGCTATCGCTGCCGTCCCCGCATCTCCGTTGGAACAAACAAATCGATGATGCCGATGACCAGCGATGCCAGCAGCGCACCGAGCACCGTTACGCGCATCCCAGGCACGACGAGCTGCGCAAGATAGATAACGACTGCACCAGAGATAAAGCCGACAATACCGCGCCCGTATGGGGAGACTCGACGACCAAACAGGGCTTCGATGGCCCACCCTAAAAGCGCGATGACTACAGCTGCGAGCAGTGCAGACCAGAAGTTCATGACGCCGAATCCGGGAACAAGAAAGCCGACAAACATCAGGACTAACGCCGACACGATAAATCGAACAATCGTTCCAATCAGGTTCATGTTGGCACCTTCCTTTCTGCTTGCTCAGGCGTAATATGCCCAGAACGAAAACCGCTATGTGGTACAATGATTGAGATTTCCGGTTCCAAATTTACCACTTTGCAGAAGTCCATCATCTGTTAAAAAGGCAACGGATTTTGCAGTGCACTTCTTTTGCAGTGCACTTCTATAGAAGCGCACGTTCGCAGCAGTCCCTCATTATATCGTGAAAGCAGGATTCTCCATGGACCAGAGGACATTAGACACACTCGAATACGCAAAAGTAAAATCGCAGATACGTGATCTTGCTGCATGCAGCCTCGGAAAGGCGCGCATTGATGCAATGTTGCCATACGTGATGAAGGAAGAGGCTGAGGACGAATTGGCAGCTGTAGACGAGGCGCTGCAGATGCTGTATCGGTTTGGACAGTTACCGTTTGGCGGGATTACTGACATTCGCCCTGCACTCCGAAAAGCGGAGATTGGCGGCGTACTCGGTACAGATGAGCTAAACCGGGTGGTCGATTTTATCCAAGGTGGCAGGCGCGTCCGGCTGGCTCTCCAAGTGGACCTAGAGCAGCTTGATGTTCCACGCCTTCGGGAAACAGCTTTGCAGTTGTTTGACGCACGCAAGACGGAAGAGGAGATCCGCAAGGCGGTGGCCGAAGACGGTACGCTGTGGGACCACGCAAGTCCAGACCTAGCCCGCTTGCGCAATCAACGCCGCCAACTCGAATCACGAATGCGCCAGCAATTGGAGCAAATGCTGAGATCTCATGCGCGGTATCTTCAGGATCCGGTGATTGCCATGCGTGGCAGCAATCTCTGCTTGCCGGTTCGCCTCGAGTATAAAAACCAAGTCCCAGGAATTGTCCACGATGTGTCCGCATCGGGGGCGACTGTTTTTGTCGAACCACAGAACGTTGTGGAGTCCGGAGCCCGTGTTCGTGGACTGCTTGTTGAAGAGGAGCGCGAAATTGAGCGCATCTTGCAAAAACTGTCCGGAATGGTCGCAGAAGTGGCCCAGGAACTCGGTCAAAACGTCGAGGCTCTCGGCGAAGTCGACAAGTGGTTTGCAAAAGCGGCTTGGGCACGAAGGGAAAGCTGCGAACGCCCGGTTCTACGCGAAGATGGTGTCTGGATACTCAGACACGCACGCCATCCCCTGATTCCGAAAGGGCAAGCGGTTCCGATTGACTTGTCACTCGGCGATAATCACCAAATGCTCATTATCACAGGACCGAACACCGGCGGCAAAACCGTGACTTTAAAGACCGTCGGCATTTTAACTTTACTTGCAATGTCCGGCGCATTCTTGCCATCCCGGCAATCGTGCGATATCGGTTGGTGTGACAACATATTCGCTGATATCGGAGACGAGCAGAGCATCGAACAAAGCCTGTCGACGTTCTCATCCCATCTTCGTAACATTGTGCGGATGTTCCAAGACGTCACGATGGACAGTCTCGTGTTACTCGACGAACTGGGCGCCGGAACGGATCCAGCAGAAGGTGCCGCACTTTCGATGGCGATTCTTGACCACTTGAAGGCGCTTGGGACAAAGGTCGTTGCAACGACTCACTATGCGGAACTGAAAGTATATGCCATGAACGACAGCGCAGCAATCAATGCCAGTATGGAGTTTGATGTCGAGACGCTTCAGCCTACGTATCGCCTCCGGCTTGGCGTGCCAGGGCGTTCCAACGCGCTTGCCATTGCACAGAGATTGGGACTTCGCGCTTCCGTCATTGACCAAGCGCGTTCCTACGTGCGTACAGATGATGCCCGCATTGATGCGCTCATTCAGAGCATGGAGAAAGCCCAAACTGAGACTGAGCGTTTGCATCAAGAAGCGGATGTTGCGCGAAAGAACGTAAAGGCATTAGAAGAGGAACTCGAACGGAAAGACTCGGAGTTTCGCGCCGAGGCCGACAAATTGCGGCACCGCGCCGTGGTGGAAGCAAGAACGATTGTAGAACGGGCACAACAGGAATCAGAGCGCATCATCCGCGAGCTGCGAAACCGTCGCGACAACAGTGGGCAGGTTAAGGATCATGAGCTGGTTGAACTCCGCAAGGGGCTCGAATCTGCCTTGCCGCGTGAGGTCGAACGGATTGTCAAAAAGGTCCGACAAAAAGAGCAGATTAAGGCAGGCGCTATCGTGCGCGTAGGGTCGCTCGGACAAAAAGGCGAGGTTGTCGAGTTGAGTGACGATGGCGAAACCCTCACGGTCAGCCTCGGGCTGTTGAAGATGAAAGTGAAACAGTCGGAAGTTGAGCTGTTGCAAAATGCGGAGGGCAGCAACCGAGCGACTGCGCAGGCGGGCAGCAGGTCCGTGAAACGGGGGTTACCGAGCCAAATGTCTCTGCAGCTCGACATTCGCGGCGAGACGGTGGACGAAGCGATTGTTCGTATCGACAAGTACATCGATGACGCTGTGATGAATGGACTCTCGAGAGTGACGATTGTCCACGGCAAGGGCACCGGCGCACTTCGCGACGGAGTCCGTCGCTACCTGAGCCGCCATGCACAGGTGAAGGAATGGGTTCGGGGTGGCCCAGGTGAGGGCGGAGACGGGGCCACGCTCGTTACCCTGGAATAAGACCGCCACCGGGGACAGAAAACCGTGCCAAACAAACCCTGTTAAATCAGAATGCTGCCTGACAGAGAGTTCTTCTGTCAGGCAGCATTCTCTTTTTTCATGCCTGGGTTTGCTGGGGCTCCATGGGTCTCAACGCATCAATTGGTCTCAGTTGCGGCGTTGCCCTCAGTTACCCTCATGGTCTCAGATGCCTCGTTGCCGCGTTGCCTTCAATTGGTTCGCGACCGTTCATCAATACTCGGCCACAGCAATTCCGGAAGTCCGCCTGTACCTGATGTCGACCCAGACTTCGATTTCTTGCTCTTGTGACCCGTAACCGGCGGTGTTGGCGGAGAGACGGTCGTGTTTCCGACGCTGTTGCCGGTCGTCGGTCCCGTCCCGGCACCAACCTGTACTGCAATCGGCTGCGACGGCGGTGAAATCGTTGAATCCGATGCTGCGTAAATCTGGTAGTAAAGCACAGACGCCGATGGCGGCAAGTTCTTGTCTGTGTAGGCCGTGTCTGGAATTGGCCCTGCGATGTTCACGTAAGGACCATTTGGTGCACTGGCCCGCCAAATGGTGTAGCTAGTGGCGGTATTCACCGGATCCCAGAGCAGGTTCACTGCGCCGTTTGCGTCAACGGTTGCCTGTACGTTCGTTGGGGCAGACAGTGTTGGCATTGGTGTTGAACTTGGTGCTTGAAGCACTGTGCCCCCCCGCGGATCCGGCTGCGTTGGCACGTAGGTACCACTGTCGGATGTGACAACACCAGCTGGTAACGGCCAAGGCTGGCTGAGCTGGATTTTTGACGGATCGATGAAGATTCCTTGCTTTACTTCACCTGGCGGCGTGTTTGTTGTCGCAAGGTATTTTTTGCCGTTCACAACTGTATAGAGTGCTGTCACATGGACATTGTCTGTCTGTGTCGGTTCAGTGCCTTGAGCAAAGACCTCGTTATATACATCACCTTGTTGCTTGCAAAGGGTAGACGGGAGTTCGCCTGAATCTTTGCAGACCGCCAATTGTACGATTCCAGGAGGCTCCTGAATCGGGGTTGTTGGCGGGGACTCCTTAAAGATAGGGGCCATAATTTTACTCCAAAGACTGAACTTGAGGTTGTACCAATTGACGGGGTAAACCTCGATTTGTTCATGGTGGTTATAGCCCATCCAGATGCCCATCGTGTATTTTTGCGTATACCCGACGAACCACCCGTCCCGCTGTTGGTCTGTCGTACCCGTCTTACCATAGATGTAGTAATTATTTGGGAAAGACGTGCCAATGGCATAAGCTGTTCCGGTTGGCTGAGTCACGACGTCGCGGAGCATACTGTCGATAACGTACGCGGTCTGGGACGAAAAGACCGTTGTCTGTGTCGGATGTGACTGGTAGACCGTATTGCCCTGATGATCTGAGATGTGCGATATCAAATATGACTGGCGCCATACGCCTTGGTTCGGAAACGTTGTGTAAGCGCTGGTCATTTGCTGCACCGTAAGCCCGTTGGCCAGACCGCCGATTGCGGAAGGAAGTTCTTGCAAGTCGGAAGCCGCGAGCGTCGGCAGCCCATCAATGGTTTTTGAGTTTGTGGTGATGCCCATCTTTTCAAGATACTGTCCGCCCACCTGCGGTGTGATGTACTGCAGGACTTTAATCGCCGGGACGTTCAGTGATTGGTATAAGGCTTGCCGTGCACTCACGATACCGTGCCAATACGGCTCGTCATCGGTTGGCTTCCAAGGCTGACCGCTGCCTGAAGGGAGCGTAATGGGTCCGTCCATAATTGGAGTCGCCGCGGTCACCTTTCCCAGCTGGACGGCGGGGCCGTAGTCAAGCAATGGTTTAATGGAGGAACCTGGTTGACGGGGCAGGTTGGAGTGGTCGTAGTAATCCTTGTAATAGTCTCGTCCACCGCCAATCGCCAAAATGCCGCCTGTTTGATTATCAATCAGGGTCACGCCTGCTTCATATAGGTCCTGGACGGGTTTCCCGTTACTGTCTTTTAAGACTTTGCCATTGATTTTGACCGTTCTTGTGGTGTTTCCAAAGAGTTTATTGTTCTGGAGGACACCGTTGACGTCGTTTTGCATATTCAAGTCAATCGTTGTATAAACTTTGTACCCTGCCGTAGGAAGAGCATCTTCGGCTTGTGCGACGGTGGTATACAATCCTTGGCTGACTAAGTATTTCGCCACGAGGGGCCGAACATCATCATTCATTAAGTACGGGTACGGTAACGTTGTTTTTGCAGGTTGGTGGACGTCCTTTAAAATATCAAACGAGACGGCTGAATCGTATTGCGTCTGTGTTATCGTTCCATTCGCGAGCATGTGCTGCAAAATCAAACGCTGGCGCTTCACTGTATTTTTCGGATACTGATACGGCGAGAATAACGACGGGTTGTTTGGGATTGCCGCTAAAAAAGCAGCTTCGGATAAGTTCAGGTCCTTTGGGTCCTTATGAAACAGGATGTTCGACGCCGTTTTCACCCCGTACACGTCTTGACTCCCCATGCGCCCCATATACAACCAGTTCATGTAGTCCGTCATAATTTCGTCTTTCGACAGAATGCGATTGACCTCAATGGCCAGGGCAATCTCTTGGACCTTTCGCTTGAGCGTCCGCTGCTGGTCCGGAAAAACAGCAAGTTTCACTGTTTCCTGTGTGATGGTACTGGCACCGCTTTGAATCTGGTGATGCATCAGGTCCTGGACAAACGCTCGTCCCATGGCGAGTGGGTTGATGCCGATATTTTGATAGAAGGTTTTATCCTCGGCAGCAACGAACGCCTGAACGAGATTCGGTGATACCTGGTCGATGGATGAAATCGGCTGCCGGTCACCATCTGCCGCAAACTGTCCGATGACCTTGCCGGTCCTGTCATAGATAACGGTTGGGGCGCTGTTGTTGATGAATGTAGCGGCTGTCACCGTTGGAAGACCCTTCAGTAGGGCGGTGCCATATCCAACACCGGCACCAATACCAAGGACAATGATGCCTCCAATCACTAAAAACGTGTAGCCAATGATACGCAATACGACGCGGCCGCGTCGCGCTTCTGCCTTGGCTCGCTTTTTGTCCGCCTTTTCCTTCCGCTTTTTCTGGCGTGAGGAGGGGGTGGAGCGGTCGGCCATGTCGGTCACTCCTCTCATTCGCACTGATTATAGCAGAGAACACCACTGCATTGTCCATTTGCCGTGCTTCCGTGTACGACTTTGTGCAAGAGACGCAACGGGACTAGCCTCCCTCAAGGGCTCATATAGTTGTGTAGAGAGCATTCGCTGGGAGGGGTCAATCGTGTCACAGACATTCCGACCAAAACCATCAAGGGGCAGAAAGCCCTCCCGTTACTCCGGTAGGAAAAGGCAGCAAACGGACATGCCTCCTTCTCGGATTCCCTCTCCTTGGAAGTACATTCCAAGGTGGTGGCGGCTTTCGGGCCTGCTGCTCACCCTTTTGAGCGCCTTCCTGTTTGTTGTCGATGTGAGGGTCCGTCCGTCGATTGCAGCGGTTGCTGTGAGCATGGCTAGGCGTACTGCAACGGAAGCTGTTACCGATGCGCTACAAATGGCTGTCGCCAACTCACCTGACGATGGAAAGATTCTTCACGTTGAAACGGACGTATCCGGTAATATTCGATTGGCAACGTTCGATTTCCACACGGTGAGTATTGTGCAGTCCGCAGCAGCCCGTGGGTGCGAGGAGAGTCTTCGAGCCCTGTCGACCGAGACCTTCTCGCTGCCCATCAGTCAAACATTTGGCGGCCCGTTGCTGAGTGTTTTTACCCCTGAGTTCCCAGTGAAAATCCGCATGATTGGCTCCGCGCACTCCTCTATTCGCATGGATGTCAAGTCCCTCGGTATCAACCAGAGCGTTCATGCTCTGTATCTCGACGTCACGGCACAGGTTCAGGCTGTTGCACCTATGGTCACCAAGCCAGTAGAAATTCACACCAGCGTTCCCCTCGCCTACGTCGTTCTAAGCGGTGAGATTCCAAGTACCTACTTTGGCACAGGAGCCCTCCCTGTGCTGCCTCCACCGAATGACAAAAAATAGTCGAACGATACAGGAAAATGACGAATGAGGTCGAATGTACCTCTTGGTCGTAATATATCCAAATGGTTAGGGAAGGTGGCAAGCTGGTGGCTGATGAGACCCACACGAATCAACAAGCAGCCGTGGAGGACAACGTGGAGCCCTCTGCAGCACAAGTAGGCACCGGTCGAAGAATTTCGTTTCGCTGGGGCAATGCTGATTTTGTTTCCATCCGGATTAAAGTAGGCGGAGCGTTTGCAGCAGTTCTCATTCTGTTACTTATCCTGTCGGGGTTGTCCATTTGGCGGTTACAGGTACTGCAGGGTGAAGTCAATCAACTTGCCAATCACGACATGTTGATAGTGCAAGCTGCAAATAAGGTTCAGCAGGACATCCAAAACCTGGAGATTCAAATGCGGGGCTATCTCGTAACGGGAAATGACAGTGGTCAGACCGCATACGACAATGTTAAAAAGACGTACCCTGGCGACGTTGCCAATCTCCGCAAAATCCTTACAGACAAAAAAGAGTTAAGTGACCTGAATGCCGCCGTCCCGCTCGTGCAAAATTGGATGGCCTATGCCGACAAACTTATGAATATGAGAAACATCGGCGAGGGCAACCAGGCAGCCAATTTGGAGGCGAACGGCACAGGACCGGCGATGATAAGAAACGCACGCAATGACATTGATAACATCATTGCAGGCAGTGAGGCATCAGCAAATCAGGCTTCAAAGAGTTTGCAGTCGACAGTGATGTTGACAGAGATTCTGATTGTGATTGTTGCGCTGCTCGCCATTCTCGTTTCTATCCTTGTTGGCGTTCCAGCCACGTTTAAAACCCCAGCGAACATCAATCAGGTGCGGAGGATTCTCGAAGACATCGCTTCCCAGGGCGGCGATTTGCGCCGACGCATCACTGGTGTCAAGAGTCGGGATGAAGTTCAGTTACTTGCGGAAGCAACCAATCGCCTGCTCGATACAATTTCGGAGTTGGTGGGCAAGGTCGCGAACACATCTGAGTCAGTCGCCGCAAGTGCCCAGCAGTTGACAGCCTCGACTGATGAAACGGCTCATGCTGTGGGCACAATTGCAGAAACAGCGGGCGAGTTTGCTGCGATTAGCGAACGTGCACGTACATCATTACTCGACATGGCCCAATCCCTTGATGCTGTGAATATTCAAGGCGATAACGTAAAGTCTCGGGTGGATGAAGTTGCAGCTGCTGTCTCTGAAGTTTCAACGCGAACCCATGAAGGACACCGTCTGCTCGACGAGTCGGAAAACATGATGGGGCAGATTGAAGCCCTGACAATCACGACCCGCGACAGGCTGCTTGAAGTCGAGGCGTCGTCAAACCAGATTGCACGAATCTCGACTACGATTCGCTCAATTGCCGGACAAACAAACCTGCTTGCGCTCAATGCTGCGATTGAAGCGGCGCGCGCCGGCGATGCAGGTCGAGGGTTCGCAGTCGTCGCTCAAGAAGTCCGGAAACTCGCAGAACAAAGCCGACGGGCGACAGAGGAAATTGAAGCCATCGTCAAAGAGAACCATTTGTTGACGGAACAGGCGACGCAGTCGATGCAGTCAGGTGTGGAAGCCGTGTCTGCAGGTCGTAAAGTGACAAAAGACACGAGTGCTGCGTTTGTGGCCATTCGTTCCTCGGTGGACGTAGTCATTCCGGTCACCAAGGGCATTTTGGCGAGTGTCGAGGAGCAGACCCATCTGCTCAAAGCGACCCTTCAATCCGTTGAATCGGTGACGGGGTACATGGAACAGGTCGCCGCTGGATCTGAAGAGAATGCTGCAAGTACAGAAGAGAGTCTTGCGACGGTTGAGGAGATTGCCGCATCTGCCCATGCTTTGGCGGCTTTGGCGCAGGAGTTACAGAGTATGGTTGGGGCATTCGAGCTGTAAATCCACGGTGGTGCCATTCGTCTCTATTGATGTGGTATTGCACCCTAACCAACATAGACAAGTGTTTATCTGCTGGGCGGCCGTGATGGCCGCCCAATTTTGTTGTGGTAAAAGCACTCTCTGGGCTCCTGCATATACTGGCAGGGATAACGGCCTAGAGCCTTTTGACCTCAACAGGCTTGCAAGTGGGAAAGAGCGAAGGTAATGCGCTAGTTCTGGTCAATGATTGTGGTCAGACGAGGAGGTTCCGTGATGAAGAAATACGTAGTTCGCGAAGGAGATACCATGTGGAGTATCGCAGAAGCGAACGGGATTCGACCGAAGCTGTTGATGGCTTCGAACCCGCAGGTTCGAAATCCCAATCAACTGAAACCTGGCACCGTCATAATCATCCCCGAGTTGACGAAGGGGACTGGACATGGAAAGGGAACGATTGGTTCTGTACATCCTCAAGCAACCCCTGTCGCGCCATCCGACGCCCTAGGCACTGGAGGTACCATGTCGACAGGGAAAGCAACTGGAGCGATGGCCGTACCGGGCGCTTCCGGCCATGGCACGGTCGGACATGGGGCAGCCGGACATGGGGCAGCCGGACATGGCATGGAGTACGCTACCGGATCGACGGCCCCTGGTGTGTCCTCAACTGACCCGGCATCCGGCCCGGCAGGCACAGACATGTACGATCCGATGCACACAGGTTCTCAGCCTGGTGCCGCTATGCCCGCGGAACCTGGTGCCGCCGGCACTGTTCCCCCTGCACAACCGGGCGCATCGAGCAAAATGCCGCCGTTTTTCGGATTTGTGTGGCCGCACGCGGTTCAGCCGGGAGAGACATGGTACACCATCCAACAAAAGTACAAGGTTCAAATGCAACACCTACTGCAAATGAATCCTGGTCTGGCAAATCGTCCACTCCGACCGGGCGATCTCCTATACGTTCCTGGAATGGTCCCGTCGTCCCAACTACCCAGTTGGGCGAGTCATGCACCTGTCCATTCTGCGCATACAGGGAGCGTGAAAACAGGCGGCATGAGTCCGGCTCAGCAGCAACCCCATCATATGGGTCCCGGCGGCGCTATGCCTTATCCCGCCCCTTCAGCCGCACCGGACGAGGCGCATGGGCCTGCAGCAGGAGCCCAAGCAGACACGACACATCAGCCGCCATACGCGCCGGGTCAAGCGTACGACCCGATGCAGCAGCCGCCATACGCGCCGGGTCAAGCATATGATCCGATGCAGCCGCCGCCATACGCCCCAGGTCAAGCGTACCACTCGATGCAGCCGCCATACGCCCCAGGTCAAGCGTATGATCCGATGCAGCCGCCATACGCCCCAGGTCAAGCGTATGATCCGATGCAGCCGCCATACGCGCCAGGTCAAGCGCCCGACCCGACGCAGCCACCATACGCCCCAGGTCAGGGTTACGCCCCGGCGGGCCCAGGCTACGCATCCCAATGGACTGAGCCGTATGGCCCGCACCAGCACAACCCGTTTCGTTGGGACGGAGAGATGTATTCAGCGGATACCTGGGAAGACAGCTCAGACTGGGGCGGGGGCGACCCGGATGGAAACGGCGATTGGCGCGGCAAGGACTTCGCTGCCGCAGCAGAAAAGTATTACAAGTTTGCCGTGCCGCAGAACCCCACGAGTGAGATTTCCGTTTATCTTGGTGAGGAGAATGGAGGACCGGAGCCGGAATCGTGAAGGGCAGAACTGCAAACGCTCATCGAGCAAAACTACGACGTTGAAGTCCTAGAGTTTCAACAACTACGATCTGTACTCGGCGTGATTAGCAAAACTGGTGAGCGCTACATCTGGAAAAGACTACAGAGTCCTGGAGCGCTCGCGAGATTCAGCGCAGTGGCAGGGGTCGTGGCATACTTGAAATCGCGTGGAATTCATGCAGCGGGTCCGATTCCCACCAAGAGCGGAAGGTTGACGTGTACTGTTTCTCATTCCGTCGCAAACGGGACGGTCGGACTTAACGTGGGAATCGGGACAGATGGAAACGGGAAGGTCGGGTATCTGCAACCCTGGTTGAACGGCAAGCATGTGGACCTGGCAGAGCGTACTGAACGACTTGAGGCGCTATCGACGATTTCCGCCATGCACCTCGCCACGCCCGTCGGCGAAGCATTGACTCAAGGCATGCCGAGCAGTCCCGTTGAGTATCCCCTGCCGTCACTCTTAGCAGAGCGGTTGCACAGGAAACACGCGTTGCTGAGAAGCATGTGGCCGCGGCTGATAGCAGCAGTTCCAGCCGCGCGCCCCCTTTTTGACATAGTATTCGCCGGGGTGGATGCTGCTCTTTCTGCCGTGTCGCCATTCCCGGAGTTAGGTAGGTCGGTGATGCGTCGGTGTTGGTGCCACCGCGATTTGGCACCGCACAACATGCTATGGGACGGTCACTCTGTGGCCCTCATCGATTTCGATCTCGCTGCCCCGGACGATCCCCTTGGTGACGTCGCACAAGTGTGCAATCACGCTTTGGCGTTAGGGGTTGTGAGCGGATCGGAATGGATGGACATGGCCCACTATTACGCTGAATCGACAAACCTTTCGCAACCTGAACGTACCAGGTTGTGGCACCTGCTCAGGTTCCCGGACACTTTGGCGCGGGCGGTTAGTGACTGGGCGCAGGGCGGATTCCCGATGGACTTTCCGCAGTTGCAACGTGCGCTGGACTGTGAGTGGACGCGGGCCAAGTGGACGGAAAGCGCAAATGGGGAATAGCGCGCTCCTGAAGCGTTAGCGCTCAAACCTGGGCAACGTGCGGGCAATAGCGCGTTCACGTAGCGCTATTCCAGGCATGTCAGGTGATAACGCGCTCGCAGCGCGTTATTTCCACTTTGACCTCGGTGACGGGGAAGAAATAGCGTGTTCTTGAAGCGTTAGCGCTCAAACCTGGGCAACGTGCGGGCAATAGCGCGTTCACGTAGCGCTATTCCAGACATATAAGGTGATAACGCGCTCAGAGCGCGTTATTTCCACTGTGACCTCGGTGTCGGGCAAGAAATAGCGCGCTCCTGAAGCGTTAGCGCTCAAACCTGGGCAACGTGCGGGCAATAGCGCGTTCACGTAGCGCTATTCCAGACATGTCAGGTGATAACGCGCTCGCAGCGCGTTATTTCCACCTTGACCTCGGTGTCGGGCAAGAAATAGCGCGCTCCTGAAACGTTAGCGCTCAAACCTGGGCAACGTGCGGGAAATAGCGCGTTCACGTAGCGCTATTCCAGACATGTCAGGTGATAACGCGCTCGGAGCGCGTTATTTCCACCTTGACCTCGGTGACGGGCAAGAAATAGCGCGCTCTTGAAGCGTTAGCGTTAAAACCTGGGCAACGTGCGGGCAATAGCGCGTTCACGTAGCGCTATTCCAGACATATAAGGTGATAACGCGCTCGCAGCGCGTTATTTCCACTTTGACCTCGGTGACGAGCAAGAAATAGCGTGTTCCTGAAGCGTTAGCGTTAAAACCTGGGCAACGTGCGGGCAATAGCGCGTTCACGTAGCGCTATTCCAGGCATGTCAGGTGATAACGCGCTCGCAGAGACTGTCGATTAACTCGACAGGTCACTAGCACGACACTTTTTCATCCACCATGCCTAAGCAGTACCCAGCCAACTGATCCGGTGGTCCCTTACGCACCCACGGTGCGCAAGCGGCGGTCAGCCAGCCACTCCGATGAACCCTTACGCACCCACAGTGTGTAAGCAACGCCTGTTTTGCCGATTTTGGTGCTCCCTTACGCACCCACAGTGCGTAAGCAGTGCTCAGCCAACCGATCCGGCGGTCCCTTACGCACCCACAGTGCGTAAGCAGTGCTCAGCCAACCGATCTGGCGGTCCCTTACGCACCCACAGTGCGTAAGCGGCGGTCAGCCAACTGATCCGGTGGTCCCTTACGCACCCACGGTGCGCAAGCAGTGCTCAGCCAGGTACTCCGACGAACCCTTACGCACCCACAGTGCGTAAGAAACGCCTGTTTTGCCGATTTTGGTGCTCCCTTACGCACCCACGGTGCGCAAGCAGTGCTCAGCCGGCCACTCCGACGAACCCTTACGCACCCACGGTGCGTAAGCACCTACGAGTTAATCACAGTCTCTCGCAGCGCGTTATTTCCACTGTGACCTCGGTGACGGGGAAGAAATAGCGCGCTCCTGAAGCGTTAGCGCTCAAACCTGGGCAAAATCTGAAGCCACCGACGCTGGTGGCTTTTACTTTTTTCAACACAAAAGTATACTGAGAAAGGCTATCTTACTCAGATTGCGTGGTTTCGGCTGCGCAGCTCGATTTACCATTGTTTAATGTCCAGGTACGACCCATTCTCGGCGATGTCCTCACCTTGCATGGATACATACTTCCATCCTGAGCCTTTGCGTGAACGAACTGTAGATTTTGACAGTCATGTTCTGGATGCTAGAGATTAGAACACCGCCGGCTTCGGCTGGAGCCATGTTCTGGCGACTTTGTCGGAAGTTCGGCTGGAGTCATGTTCTGGCGACTTGGTCGGAAGTTCGGCTGGAGCCATGTTCTGGCGACTTGGTCGGACGCTCGGCTGAAGCCGTGTTCTGGCGACTTGGTCGGAGGCTCGACCGGAGACAGGTTCTGGAGGCATGTTCTTTCTGGAGCTTTGGCTTCTGCCCAGCAGGTATGCAGGTGGGGAGACGAGCAGGTGTGCAAGAGGCGGGGTTGAAGTACAAGCAGCATGAAGCCGAGTTGAAATTGAACTTGAAGCCGAGTTGAAATTGAAATGGAACACTTTCGGGTTGAAATGGAAACACTTAATGGGGGGATCACGATGTCGGGACATTCCAAATGGCATAATATCCAACGCCGAAAAGGAAAACAGGACTCCGTTCGTGGGCAGTTGTTCACAAAACTTTCCAAGGATATTTACCTTGCAGCCAAAGAAGGCGGCGGCAATCCAGATACGAATTTTCGCTTGAAGACAGCGCTTGAACGTGCAAGACAGAGCAACCTTCCGGCTGACAGTATCACGCGAACCATTGCGAAGGCGACGGGGACACTTGAAGGTCACCACTACGAAGAGCTGCTGTACGAGGGATATGGACCCGCTGGTACAGCGGTAATGATGGAAGTTGTGACAGATAATCGCAATCGCACTGCAGCGGACGTGCGGCACATCTTCGCAAAGCGAGGCGGCAATCTCGGAGAATCAGGGTGTGTTGCATGGATGTTTCGTCGCATCGGGGAAATAAGCATCGACAAGGCAACCACCAGCCTTTCCTTCGATGATTTGATGTTGCTTGTGCTTGATGCAGGAGCCGACGACATCAAGGAGACTGAAGACCAGTACGTTGTTACCACGGCGCCTGAGCAGCTTGCGGCAGTCAGAGACCACTTGGAGGAAAGCGGACTCACCTTGGCAGATGCAGAGATTACCTATGAACCGCAGAATACCATTCCTGTTGAAGGCGAGACGCTGGACCAGGTGCTTGATTTGGTGGATGCACTTGAGGCGTACGATGACGTGCAGAGCGTGTATGCAAACTTTGAACCTGTGGAGGAGTAGGCGAGGCATAGGCCATCTGGTGCCGCCGGCTCGTACATAGACCATCATAGACGATCATAGACGTTCATAGACGTTCATAGACGTTCATAGACGTTCATAGACGATCATAGACGATCATAGACGATCATAGACGATCATAGACGATCATAGACGATCATAGACGATCATAGACGATCCCAAATTTGTTCGTCACAACGTAAATGATGATCACGTTTCCGCATATTTCAGGCCACATGCGGCAAGCTAGCCTCAGAATCAATTCGAGGTGAGTGCTATGAGAGCGTATGGTGGATTTCGCACAAAGTTGCGGAAGTCCGTGGTCAAAAGAGCAATCGTCAGGATGGTGTTCGGTGTTTTTGCCTCACTAGCCTTGATTCAGCCGCATACCACGGCTTTCGCTGACACACCTGCTGTGACAGACTTTGGCCAAGTCGAAGCGACACCTGCGCTGACGAGTCACTCGGGCGGCTTTCGGCAGGCTGTGTTTTTGACCCTATATCCGGACGGCAGAAGCCATTCAGAAGTCCGCGGTGTGAAAGACGACGCTGAGAATACTTTCGTCGGAGAACATCCGACGTGGCAATTTGATGGCACCTTAACATGGTTTTTGCAAATGCCAGTCTACGTACGACAATTGTCACCTCACCAACAGTCTGCCAGCGCGAGTCCTGTGTAGTTGCCAGCGCGAGTCCTGTGTAGTGAAGTGACACGCGTTCTTCCACTGAACGGAACTGAGGTAGGAGAATAACCTCCCTGTGGCGAATAGTGCACGGGGAGGATTTTTATGTGCGCATATCGCATTCTTGGCATTGACCCGGGTCTCGCGAGACTTGGTTACGGTGTTGTGGATCTCGAGGGGACTGATATACTCCCTGTAGATTATGGCTGTTTGGAAACACCACCAGAGTGGTCGACGATGAAGCGGCTTCAATTTCTATATCATGAAATCACCAGTATCATAAAGAAACACACGCCAGAGATAATGGTCGTTGAACAGCTATTTTTCTATAAAAATGTGACGACCGCCTTTGTCGTCGGACAGGCGCGGGGAGTTGCCATCCTCGGCGGTGTCGAATCAGGACTAGAATACGCTGAGTACACGCCAATGCAAGTGAAGCTGGCTGTAACCGGGTACGGCAAGGCGACCAAAACACAAGTTCAGGACATGGTCAGGATTCTCCTCAAGCTCTCGGAACGGCCCGAACCAGATGACACGGCAGATGCGTTAGCAATCGCAATCACGCATGCCAATGCATCAAGGCGAAAAGTGCTGTCACAGAGTCGGACATCCGATGGACCTCGTCGTGTCATCCGATATGGAAGAGGGGTTAAACCGTGATTGTCTTTTTGCGCGGTAGTGTGGCAAAAGTTACCGCTACATATGCTGATATGGATGTGAGCGGCGTAGGATACCGCGTGTTCATTACGGAGCCACATGCGAAGGTGTTATCGACCGGATCGGAAACGTTCGTGTATACTTATCACCACGTTCGCGAAGACGCAGCACTCCTCTTTGGCTTTGAATCGGAATCGCTGCGCGACTGGTTCGAGCTTTTAATCGGCGTCTCCGGGATTGGGCCAAAAGGTGCACTGCAGATGCTGTCAAGTGTATCCGTCCCTGAGTTGGCTGCGGCCATTCAGGATGAGGACCTGGATGCTCTCTGCAAACTACCGGGGATTGGCAAGAAAACGGGGCAACGTTTAATTGTCGAATTGAAAGAAAAAGTGACCAAGTTGGAATGGGAGTCGCTTGGCGAAGCCGTTGCAAAGCCGCTGCGGCAGACAATAGGCAAGCGCCATCCGCTTGAAGATGATGCCACGGCGGCTCTCGTTGCTCTCGGATATCCGGACAAGTTTTCCGTAGAAAAGGTCCGACAGGTTTTAGAAAAGGGCCGTTATGAAACAGTGACCGAAGTCGTACGGGCGGCGCTGCAGCAGTTGGTGCCGTGACGGGGGTACCATGTTTCGTCAGATTGCACGGACGTCCGCATAAGTGGATTGCCATGTTTAAGCCCGACCTGCGCTGACGTGCAATAAAAGGGGGGTGCTTTGCGCTCATGACAGACAGGGTTGTTTCAGCAGATTTCAGTCTCGACGATGCTTCTATGGAGTCTATTCGTCCACGGTTTCTTGAGGATTACATTGGTCAAGAGGCTGTCAAACAGAACCTGAAAGTCTTTATACAGGCTGCAAAGGAGCGCCAGGAGGCCCTCGACCATGTGCTCTTGTATGGCCCACCTGGGCTCGGGAAAACTTCACTCTCCATGATCATTGCCAATGAACTTGGGGTACAATTACGACAGACATCTGGACCTGCGATTGAGCGCCCTGGTGATTTGGCTGCACTTGTAACTAACCTTCAACCGGGCGATGTCCTGTTTATCGACGAGATTCACCGACTATCACGGCCAGTCGAGGAAGTCCTGTATCCGGCGATGGAGGATTTTTCGATTGACATCATCATTGGGAAGGGTCCTCATGCCCAGACGGTACGGCTCGATGTACCGCCGTTTACACTTATTGGGGCAACGACCAGAGCGGGGCTGCTGTCTGCACCGCTAAGAGATCGATTCGGGGTCATCTCCCATCTCGACTATTACAAACCAGAAGAGTTAACGAAGATTGTAAAACGGACGGCGGATATTCTCGGCATGCCCGTTGATGCTGATGCAGCGCTTGAAATCGCGAGGCGCTCGCGCGGTACGCCGAGAATTGCCAATCGCCTGCTCAAGCGGGTACGAGATTTTGCACAGGTGGAGCAAGCTTCCATCATCCGATTACAGACAGCTCAGTTTGCACTGTCGAAATTGCATGTCGATGAACTTGGACTTGATGAACTGGATTACAAAGTTCTGGCGGCGATTGTGGAGAAATTCGCAGGCGGCCCAGTGGGCCTTGACACACTTGCTGCCGCGGTTGGCGAAGAGTCGGGAACGATTGAAGACGTGTACGAGCCATACTTGATTCAAATGGGTTTGATTCAGCGTACGCCTCGGGGACGAATGGCCACAGAACGCACCTATCGACATTTGGGGTTGCCGATTCCGGGTCGAACGCTCGATTTTCTGCCAGATGAAAATCCTTGAAATCGCTGAAATCCTTGAAATCCTTGACAATCCTGGATTAGACAGTCGTTAGCGAATCATCGTGAAGACGGATAGTCCAGCATATGGTTAACCAGAGAAAATAAATTCCATACCGCGCCGTAATAAACCCTCACAATACGCACGACCGGTCGCGAATACCTATGAAACGAGGTGGATCGAGTGCAGAGGTTTTTCGCCAGACGGAGAAATACCGCGGCGCACGTGCAACTCGATGCCTTGGTGGAACGGGCACAGACCGGCGATACAGAGGCTCGTTCTGAGTTGCTTGAGGCGTACACGCCGTTCATTTTGCGTGTCGCATCGCAGACAGCAAAGCGTTACATCCATCGGGAGCACGACGACGAGTTCAGTATCGCCTTGTTGGCCATGAATGAAGCGCTTGACCGCTTCGATGCGAGTAAAAATGCCAGTTTCCTAAATTTCGCCGAAACGGTCATACGTCGGAGATTGATTGACTATTTTCGGTCGCACCAGCCAAACCAGGCTGTTTCGTTGTGGTCTGAATTTGATTTGCAAGATGATGAGGATAACGTGGTCAATTACGCAGAGATTGAATCTGCTGTATCCGCACATGCTAGAGTTGTCGAACAGCACGACCGTAAGTACGAGATTGACGAATATGCGCAGGAGCTGTCACAATTCGGCCTTCGCTTCGGCGACCTCGTGGAATTGGCCCCCAAACACGTTGATGCGCGCGCGAATGCTATGGACGTGGCGAGAGTCATTGCCGAGGACACAGAGCTCAGAGACTTTGTGTACCGAAAGAAATCGCTGCCTCTCAAAGATCTAGAAGAGCGGGTTTCGGTTTCCCGCAAGACACTTGAGCGACAGAGAAAATATATTATCGCTATTGTTGTTTTGTTATGCGGCGATTATCAGTACCTACAGAGTTATGTCAAGTAACAAAGTATGTCCGGTAAGAAAGGAGGTGCGGTTATGAAGCGCCGGGGTATCGTGCTGGAACTAGAAGAGAGAAAAGCAGTCGTACTGACACCAGACGGCGACTTCTGCCGCATCCCACGGGCGGGGAAAATGGAAGTGGGCATGGAGGTTGCTTGGCGCGAAGGGTTTCTGAGCATGGGGGGCGGACTAGCTTCTTTTGCCGGAAGGAGGTCGCGCCAAGCAAATCACAAGTGGCGTTCCATGGCCAGCGGACTGGCGGCAGCAGTAGTTATTGGTGCAGGGGTGTGGGGCTATATCGGGTTTATGCATCCGCCGGAGGCGTATGCATGGGTGTCTCTGGACGTAAACCCGAGCATCTCGCTAAAGATTGACAAGAGCTTTCGAGTGCACAAAGCGTTCGGAACCGATGCCGATGGCAAAACATTGGTCAGCGCGGTCGATCTCGTTGGCCTGACGTTGTCGCAGGCAACGGCTCAGGTTCTGTCGTACGCAAATTCTCATCATTATTTGGTACCGCAGTCGGGAATTCTGGTTGCGGTCTCTCCGATTCAAAAAGGCGTTACGAATACTGACCTTTCTGCTGCCGCAGAACAGGCGGTGCAAAATGCTATCCGTGCTGACCAGTCGGTTCAGTTGCTGCACCCATCTGTATTTGCAGTTGCCGTGCCGCAAACGGTGTGGCAGGCAGCCAATCAGGCGCACGTGTCACCCGGACGGTTAATGTCAGTGTTGGTCGCAGCAATGGAAGGCCAGAAAACAGGTATTTTGGATGTTCAGGGTGCCGAAATCGTACAGGTGTGGTCGAATCCTCTCGCCAAACAGGCAGCCCTGCAGATTCAGTCAAATATTCCGGCAAACCTCACTCGGGTGCTTGAATCGTTGACAGGTTCCACCAACGCGGTCACGACGACTGTAGTCAAAGGTTCGACGGGAACGTCGACGTCAAACCAGGTGTCGAGTACTGCTGAGAACACGAGCCCTCCTGGAAAAAGTGTCGCCGCGAGTCACCAGGGAACACACCCGCCTGGTCCTGGAGAAATTGGAAACATGGCGAGCAGTATCGGAAAGCTTGAGGGGTCGCTCTCGGGTCACATAGGCAACTTCAGCAGTCAGGCGGACGCATCGAAGCATGGAAACACTGCCTCGAAAGGCAAGGCCGGCGGCAAAAATTTTGAAAAGGGTCAAGGCAGTGAGAATCGGGTGGTTGGGCAGACGTCGCCGATTGGCAATTTTGCGAGCGCAATGGAGCAAAATGCCGCAACGGGTCAGGGTGATACGAGCATTCCAGAGAAGTCGCAAGGCGGATGGGTCAATCAACGGAATACATCTGGTAATGGTTCAAACCATGGGCATGATAAAAAACAAACTTCGCAGTGGCAATCGAACAACAGCATTACCATTCATCTCGGGAATCAGACGCTGACGATTCCATTAAAAGTTGACGGGGATAGTCAGTGGCAATCGAACCAGACAAATGGTGGACAAGAAAGCCCCTGGCAGTCACAGTCAAATCAGGGGGATAACGGCGGAGATAACTAGCTTACGTCTCCTTCGCCGGGTATTCATGCTTGGGTCGGCGCTTTTTGGCGCAGACCCTTTTCTTGTCGTATAATGAGGCTTACGTGATTTTGAGAGAAACCATGAAATACGCTCGTGGGGTTGATTGATTTGTGTCAGGAACCAGATAGGACAGATGATAGGGTATCCGATTCACTTTTGGTCGCCGATTTTGATTACGAACTGCCGCCCGAGCTCATCGCACAGCACCCGCTGCTAGACCGCGACGCTTCAAGGCTGCTCGTTGCAGACCCGAATCAGCAAACCATGACGCATCGTTCGTTTCGGGATATTGGGGAGTTTCTGAGGCCCGGAGACGTGCTTGTCTTCAACAACTCAAAGGTCTTGCCTGCCCGCCTTTATGGATACAAGCAGGATACAGGAGCCAACGTCGAGTTTTTGTTGACAAAGCGCCTTGGCCCGTATGACTGGGAAGCGATGGCGAAACCTGCCAAGCGTCTCAAAGTGGGAAGTGTCGTCTTGTTCCCCGATAATACAGGCATGTCAGGGTCTGACGGGAAGTCGTCCGACGTACCAGACCCGAGAGGGGGCTCATCTGGCCTGTCTCGGTCTGTCGCGAGCGCTACGGGCGCACCAGTACCTGCTGACAACACATCCACCGGGACTGTTGGTAAGGCGATTGTCACGGGTGTCGGGGATGATGGGCTACGAACCGTGCATTTTGAAATTGAGACGTCCATGGAGGAATTCTTACATCGCATCGGACAGATGCCGTTGCCTCCGTACATACATGAGCCGCTTAAGGAAGCGGATAGATATCAAACGGTGTATGCCAAGCCTGAGGGTTCTGTAGCTGCTCCAACAGCAGGCCTCCATTTTACCGAACCTTTGCTTGCGAAGCTCCGTGAAGCTGGCGTAGAGTTATACTTCGTCACGCTTCACGTCGGTATTGGGACGTTTCGTCCGGTGACGGCCCAGCGGGTGGAAGACCATCACATGCATGCCGAGACGTATCTCGTTGAACCGGATGTGGCGGATGCGATTAACAAGGCGAAAGCAGAAGGGCGTCGTGTGATTGCTGTCGGGACGACCGCGCTGCGCACGCTGGAGAGTGCCCACCAAAACGGAGTCCTGATGGCCGGAACGGGAGATACCGACATTTTTATTTATCCTGGCTACCGATTTCAGGTGATTGACGCGTTGCTTACGAACTTTCATCTGCCCAAATCGACTTTGCTGATGTTAGTGAGCGCGCTGATGGGTACGGAGTTTACACGCCGCGTCTATGCAGAGGCGGTCCGACAGCGTTACCGGTTCTTCAGTTTTGGCGATGCGATGTTCATAACGGGGAGGAGGGACGTGCCAGATGACACAACCGATTCAATTTGAGTTGCTGAGTCGTGATGAACACAGCCTCGCCAGACGCGGACGCCTGAAAACGCCGCATGGCGTCATCGAGACACCCGTGTTCATGCCGGTGGGGACGCAGGCGACGGTCAAGACAATGGCACCGTGGGAACTCGCAGAGATGGGTGCCGGAATCATTCTGTCAAACACGTATCACTTGCACTTGCGCCCTGGTGAAGAGTTGATAGACCGTGCGGGCGGATTGCATGGTTTCATGAATTGGGGCGGTGCAGTCCTTACCGACAGCGGCGGATTTCAAGTATTCAGTTTGGCAGATTTGCGAAAAATTACAGATGAAGGCGTTTCGTTCCGCTCGCATTTGGATGGCAGTTCACATTCTTTCACTCCGGAATCTGTGATGGCCATCGAGAACGCACTCGGCGCAGACATCATTATGGCGTTTGATGAGTGTCCGCCTTATCCAGCGACGCGGGAGTACGTCGAGACGTCCCTTCGCCGGACCCTCGATTGGGCCAAGCGGTGTAAAACCAGTCACCGACGACCAGACGAACAAGGGCTTTTTGGCATTGTCCAAGGCGGCGAGTTCCTCGACCTGCGTAAAGAGGCAGCTTTGCGGCTTGTCGATCTCGATTTTCCCGGTTACGCCATTGGCGGCCTGAGTGTCGGTGAGCCAAAACCTTTGATGTACGACATTCTCGCCTACACCACCCCGTGGCTGCCTGTGGACAAGCCGCGGTATTTGATGGGGGTCGGATCGCCGGATGACCTGTTTGAGGGTGTGGAGCGGGGAGTGGACATGTTTGACTGTGTCCTGCCGACACGCATCGCGAGAAACGGAACGGTACTTACATCAGAGGGCAAGCGAGTGATGAAAAACGCTCAGTACAGTGACGACTTTTTGCCGCTCGACCCGAATTGTGACTGCCGCGTTTGCAAGACCTTCTCACGGGCTTACATCCGACATCTGATTAAAGCGGATGAGGTGCTTGGCATTCGTCTGACGAGTTATCACAACGTGTACTTTATGCTGGACCTCATGAAGAAAATTCGTCAATCGATTGAGGAAAAGAGGTTCCTTGCGTACAAGCAGGAATTTTATGAGCGTTACGGGTATAATGAGAAAAACGTTGGAGAGGAAGTGTAATCTTGGGTAATATAGTACTGATTGTCGTGGTTTTGGCCGTTTTTTACGCGTTGATGATTCTTCCGCAGCGCCGACAGGCCAAACAGCGAACTGCAATGATGAATCAACTCAGTCCCGGCGCCAAAGTTGTGACGACATCGGGCATCTATGGTGATGTCGTTGAGATAACCGGCGACCGGGTTTACGTGAATATCGCACCTGATGTCGAAGTGGAGCTCGACCCGCGGGCGATTTTGCGTGTGGTGCAGCCTGCAAACTTTACGCCTGCAGAGGTTGAGGAAGCTCCCGCATCATCCGCAGTGGATGAGTCCGACGACGCTGCAAAGGATGGAAATCTCTCCTGAGTATAGGGCGTTCTGTTGTGAAGTAGAAAAGCGAAAACAACACATCAAATGGCGTGTGAATTGGCTACCCAATTGACCCGCACCTCAAATATCGGTCCCGGGAGATTAGTACCTCCTCCGGGACCGTTTTGACTCATTTCAGTCGCCGCGTGTGGCGGCACCGAGAATTCCTCCAAACGCGCCAATAAGGGCCATGATGAGGACTCTGAACAACCCCTGTGCGTCAAAGGAGAAGGAACTGTACACCAAGAGACTTAGGCCGACCATAATGAGGGCATAGATGAGTCCGGTCATGCCGCCATAATACCACCCTCGCTCTGATGCGGCGCGGCTGCCAGCAATAGCGCCAAAGAGGACAGCCAGGCAGTGAACGATATAGGCTCCTATCATTACACCGCGGTTTGTCATGCTGCCAAAGTGGGCCCACAGTGTAATGATGACAGCACCGATTACTGCCCAGAACAGAGCATAGGTCAGTCCGTAGAGAACGGGTACCCTGCGTACAACAGACATGGCACCGCGAACAGGACCAGTCACGTAACACCACCTCCGAAAATCACGCTCAAACTTCTCAAACTCTCGGTTGCATAATCTGGTTACTCTATAACTATTCGGGTTGTCCTTCTTTCATGAAACATAGTGTGTTAGAATAATAAGCAAATTTTAGCGACTTTTGTTTGAATCTGTTATTCAGTGAATTGTCGTCAATCGGTTATTCGGTGAATCTGTGTAAATCTGTCATTGAGCGAAGCAGGTGAGTCGGTTGGAAGCAAACGCATCGGTACGGTCCGCGGGTTTGGAATGGTCGATTGGCATCGTTGGCGTCCTTGTTGCCGTCTGGAAACTCCCACACTTAATACAACTCCCAATTGGGGAGATTGTGTTTCTGCTTGTGCTCGCCGTCGTCCTGGAAGCCGTTCCAGTGCCAATGGGGAAGGCCGAGGGAACACTGATTATTGTTGTGCCACTCGGTGTCGCCGTCGCCTATTCTCCGGATGCGGCCATCTGCGTACTGACAGCAGCCGAACTTATCACACCATTTGTGACAAGAAATCGCCGAAAATGGTCGACGTGGCTGTTTAATGCAGGTCAGTACAGCTTAAGTGCATTCTTCATGAGTCTCGTATATGAAGGCATCACTGGAGCTCATAGTTGGCAAGGTGTTCTCGATTGGACCTTGCTCGCTGGCGTACTGTTTGGCGGACTTACTTTCATGCTCGTCAACCACCTGTTTATCATCTCGGTGCTTGCTGTCCGCGGAGATTTTGTACGCTCGGATTTGTCAGCGCTCATCTCCAACGACGGCCTCAACTTTCTCGCCTCTCTCCCATTCGCTCTGTTGTTCATTCTGGCTACGAACTCATTTCGGTTTTGGGCGCCGCTTCTGATGGTGCCGCTCGCTCTGGTGAGCCAATTGTTGCGACTGTATCGCCGGATGACCGTGTTACGAGACATACATACTGCCGTACTTCGCCTCACGAGCGAGTTCGACATCGATACCATTTGCGAGCAAGCGGCCACAACGGCGGCGAAAGTGACATTTGCGGACTCGGTTGGCGTCTACATCATGACGGATGCAAGGGACACCTTGATTCCGAGTATCATTTATCCTCCCGTAGCCGCTCAGGATTTTGACTTGCAAGGGATTCGCAAAGCGGATGGGGGTGTCATCTGGTCGATTGTTGAGTCGGGCACCTGGGGATACGTGCCGCATGTGAAGAAGGACCCTCGTGTAAGGGATAACGGCATGGATGGACGGAAGTACCTGAGTATGGCGGTCTTTCCAATGCAAACGAGGGGAGAGCTACAGGGAGCCATCGTGTTGCACTCTCTGCGCCCCTACGCGTTTGGGGCATTCGCTGAGTACATTCAGGTCCTCTCTGGTCAAGTTGGCGTGTTGATAGAGAACGCCAAGCTTTATCAGCAACTGCAAGAGCAGTCGTGGCATGATGGGGCGACTGGACTCTACAACTACCGTTTTTTGTACGAGGAACTCGACCGTCGAATGCGGCAGTCACCAAACTCTGGCCAAGGGTTTTCTTTGGCTGTTCTCGATTTAGATTATTTCAAGAAGTTTAATGATACCTATGGCCACCTCGCAGGGGACGCCGTGCTGCGCTCAGTCGCAGCGCTGCTCCGCTCACTCGCGGGGCCGGACGCCATTGTGGCGCGCTACGGTGGAGAGGAGTTTGCGGTCGTCTTGCCAGATGGTGCGGAAGCTGCATACCATCGAATCGAATCGATTCGGCTCGCCATCTTGCGACACGTCGTTGAATTTCAAGGGTACCGTCTCCAAGGCATCACCGTTAGTGGTGGCATTGCAAGTTATCCAGAGCATGCTGCGGACGACCGTGACTTGCTGCTGAAGGCTGACTCGGCGATGTACTGGGGAGCGAAAGAACGGGGCCGTAATCGCGTGGCCATGTATGCGCCAGAGTTTGAAACCCAACTGTTTGTCGACAAGTTGACTGGCTTATACACCTATCACTTCCTAAACATTCGCGTGCGTGAAGAGGTAGATAGAGGTGTACGCACCTGGGGTATTCTTTGCATTGATTTGGAGAACTTTGCTTTTATCAATTCAGCGTTTGGTTTCGACGTCGGTGACGACGTGTTGCGGGAGGCAAGTCGAATCCTCAGCGATTGCCTTCGGTCGCAAGAACTGGCTTGTCGCTTTGGTGGCGATGAGTTCCTCATTCTGTTACCTGGCGTTTCGACGCATGAACTCGTCGCCATCTCCGAACGCGTGCAACGGGCCATTCAGAGTCACCGTTTTGACTTCTCATCTAAGGTCCTTTTGTCTGTGCGTGTGCGCAAGAGCATGGATGTTTGCGAAGACGTGGTGGAGCCTGGCACTTTATTTGAACAGGTTGGCCAGTTGTTTTCCCAAATCAACACGCAAAAGGCGACAGATCTGCCCTCCGTCTAGGCACATTCGGAACACAGTTCCAGAGCAGTTATGCTGTCTCTGCAAAAAAACATTGTGAATGGTCCGGGAAACCTTTAAAGCCCTCAGTTTGCGGTCATAATAACTCGCGAACAGGGGGTTAGTCTTTTGCACATTCCGTGGTGGCAATTTAGTTTTCGAATTGTCGTCTTGTACATAGCCGTCATGATTGCGCTTCGGCTCATGGGTAAGCGAGAAATTGGACAACTGTCGGTGTTTGATTTTGTTGTCTCCATGATGATTGCAGAACTGTCGACACTTCCCATGGAGGACACGCGGATTCCTCTCTATGTGTCGCTTATCTCCATCGGAATTCTCGTTTTGTTGCAGGTCGGAGTCGCAATTTTGCAAATCAAGAACCATCGCTTTCGCCACTGGGTGGAGGGCGAACCAGCCGTCCTCATTGAGCATGGGCAGATTCGCGATGGTCAGATGCGGAAAATGCGGTACTCGATGAGTGATCTTTTGTTACAACTGCGGGAAAAAGGCATCGCAACCGTGGCGGATGTCGAGTTTGCCATCCTCGAAAACTCAGGGAAGCTCAGTGTACTGCCAAAGGCGGAGAAGCGTCCGCTGTCGGCGGCGGACCTAGGCCAGCCTGTTGCAGAAGAGCAGCCGCCCCTGCCGCTCATTATCGACGGTGACCCGGTACCGTCGACATTACAGACCATCAAGAAGGATGAGACTTGGTTGTGTGAGGAGATGCAGAGGCGCGGGTACCTGAGTTTAGATGAGGTGTTTTATGCCGCCGTCGACATGGATGGAAAGATATTCATTGACGCGCGCGACACTCCGCCAGGGGAGTCGAAAAAGAGCGAGCCACTGAACTAGCCATGGCTCGTAATGGGCCCGTACGTCAAGGGCCAGTACGTAACACGGTAATGCGCCAAGGGTCAGTGCGTAACGGCTGGTGCGTTAAGGTTCAGTGGGTAACACGGTAGTGCGTCAACGGTCAGTGCGTAACCGGCCAGTACGTTAAGGATTAGTACGTTAAGGCTTAGTGCGCAAAGGGCATCCAACTGACCACTCGAGCGAGCGGTGAGCCGATTCTTGGTAGTCGTGACACCCGCGCGACAGTGAGAACACCGAAGGCACAGAGCAAGGCGAAATACACCATCACTCCTCCGAAAATCGCAGCGGTCAAAGGTCCTGCCGTGACCGTCGTCGGATGTGGGATGAGAATCGTCAATACGGCAAGAACCACGGTTGTGGCCACAAGGATTTTACCGACGTCGGCAAGGTTCACAGGAAAGCCAATCATGCGGTATGTGGTCCAGATGTGGAGTCCGGTCGTAATGGAGACGGAAATTGTGAGTGCATACGCCACGCCGAGAATCCCAAGATGCGGACGAGACGCGAGCACAGCCACGAACAAGAGCCGCAAAACGCCTCCAATGGATGAGTTCAGTGTGACCATGCCGGCACGGTTGAGTCCTTGCAGGACCCCAGTTAACGGACCCTGGAGGTAAAGGAGGAATCCAGCTGGCGCCATCGCTGCCAAGATGGGACCGACACTGGACTCACCGAAAATAATACGACAGAGTGGTTCGGCAAACACGGTCAGGACGACAGACGCTGGCAACCCCACGAGTGCGGTGGCGATAAACGTTTGGTTGAGACGAGAATCCACACGGCTGCGTTTGTCGTCTGCTATGGCCTCAGAGACCGCCGGAACCAGGTTCACCGCCAGCGAAGACGTAAACACGGTCGGAAACACGAGCAAGGGGATTGCCATGCCACCATATTGTCCATAGAGGGCCGTTGCTGCATCCGTGCCGATTCCAGCTTTGAGTAGAGACCGCGTCACGAGAACCGGTTCGATGGCAAAGATGAGCGATCCGATGAGGCGGTTGAGCGTGACAGGTGCCGCAATTTCGACAATCGAATGTAGGGTTTGGCGCACAGATTCGAGACTGCGTGCAGGTGCGCCGGCGAGGACAACCGCAAGTCGTCCGCGATATCGTTGTTGGACGACCAGAAACAGAAGACCCGCGAGTTCCCCGAACACCATACCGACCATCGCAGCTGCCGCAGCATACGCAATGCTGTAGTGAATAAAGTAGGCAGCAAGGACCCAGACACTGGCAATTCGCACGGTTTGTTCTAAGATGGCAGCCCAGGCAGGCGGAGACATGTCCTGCAGGCCCTGAAAATATCCCCGGTAGATACTCGAGACGGCAATTACGGCGACAATCGGGATCATGCAAATATACGTTGGATAGGCACGAGGGTCTGTTAACCAGTAGTGAAAGATGAGATGTCGACCGAACCACATCAGGACTGTGAATATTCCAGCCATCGATAAGATTACCGTGACGCTGACACGTAGGATGCGTTCCACCCGTACCCTGTCGTTCTGCACGATGGCTTCTGCCACAAGCTTTGAAATGGCCACGGGCAGTCCTGCGGTAACGAACGTCAGAATCAGGCTCAGGACGGAAAAGACCATTTGGAACAACCCAATTCCAGCGGCACCAATCATGCGCGTAAGTACAATGCGGTATGCAAATCCCATAATGCGCGTCACAAGGCTGGCGGCAATCAAGACCATTGCGCCATGGAAAAAGGATCTTTGCGGCATCGGCAGTCCCTCCGGAGCTTGTCTTTACAACCTATGCAGGAGGCCAGAAGGTTAGTCCTTCGAGGCATGGACGGACCTTCGAGGCATCGACACAGAGGGAAGCAAATGGTAAGCTGACCTTCGTAGACAACCGTCAACTTGGATGGGGGAGGATAGCGTGGACACAGACGTCATCGAGCCGTGGGAAGGCTACACGGCGGAGATTCAAAAGTTGTGTCAGGTGAAGGCAGAGGAATTTCACCTACTCGGTTACGAGGAAGTCGGGCAAAAAGACATCTGGGAGTGTGCAATGAGTTCCTTTAAGGGACAACGGCGACTGCACGATGTGGTTGCGGCGGTCCTAGGGCTCCAGGTTGGTAAGTTTATGAATTGGATGACCATGCGTGCATATCGTGGAACTTTGGAAGAAGACGTATTCTCGCCTTAATCCGGAGACCATCCAATGACCTTGCCATTCCTAGACGCTGTCAGTCACTGGACAAGCATGCAGACCTGTCAGGACCGACAGTTTGACGCTCGATTTTCGCGTTGATTATACTAGTACATAGTGAGATGGTGGGATGAGCCTTGTTGATTCAGCATCTATCCCGCGTTTTACGGTACCTCCCGGACGACACTCGCCTGGGAGAGACCTTGTGCCTTGCTAACAAGGTAGACTTAATGGTTGGGAGACTGGAAGTTTGAAGAAGACGAAACGGAAGTGGGGCAGGTTTTTCGCCTTCATAGTTTTTGCCGCTATCATTGTCGGACTGACCGCAGGGACATCCGCGCGCCTGTGGAAAAGTATTCCGCTTGGTCTCGATCTCAAAGGCGGCATGGACCTCTTGTATGAGATTCAGGCAACACCGGATCATCCGCTCACCAAGTCCGGTGTCGATGCAGCCATCCAGGCCGTCGAGACGCGCGTCAACTCTTTGGGTGTATCATCACCGCAAATTGACCTGGAGGGTGGAAAGTTCATTCGTGTCGATCTGGCGGGAAGCTTTAACCAGGAACAGTACACTAAGGTCATCGGTACAACGGCAGACCTCAAGATGTACGGACAAGCCACACAAAATAAGAACGGCACGTGGACACCAGACCCGAAGACGTTGCTTGCTTCCGGTAAGGACTTAAAGAGCAATTCTGCATGGACACAAGACCCGCAAACGGGCCGGAATGTTGTGACGCTGGACTTCAAGGATCCTGCCTTGTGGCAAAAAATCACCAAACAATACTTACAGAAACCCGTCTACATCTTTCTCAACGGGAACATGCTGTCGAATCCTGTGATTCAGTCCGTGATGTCAACTGGACAGTCTGAGATTTACGGCCCGACCCTGAACACACCGGCCGAATGCATTGCGCTTGCCAAGGAACTGAACGCAGGGGCACTTCCATACCCGTTAAAATTGGTGAGTTCCATGAATGTGGGGCCGTCACTTGGCATGTCGTCGCTGAAAGCGACGATGTTGGCCGGTGGGGCAGCCATCATCATCATCTTCCTGTTCATGATGAGCCTATATCGCATGGCGGGTCTCATTGCGGACCTGGCGCTTGTCGCCTATCTGTATCTTGTTCTGCTGACATTCTCGGGATTGCAAGTGGTGCTTACCCTGTCGGGACTGGCGGCACTGATTCTTGGTGTGGGCATGGCGGTTGATGCCAACATCATCACGTACGAGCGGATCAAGGACGAGGTGCGAAATGGCAAGAGCCTGCAATCGAGTGTGGTTGCCGGGAACAAACGCGCATTGCGAACCATCATCGACTCAAACGCCACAACCTTTATTGCAGGAGCCGTGATGTATTGGTTCGGGCAGGGCGATATCCGTGGATTCGCCATCTCCCTGATGCTCAGTATCGTCATTAGCCTCATCACTGCGGTTTTGCTCAGCCGTGTCTTGCTGCTCTTGTTCACCAAATCTAACTTGATCAGTCGCCCCTGGTGGTTTGGCGCTGGAAAAGGGGTGGTGCAGAAATGAGGCAGTGGTTTGATATCATCAAATACCGCCGCTGGTTCTTCCTGCTCTCCGGGACCATCACTGTTCTCGGCATTCTGGCCTTTGCGTTTTTCGGGTTTAACCTGGGGACAGACTTCAAGGCTGGCAGTCGTGTGCAGATGGATTTGGGGCAGCCTGTCACCATCAGTCAAGTGGAACAGATGTTCACGCAAAACGGATTTCCGATTGGACAGAATGCGGTTACACTGGGGAGTTCTACAGCGGGATCGCCAAATAACACCGCTGTCGTGCGTTTTGGCAGCCGATTAACACCGGCTCAAGTGGCCACCATCGACCAGCTCGAGAAGAAGTACTTCCCGAAGTCTCAGGGCAATACAACGCAGATGGTCGATCCGATTGTGGCAACCCAAACCTCGCACAAGGCCGTGTATGCGGTGTTGCTCGCGTCGTTGTTCATTGTCATCTACGTGTCGATTCGATTCGAATACCGGTTCGCTATCGCTGCAATTATCGCCTTGCTGCATGACGCGTTTATCGTAATGTCGGTGTTTGCGCTGCTGCGCCGTGAGGTTGACCTGACGTTTGTGGCGGCCATTCTGACCATCGTCGGTTACTCGATTAACGATACGATTGTTATTTTTGACCGTATCCGGGAAAACCAGCGAATTGCCAAGCCACGCACGTTCGACGAACTGGAACGACTCGTGAACAAGAGCCTGTGGCAGACAATGACGCGCTCTATCAACACCGTCCTAACGGTGTTAATTGCGGCACTGCTCCTCTATTTCTTTGGCGGCCAGTCGATTCGAACGTTCACGTTTGCCCTTATCATTGGCCTTGTCAGCGGGGCATACAGCTCCATCTTCATTGCAAGCCCGATTTGGGTCGTTTGGAAGGCACGTGAATTCAAGAAAAAGCCGAAGAACTCTGTTACGGAAATCGTCTGAACCGGTATTGAACTCGGAAAGCGCTCCTTCGGGGGCGCCTTTCTCATCTCTACAGCGAATGATGTCCTCTGATGTGCTTTCTCCTGGCGAATGCGGTATCATAAAATCTTATGAATAGGTGTTGCTGAAGGAGGCCATGCGGTGCCAGGTGTGGAATTTCAGGGCCAAGGAGAGCGAAAGGGAAGACTCGCCGCCTGGATTAGCCTAATTGCAAACATCGTCCTGATGATAGGGAAGGGCGTCATCGGTATCTGGGGAGGCAGTCGGGCTCTGGTGGCGGACGCAATCCATTCGGCTGCCGACTTGGTAGGCTCTGTCGCGGTCATGATAGGTCTTCGGGTTGCGCAACGGCCGCCTGACGCTGAACATCCCTATGGGCATGGTAAAGCGGAACTTATCTCCTCTGCCGCCGTGTCGGTCCTGTTGATAGGGGCTGCGTTTCAGGTGGGGGTAAGCGGGATTAAAGCACTCTTTGTCCCCGCAGAACAACCCGACGTATTAGCGGCGTTCGCTGCGGGTGTGGCGATTCTCATCAAAGAGGTGCTGTACCGATATAATGCAAGTCTTGGCAAGCGTCTGAACAGCCGCAGTCTGATGGCTTCGGCGATGGACCATCGGTCTGACGTGATTTCATCAGCCGCGGCCCTGGTCGGGATTTGTGTGTCAATTGCTGGGAAGCAACTGCATGTGGCGTGGATGTTATATGGCGATGCCGCGTCAAGCGCACTGGTCGCTGTGCTTATTTTGAAATTGGGGATTGAAATTGCAGCTGAGGCTACGCAAATCCTGATGGACAGGACGGAACCGAAGGAACTGCAGCCATACTACCAGTTTCTCGAGAAGATATACGGTGTCAAGCGGATTGATGACCTTCGGGCCAGAGACCACGGCCAGTATGTGATTGTTGATGTGGAGATTAGTGTTGACGCGGATATGACCGTCGCACAGGGACATGACATTGCAACGGACGTTAAAGACCGGATGATTCGGGAATTTCCTCGCGTGGCTGACGTGTTGGTTCACGTCAACCCCTATTTTCGAAACCAGACGCGCCGCAAAGGGTAGAAATTTAGTTGGGAGTGGATGGCTGTTGTCAGTGCTGCTATGGAGCACCGCCGGAATTGATACAGAAGTCGTACGTCAGGTGGCTCTGGAGTACGGGTTGCCAAGTCGGGTAGCGCGTGTTTTGTGCACCCGCGTAGGTGTCGACGACATTCCACTTTGGTTGCAACCGGAACGAGTTCCGTATTCAAGTCCTGCCTTGTTTTGGGACATGAAGTCTGCCGTAGAACGCATCAAAAGAGCTGTAACAGCGGGAGAGAGAATCGGCGTTATCGGCGACTACGATGTTGATGGTGTCACCGCCACGGCGATTGTCGCCACGACTTTCGAAGCCCTCGGCGCAGACTTTCGCTGCTACATTCCCCATCGTGTCGATGATGGCTATGGGTTGTCGCAGGACCTGGTAGATAGGGCAAAGAGCGGCGGATGCGGACTGATTGTCACGGTGGACAACGGCATTCGCGCAAACGACGCCGTCGACTACGCGGCTGAACTTGGCATGGACGTGGTGATAACGGATCACCATGAACCGGGCGAAGAAGCGCCGCACGCCAACGCGGTGGTGCATTTTACGCGCGCCGACGACCCGGGTCTCTCGGTATTGTCCGGGGCTGGCGTAGCGTGGAAATTGGCGAACGCGCTGCTCGATTCTGAGTCCTACGCGGGGCAGGAGCTCAGAAAGTGGCACATCGGTCTTGCAGCGCTCGGCGCCTTGGCAGACATCATGCCGATGAAAGGCGAGAATCGCCGCCTTGTGCGAGAGGGCATAGAGGTCTTGCGTACAATTTCGCAACCTGGATGGTTGGCGTTGTGCGACGTGGCGGGAGTCAACCAAGCGACACTGAACGAAACGACCATTCTCTGGTCTATCACACCACGCATCAATGCTGCAGGACGCATGGACAGTGCAGAAACTGCGTTGTTGTTGCTGCTTGCCAAAGATGTCACAAGTGCGGCTCGCTTCGCACTCGAGGTTGAGGAGAGAAATGCAGACCGGCGCCGTGAGACAACGAGAGCGACGACAGCGGCGGAGAAGTGGGTAGAGGACACGTACGGGGAAGACAATCTTCCATCTGTAATTGTTGTAGCCGGGCCGTGGCCACTTGGTGTTGTTGGCATTGTTGCGGCCAAATTGTCTGATGCGTATCATCGACCTGCCATCGTCTTTGCAGATGACGGCAATGAGCTTCTGAGAGGTTCCGGACGGGCACCGGACGGATTGCCATTCTACGATGCGGTGAGTGGCTGCAGCCATCTTCTCGAGCATTTCGGGGGGCACAGCACGGCGCTCGGATGCGGAGTCTCGAGAGACAAGTTGGATTTGTTTTGCGCTGCCGTCTGTGCTCGGATGACGGATTACAAGACCTCTGTTTCGATAGACCATGAACAGGCAATGACTGATGGTGTGCTGCCCGTAGCCGACGACTACCTGCCGCTCCATGAAGCCACAATCGAGACGGCGCGCTGGCTGACTAACCTCGGGCCTTATGGACCTGGTTACCCGCCGTATCGGTATTATGTTGGTCCGGTTGAAGTGACCGACTTGACGGCGATGGGTGCTGGGAAGCACCTGCGGCTAACCGTGCGTGAGGGGCGCGCCGTCAGTCGCTTAATCTGGTTCAATCCGCCGGAGTGGGCGTTTCAAATGGAGCGGGGGACGAGTATTGGTGCCGTGGTCGCCCTCGAAATCAACACTTGGCAGGGGCGGGAGCAGCCGCAACTACGTGTGGAGTCCGCGTTTGTACTTGCAAGACCCGTGTTGCGGGAAGATTTTGCGCGTGTGTATCGACTGTTGCAAGCGCGACGAAAGTTACTCGCTTCCGATATCAGACAAACCTTCCAAGCGGAGGCGCTCACCCCGGTGCAGACAATCTTCGACACGTTTGTCGACTTAGGGTTTGCTTACTTAGAAGAGAGCGCATATCATGTTGTTGAACAAGCACAGACGCAAGACCTGAGAGAATCCATTGTCTATCAGACGCATTTACGGGCAGCTGCCGTACAGCGAACGGCAATGGGGCAGTGAGCGTACAGGGGAAGACGAGGGGCGAAGGCATGAACTGGAAGACTTTCATACGTGAAATTCCGGATTTTCCACAACCAGGTATTCTGTTTCGAGATATTACGCCGCTTCTGGCAAATGGCGAGGCCTATCGTCAGGCCATCAATACCTTAGCCGACTTTGCTCGCGACTTGAAGGCAGAGTTGATTGTTGGGCCCGAAGCTCGAGGCTATGTCGTGGGTGCACCGCTTGCATTCGCGCTTGAAGCAGGTTTTGTTCCGGTACGCAAAAAAGGGAAATTGCCTGGACAGACCATCTCTGTTCAGTATGGACTCGAGTACGGTTCGGATGTCCTCGAGATACACAAGGATGCCATCACAACTGGTCAGCGTATTGTGGTTGCAGACGACCTCCTGGCAACAGGTGGGACGATGAGTGCAACCATTGAGTTGGTCCAGAAACTCGGCGGCAATGTGGTCGGTGCTGCGTTTCTGATTGAGTTGTCAGAACTTGCGGGCCGCAATAAGCTCGGAAACCTGGATATCTTTACACTCGTTCAATACTAAGCTGGATGCGGTAGAGGGGGTGTCGGCGTTGCAAACGGTGAAAACGATTGACGAAGTCGTCGAACAATACTTGACCTATGGAAAGAAAGAAGACGCGCTGTTTATACGTCGCGCCTTTGACTACGCAGAGAACGCGCACGTAGGTCAATTGCGGCGTTCCGGCGAGCCCTACATCACGCATCCGGTGGCAGTCGCGATGATTCTGGCAGAACTGCAGCTCGACGCCACGACCTTGGCCGCGGCACTGTTGCACGATGTTGTCGAAGATACGAAGGTCACTGACGAGGAAATTGTGCGCCAGTTTGGGGCTGAGGTGGCAGCTCTGGTCGATGGAGTCACCAAACTCAAGCGCATCAAGTTTGATTCCTCCGAGGAGCAACAGGCAGAAAATCTGCGCAAGATGTTTATGGCGATGGCAAAAGACATTCGCGTGCTCTTGATTAAACTGGCGGACAGACTGCACAACATGCGCACGCTCCGCTATCAGCCTCCGGAAAAACAGCAACAGACCGCGAGAGAAACACTCGAAATTTTTGCTCCTCTGGCGCATCGCCTTGGTATGTATTCCGTGAAATGGGAACTTGAAGACACTGCGCTGCGTTACCTGAATCCGCAGCAGTATTACCGTATTGTGCACTTGATGGCGCAAAAGCGCAAAGAACGCGAGAGCTACGTCAACGACGTGATGGATCTGATACGTAGTAAAAGTCAGGAACTCGAGATTCAGGCTGAAGTGACCGGCCGTGCAAAACACATTTACAGTATCTATCGCAAGATGGTCACACAGCAAAAAGAGTTTAACGAGATTTACGACCTCTTCGCCGTTCGCATCATCGTCAACAGCATCAAGGACTGTTACGGCGTGCTCGGTGTGATTCATACCATGTGGAAACCCATGCCAGGGCGGTTTAAGGACTACATTGCAATGCCGAAGTACAACATGTACCAAAGCTTGCACACAACGGTGGTCGGGCCGCGCGGCGAGCCGCTCGAAATTCAGATTCGAACTTGGGACATGCATCAGACGGCAGAATACGGCATCGCTGCGCATTGGGTCTATAAAGAAGGCGGCGGTCGGGCCGACAGCAAATTCTCGCAAAAATTGGCCTGGTTTCGAGAGGTTCTTGAGTGGCAACAGGATTTCAAAGACGCACAAGAGTTTATGGAGACCCTGAAACTTGACCTCTTTTCCGACGAAGTCTTCGTCTTTACGCCAAAAGGCGATGTGGTCGGCTTACCCGCTGGCAGCGTGCCCATTGATTTTGCCTACAAAATTCACACAGATGTCGGAAACCGCTGTATCGGTGCAAAGATTAACGGAAAGATTGTTCCACTTGACTATCGCCTGCGCACTGGGGACATCATTGAAGTGCTCACGTCCAAACACAGTTACGGACCGAGTCGTGACTGGTTGAAAATTGTCCAGTCTTCGCAGGCAAAAAGCAAGATTCGACAGTGGTTCAAGAAGGAACAGCGGGAGGAAAATGTCGACCGCGGCAAGGAACTCATTGAGAAGGAAATTGTCCGTCAGAGACTTGACCCGAAAGAGCTGATGACGCCAGCCCTGCTTCTCGATGTCCTGCATAAGTTCAATTTTTCTCGCGAAGATGAGATGTACGCGGCTGTCGGATACGGCGGGCTAAGCGCCGCGCAAGTGGTTACCCGTCTCGTTGACAGGATGCGCCGTGATGTAGCGTCAACGGTCATCGATCCGGTGTCGCTCGACTTACGCGACAAGAAGCACCCATCATCGAGCGGCGTACGAGTCCGCGGCATCGACAACCTTTTGATTCGGTTTGCCAGGTGCTGTAACCCTGTTCCTGGTGATGACATCGTGGGGTTCGTCACACGTGGTCGCGGTGTATCCGTGCATCGCGCAGACTGTCCGAACGCGACGGCGTTGCAGGATGATAATGGTCGCATGATGGAAGTCGAATGGGCCGGCGCACCAGACTTGTCGTACCAGGTTGAACTGGAAATCACAGGCCTCGACAGGCATGGATTGATTAATGAAGTGATGAATGCAGTTGGCGAGACGAAGACAGAGATTACGGCGGTGACAGGGCGGGTTGACCAAAAGCGGATAGCTCATGTCAGCCTGACGATTCGAATTCGCAACCTCGACCATCTGCGCAACATTGTTGAGCGACTCAAGAGAATTAAGGATATTCACAGCGTACGACGTGTGATTCAATAACTGCAATCGGGGGTGACGGGGTGCGGCTCGTTGTTCAACGCAGCGGCCCGGCGTCGGTGGTTGTGCGTGGCGAGACCGTGGGGCAGATAGACCACGGCCTTGTTGTGCTCGTCGGTGTCAAGAATGGAGATACCACTCAGGATGTTCGCTACCTTGCCGATAAACTGGTCCATTTGCGTGTTTTTGAAGACGATGAAGGAAAGATGAATCACGATGTGTTGTCCGTAGGCGGCGCCATCTTGTCCATCTCACAGTTCACACTCTACGGGGATGTTCGCAAAGGGCGGCGTCCGAATTACATGGATGCTGCGCCACCGTCGGAGGCAAGCGAGCGCTATGAAGAGTTTAACGCTGCTTTGCGAGATTGCGGTGTACAGGTGGCAACAGGCGTGTTTGGGGCGATGATGGATGTGCATCTCGTCAATGACGGGCCCGTTACCATCTTGCTCGACAGCGAGAAGCGTTTCTGAACCTTTTTCTGGCAGATGTTTGCAAGAGGAGTGGAACTCAATTGCTTATCAAGACGTTTGTACTGTCACCGCTTCGGTCAAACTGTTACATCCTTGCGGACGCTGATAGTCGGGGAGCTTCCGCTGTCATCATCGATCCCGGTGATACAGACGTGCAACCCGTCATCGATTACATCGGCAGCCATGGCCTGCAAGTTCAGGCAATCTGGGCTACCCACGCCCACTTTGATCATGTGATGGGCGTCGACGTCCTGCGCCGGACGTTTAACATCCCCGCGTACGTACACGCAGAGGACATCCCACTGTGGCGCGAAATGCATCAGTCGGTGAAACAGTGGCTCGGCAGGGATGTCCCGCCTCTCTCTGACCCGGACGGCACGTTTGGGGAAGGAGACGGACTGACCTGCGGTGACCTGTCCTTTCACGTCTTGCATACGCCTGGCCATTCGCCGGGAGGGGTATGTCTGCTTTCTGAGACGGTAGCGTTCACCGGCGATACCTTGTTTGCGCAAAGTGTAGGCCGAACAGACCTGCCCGGTGGAAATTTTGCTGTTCTCTCGACAAGTCTTAAGCGCCTGCTCGAGTTGTCAGATGACGTCACCATCTACCCAGGGCATATGGGGACAAGCACCATTGGGGTGGAACGAAAAATTAACCCTTTTTTGCTTGATCTTGAATGAGTAGCGTGCAATACGATGTGCAGCACAGAGAAGAGACGTACAGCACAGATTAGTGTGCCTATTTAGAGTTTCAAGATAAGCTGGAATGTTACTTCTTTTCTCCTATTTATTGACATACCACAGACCGAACAATAGAATTGCTGTGGACTTGTAAGCACCTTGGGGGGGAAGAAGTTTGAAGAACACAATTATTGCGGGCGCAGCTGCACTGAGCTTGGTAGCACTGGTGACTGGATGCGGGGCAACGGGTACAACCGGAAGCAACGGGACGACAGGCAGTGCAGGTGCAAATGCTGCAAACGGTACGAATAGTGCAACCGCTCCAAATATGAATGCGCAGTATGTTTCCGTGACCGCATCTGCACAAGCGGCGATGGACGATTTCGTAACGGGCAAGTCATTGCTCGGACCGATGGATACAAAGACCATCAACGGGACCAGCTACGCCGTTGTGGCGTCTTCCAAAAGCGATCTCGATACACTCGAAAAAGCCTATCTCGACTTTCTGACACAGAGCCAGATTAACGTCATGTTCAGCCATGTACAGGACATCAAGGGTCAATACGTGTTTCAACCCATGAAATCAAGTGGAGACACCAATGACTGGTTTAAGGCGACTGTGAAGAGTGTCACCAAAGAGAGTGATGGATACAACGTCACCCTTAGCGTTCCGCAGACAGACGGGGGCTCCGCTCAGATGAGGAGTGCCATTCTCGTGCAAAATTCAAGCGGGCACTACGTCTACGCTGGCAGCTAAGACGAAACTTGCCGTCTTGTAGGCCGTCCGTGGGTTGGTAGCTTGGGTCTAATCCGGCGTCTTATCGCATATGTTTAGACCAAGCTTGTCTACCACGGAAGGGACGATAACATGATTGTGAAAGCAGGTCGTTGGCGAGACTTGACCATGACGGAGCGCTGGCTGATTCTAAACGGCCTGGCAGCCATTCAAGCCAGGCGGAGGGAAAGCACTCGTTCGGTACAACTGACCCAGTTCAAAGTCTATACAACGTTTCCGAAGAGTCCTGACTAAGCGGTTCGCAATACATGTCGAGCAGCGGAGCTGAATCCGCACACATCCTCGCAATTAGGGCATAGCCTACAATATAGGCATTCCCCTGGGGGTGGACGGATTGAACGGATTGACCCGCTTTGCGATTGTGTTTTTGATTATTTTTGTGCTGCTGTTTGTACTTGTACCGAGTATGAATCAGCCTCATTCAGGAACGTAACTGAAAGGGTCAGTTGCAGTCCCGTTCAAATATGCACGCCGAGCAGAGCCATCCGACGCACGGGTATCGGAGTTGCTCTGCTTTTTCGTGTGAACCCCGTCTGCTGTTGCTGTTCGTTGAGGGCAGGCGTCGGATGAATGACGGATTCATCTGTTACACTAGGTTGCATGGGGAGGGGAGAGGGAATGCGGTTTCTGCTCCGGCTGGTGTCACGTTTGGTCAAATGGATACTGAAGTGGTTATTCGCCTTCGCCCTGCTTGCGACCATCTTCTTTATTGTCGCTAACTACACATTTCATCACTGGTACCCCATTCGCCAAAAGGTGCAAGCAAGTGTCAAGGCAAGCATTGAGACACATCATGTGCACCCACTCTCATATGCAGAGATACCGCTCGCATACCGCGACGCTGTCATCGCGACCGAAGACCGGAGGTTTTCGTGGGACCCAGGGTTTGACCCCGTGGGCATCCTTCGTTCAGTAATCGTCGATGTAGAGCAGGATGGGTACGTCGAAGGGGGTTCGACGATTGCACAACAACTTGCTGACAACACGCTCCTTAATCATCAAAAAACACTGATGCGCAAAATAGAGCAACTCGTTGTTGCCGTTGGCATCTACGATACCTTTTCCAAACCGGAGACGTTTGCCATGTACGCGAATGTTATATACTTCGGACATGGTGCCTACGGATTGTACAATGCGGCAGAGACGTACTTTGGCCGGACGCCGGCCCAGTGTAATACAGGGGAACTCGCTATGCTTGCCGGCCTTCCCAATGCCCCTTCTGTCTACGATCCATTTCGGAACCTCGCGCTCGCAAGACAGCGACAACAGATTGTCATCCATAACATGGTTGATGCTGGAAAACTAAGTCCCGCAGAGGCAAAACAGATTCTTGCAGAGCCGATTCGGTTACGGAAATAGATTGAATCAGGTCAGTGAAATTCCAGCGCGTCTTCTGGCTTTGGATCCGTTGGACATTGGGCCGCAGATAGCAAGCCCGAAACGCGTTATTCATCCTACACGAAACACGTTCAAGTGGAAATAACGCGCTCATGGCGCGTTATTCGTTGCAACGCATGAAAATAACGCGTTTTCACGCCGCTATTGACTCAACGTGCGAAGATAGCACTTCCACAGCACGCTATTTCCTGTCGGCACTTTAGACTCAATCGGAAATAACGCGCACAGGGCGCGTTATCAAAATTTGCTGAGCAAAACCCTGGACATGTCGACGGACGATAACCCGTCCATAACACGTAAGCCCCGGCGATTCCAGGCGATTCCAGGCGATTTCAGGCGATTTCAGACGATTTCACGCTCCCTTACGCGTCCCCTGATGCGTAAGCGGTGCGAATTAATCGACAGTCCCTACCAACGGGTCCCTACCAACGGGGTTAGATTTTCAGCAATCACGAGGTGACCGCGATTGTTTGGGTGTACTGCAGGGTTTCCGCGCAGGGCATCTTCGATGCGGCCACTTCGATACCCCGCAATGAGCCTAGCTTCTTGCCCGGAGAACCATGCATGGACGGGAGCCAGAACGCATCCCGTTTGGCTCGCCACGGTCGCGGTCACACTGTTTAAACTTGCGACGGCTTCTGCGGCAAGCGGACTGTTTGGGAACGGATTGTACTGAGTACATAAGATGAGTTTCGCTTTGCTGACTCGACGGATGGCCGTAATCATTGCTGTAAGGTCCCGTCCGTAGCGCTTTAGCGTCATCGGCACAATGGTTTTCGCGGAAGCTGCACTGCCCCGCGCTAACATCGCAAACGCTGCATCCACCAGGTCATCTCCACCAACCCAAACACTAATGGCGTTTGCCGCAGGTAATGGCCCAGGAAAATCCCCCAGAACGGCCGCATTGAGGTCTGCGCTGGTCCATCCAGCCTCAGCAAGGATGTCACCGCTGGCGATACATCGATGTTCGCACAGCATGGTTACAACTCGAGATGGATAAGCACGTGCAGGGCCAGTCGCACTATACCCTGCGGTAATCGAATCGCCGAGTGCGATATATCGGTACACGTCATCACCTCCACCAAAGTTCCCTCATTGAGACCCTCTCAAGGGAGTACGCCGCAACTACTGGCTATAGGATGCCGGAAAATGATGTTGTGTCAGGGGTAGCTGCCCGGCCCACGTGTTTCTTTGAGGGGGTCTCGACGTGCTTGGTTAGGAAGATGTCTGATTTGCGAACACAACGTGGGCTCGTATCGTTGGTGAGAAATAGGCATTTCGGACTACGCGAATCACTCAATGTGGACTATTTGACAACGAACGGGATCCAGATTCGGGTAACCCCTGTTAATATGTATCTGGTTAGGAAGTTGTTGCTCTACGATCTCGGGGGGATGAAGGTGTTCAAGTATTTCCGCGTAGACGCCAAGGACATTGGCGTGAAGAAGTTAGCGCAGATTCGGATTCAAATCTTAATCTTTTGGGTAGGAGCCTCGCTCGGAGCACTGGCGATGGATGTGGTGGTTGCCGTGATGGCTCACCGGGCCCATCAGACAACCATCGAATGGTTAATGGCCGCTGTCATCGTACTCATCGTTGGCGTCGCAGGAATCGTGTACATGCGGTTAAATTATTTGTTTGCACCACTTTACGTGTTGCATCGCGAGGTAAAACGAATAGAATCCGGGGACTTTCGTCCGCGCCTCGAAGATATTCACGGCCATACTGATTTGACGGAAGTTGTTCATGCCCTCGATATGTCAAAGGAAAGAGTGCGCGCTATCTTGAACAAACTGAGTCAAACATCGTCCCATCTGTTTGAAGGCGCCGAAATGCTGACTGCGAATGCGAGACAAACAAGTGTGGCGTCTGAACAGAACGCTGCCTCCGTTAGTGAAATGCAGACGAGTGTGGAATCCCAGCATCATCTGACACAATACACGCTCACAGCGATGAAGGAAACACTCGACAATGTACGAACGATTCGCACACTCACGAGTCAGATGATGACTGCTCTTCAAACAGCCGGCGAGCGTACAGGGCGCGGTGAAACAGAGGTCGGAGAAATCTCTCAGCGGATGGGCGTGCTCGACGCTGAGGTTCAAAGTATGATGAAGCGGACACAAGATTTGAGTCAACAGGCGGAACATGTAATGGAGATGTCGCAGGCGATTCAGCGGATCGCAGATCAGACCAATCTCCTGGCACTCAATGCCTCGATTGAGGCAGCGCGAGCGGGGGACCAAGGCAAGGGCTTCATGGTTGTAGCGACGGAGGTTCGTTCCCTGGCAGATGAGGTGAAATCCGTAGCCGACAGCATCCTCGCGCTGTCAGTTCAGATGGGAACGGAAGCGGATGGCGCCGTAGTAGAGATGGAAACTGTGTCGGGGGCACTCGGTGACGGGGGACAGGCGGTTCGCAGAGCGGCTGAGACCCTCACTGCAATTGTGAACGACACCCGTACTGAGTTAAATGACATGACATCTGTCGGAAAAGCCGTTGAACTGATTGACGGTTATGCGGCTAATGTCAATGAACTGATGGAACAAATTACATCTGCATCGAAACAGCAGATGGAAGTCATTTTAACGATCGCGTCAGCGAGCCAGGAACAGCTTGCTTCAATGGAAGAAGTCGCAGCGAGCACTGAGGTCCTACGCGAGACAGCACATCGCCTAAATGAACTCTCAGAACAGTTCCAGTGGTAATTGTGGAATGGTATTTTAGCGCTGAAGTCTCAAATGTACCGTGGGTAATGGCACGGGGAAGGTGAAAATGTCGAAGGAGACGGCTTGGCCGTCCCCTTCGGTGTAAGGATTTCAGATGGTGCAAAAGTGACACATTTACCTACGCAAGTTGGCCGCCATTGCACATCAGCCTCCTAACGGTTGCTCGATGACGCGTCTGGACAGTAACTACGAGGTTATAGCCGCCATGCCACATCAGCCTCCCTACGCAACATAGAATGTCCGTTATGAGATGAATTATTCATCTTCGTGATGAAGTCAGGCTGGACTAATGAGATGGAGTCGCCCCGCCGGAACCTCTCCGCTAGACGTCGCCGCTGGAACCGGACCGAGGAACCACAAATGGAACTTCACCGACGAATGGCAGCCCCGACGGACGGCATAAATGGGAACCGCTCTAGCGTTGACTCAACCAGTTGGTCTTGCCTATCGTCCACGAACCACATATACTCTTCAGGTGGGCTTGTCTCAACTTGTCAATCTGTGGGGGCGAATGGGGTACTGGTGTCCTCCCCGGTCTTCAAAACCGAGCGTGCGGTGTGGTGCATCGCAGGTGAGTTCGATTCTCACACGCTCCCGCCAAAAGTGCTTATGTGGCAAGGGTTTCACCGCTATCGGTGAAACCATTTTTTTATTTGGGGTATTGCGACAGCGGACCTGCGGTTTCTTACCTTTTACCTTTCCACTGTGATACTTAACGGAAAAGGCTGCGGCAGAGCCCAGCCCCGCCTCCTTGAACCGTCCTCCGTTTGAACTTCCTTCGCTTGAACGATGTTCGTGTCGCTAAATGAACTCCCTTAACAGGAAGGGACCACCCTGAAAGGGAAGATATTACTACCAACATGAGTCGTCAGCTAGCCGAGATGCGAGCGAAATGCGACCCAATACTGCGATTTGATGCAGTGATGATGCCTCGAACAGGACGACTTCGAAACACTGCTTTGAAGAGGGGGATGGATGCGTGGGACAGGTGTGTCTCCTATGTGTTGTACATGACCCGAATGGACGATATATCGACATCGTGCAGCAGGCCGCAGAAGTACTCAATGCCGTCTATCCGGACAGATATGTTGCGATTAGTGACCAGACGACCGAGAGGACCGTCTGTGCCCTTCGTGATACCGGGTGGACCGTGCAAATAGTTCCGAAAGCCGGAGCTGCAAATGCTCGCCGAGATGTTTTGCAGATGGGACAACAGACGAATCACTTCCGTTTTCACTACTGCGATCTTGACCGGATATTGACTTGGGTCCTGAACCATCCGGATGAGCTGGCAGCGGTGAAAACAGCAATTGTCGATTATGACTTTATTATTTTCGGACGGACTCAAAGGGCATTTGCTACGCACCCACCGTCATGGCAGGCGACAGAAGCCATCACCAATCACATCTGCTCGGCAGAGCTTGGCCAGCTCGTTGACGTCACTGCGGGGTCTTGCGGCATGACCAGGCCAGCACTAGAGTCGATTCTTCATCACTCCCAAGCAAAGGTTACAGATGCTGAGTGGCCCATGATAGTTCATCGCATCGTTGCTGGAAGCGTCGGATATCGGGCCGTCGAAGGGTTGGAGTACCTGGAAGACATAAATGGCTCAATGGCGGATGAACAAGATGCTAAAAGTTGGTGTACGCGGTTGAGGCTGAGTTACCTCATCAGTGAGTCTGTCTTGACCATGCGCAGGGAGTAACAGGTGGCAAGGGGGATAATGTTAACCGGAAAATTGAGCGGTAGCTGATTGTCCCCACGGTGTAATGCTTACCGCGGGGCTTATTACATACGGCGCTGCTCGCTTCTAAGAAAAAGAGCTGAAGTTATTGTGGTCACGCATGGAACTCTATTTTTAAATTCGATAAATCGTAACACAAATAAGTTGGAGGATTAAGTAGTAACCCTATTCAATAAATGCGGAATAGTTGTTGATGTGAATGGTAGCACCGATGGTCACTACGTACATTCAAAGATAAGCCAAATATTGAGAATAATGATATATGGTATAATGTGGATGCAATCAGATGGGAGGGGAATAATCTGAAACTATTAATCTCCATGCTGTTCGGCGCGTTCATCCTGTTGCTTATAGCGCTATATTTTGTTCTACAGGCTATCTGGGAACTTAGAAAAGGTGAGAATAGTAGGGGCTTTATATTCAAAGGAATGATTGGTGTTGGGTTGATTGTCCTAGTGTTTGCAGGACCCTATTTCTATTCTGTTGGTTTTGGACTCAGTGTATTTCACAGTATCACAAGTCCTGGCATCACGCTTCAAAGTAGTGGTAGCGGTTCGACAGTACCGCTAAATAACACGCCTTAAACGTATGGGGGCACGTCTGCTGGGATTGGAACCTGTGGATTGGACGCAAGAATCAGGGCTCGTGTTGAGAGAACCCGTTTAAATATCACATTAGCCACCGTGTGCCTCGTCCTTTATTACTGGATGAGGAGAAACGATGAAGAGAATTCGCATGATTATGTCGTTCGGTGAGTGGCGGTCATTTGTCACTTGCGGTTAGTCGCACAAGATACCACGCATCACAAAAACTGGAATGAGATCACTTTTGATACGGAAGGAAGGTTTGTATGGGAACAAGGCAGATAATTGCAATGGGTGGCGGAGGTTTTTCCATGGAACCCGACAACCATCTACTGGATTTATATGTTCTAAAGCAAACGAACAATACAAGACCTAAAGTGTGTTTTCTGCCTACTGCAAGTGGCGACGCAGACAGCTATGTTGCGAAATTCCGTAACGCATTCGAACAGTATTCATGCCATCCATCACACTTATCCTTATTTAGATTGCCAACCACTGATTTAGAGAGTTATATCCTTGAACAGGATGTCATTTATGTTGGCGGAGGCAACACGAAGAGTATGTTAGCCCTTTGGAGAGAGTGGGGGTTGGACGTTATACTTCGAAAGGCTTGGGAACAGGGCGTCATTCTTGCAGGGGTGAGCGCAGGATCAATTTGTTGGTTTGAGGAAGGTTTAACGGATTCGTACGGTGATGAGTTGAAGCCGGTGAAATGCCTTGGACTGCTAAACGGTAGTAATTGCCCGCATTACGACGGTGAGCCACAGAGACGACCGGCGTACCAAAAGTACATACTCTCCGGAAAAATTCAAGCTGGGTATGCGGCGGACGATGGCGTGGCCCTCCATTTTGTTGGGACGCAATTCGAAAAAGCGGTGAGTTCGCGCCTCAACTCCAAAGCGTACTACGTGAGGGCTATCAGTGGAGAACAATTGGAACAAGAGATCGAGACAACCTACTTAGGTCAATAACCAACGAAAAAACTGTACGCCACGGTTTTTGCACGATCATTGTGGCGCGCAAATGTCGCAAGCGGGCAGCATTCCTCAATATGACAGCTATCGTAATGAGGTGAAAGTTGATTGGTTTTTGTTGCGTTGAACTCTGGAAGAAATTTTTTAGTTAAATTCAAGCTCATCATTGCGGCGACTCTAGTGACTGTTGTTGTGACGGGCTGTGGGCATAATTCGCTGGCTTCAGCCATTGGAGCAGAGTGGAAGGTGCCATTTCAAATCCAGATGGTAGACACGAAGAAAGATGCGGTAATTTTCAAAGACGATAATCAGTACGTGTTCAACACATTTCAAATGATTAACGGCAAATACAAATACTCCACAAATGGCGAGGATGGCTGGACTTTTTCTGGTGACATACTATTTCGAGCGATTAGCAGACCCACAGTTGGCGATGTCGTGTGGGGAGTGATCAAAACAGGTAAGAAATCCAGCGAAATCCAGATGGTATTTACGAACCAGACAGATCCATCTACAAAAGTTCGCATGGACTCAAAAATACGGAATAATTGTTTCATCGCTTATCCGTCCGTTCAGTTTTTTAACAATGGGGTAGGATACGCACAAAACTGGAATGCCCATGTCACCGTTTATGACAGTCAGGGGGAAATTATACTGGACGAGAATTTGTCATAGGGGCAAATCCAGACCATTTGTTTGAAAATCTTGTTCCAGTAACGAGAACTTGAACTGAATAAGAATGCGGCTGCCAGCGTCGCACGATTATGAAACTGCAGCCGGTTGAGGCTTGTGGAGCATAGGGGCAGGAGTGTACCATAGCAGGTCTATCCGACGTTTTTGTCTAATTCAATAAACTGGGGGTGATTGGAATGGGGATGACTTATACAATCCGACCAGTAGAAACAGACGACATTGAGTCAATATCGGCAGTTGCGACCAAGTCTTGGCATCACACCTACGGCTCAATTTACTCTCAGGAGACAATACGGCAGTTCGTCGAAAGATCCTATTCCTGGAATAACCTGTCTGGGGCGATAGAGAGGGACAGTGCCCGTGGACAGAGGCTTTTTCATGTTGCTCTTGATGCGGATGGTATCGTGGTGGCTTTTTCGCACGTGGTCCCGTATGACGATGAGGCAGAACGCTTTGGAGTCATATCAAAACGTGTGGTACAGGCAATGCGACTCGCTCTTCCGAATCCTCCAGAGAAAATTTACTCGATGTTGTTTGCCGAATCAGCGCATTGTCCACACATTCACTTTCATATCGTTCCAAGACTTTATACACACCCAATTGAATTTCGAGGGTCTCAAATATTCGACTTTAATGGACCTGCGGTCGGAATCGAGGTCGTTGAGGAATTTGTAACGGCAATGAGGGACCGTTTAGCTGAATAAGCACTTAAATCACTCGGGGTCCACACGAGGACGCTTTACGAGACTGGCTTGTAAAGAGGCAAGGGGGTTTATAGTAACCGTTATATCCACCATGTGTTCTGTCATTAACGGGGGGGTGAACTGAATAACGATGTTGCTGCGCCCTTCGCATGATTATACAGGTCAAGTCAGTTGATGCTTGTGTCACATAGGGGCAGATTAACGCAGTGCGCCATGAGGCGCTATGTACTGAAGCCACCAACTCAGGTGGTTGGCGAGTACCTCATCTCGCCAAGGCTAGGATGGCATGCGTTGGGTCTGAGCAGACCCAGGGTTTGAAGCCCATCCAACAATGTAGCCGTGAGGGAGAACCGACCTCCCAAGATGCGGGGCTAGCCTCAACGACCTGCTATGGTCAGCGAAAGCAAAGCCATGTCTGAAGCGTGGTCAACTGCAACACTCGAAACGTCGGATGATACGAGTGTGTGGAATGAGCGTGACTCCCTTGCGTTTGGAGACACGACCCGGATGACCCGGTGGTCAGGGCAGTATAGAGGTGCAACGCCCTGAATCTTCCCCGCGTATAGTGGCGACCTAAGGCAGTGAGACAGTGCATAGTGAACATGGGAACCGATTCATTCGTCCCGACAGGGATGGACAGCTACGTTGAAGTGAATGTGTCGGGGCGGAGGAACCGTAGTAGTCGGCGGTGGGGAAAGCCCATTACATGGCGAAGGGTTCCAGTTTGAAGTAGGGTGCGCGCAAGTAAAGTAGGACTCCCTCAAAGGGAGTGATTGCGATTTCTACTACCATCACTCAATCCTCCATTCAGGAGAGAAAGAGGTTCGAAACACAAACGCGCCTTGCACGAAATTCTTTGGAGCAACGACCTTTTTCAAGACTGCATTATCTGCTGAGATGGAATGTCTGGATTGACCAATCGATTGAGAACGTCCTCAGTAACGCAGGTGCGCACACATCCGGCGTAGATAACATGACGAAGAAGGATTACACAACGCAGGAAGCTAGGCAGCAACTTCGGAAAGAAGTCAAACATGTACTCCGTTCGTACATGTCCAGCCCGGTACGAAGAGTATTTATCCGGAAGCTTAACAAGCCCACGGAAAAGCGCCCGCTCGGTATCCCCACTATCGTCGACCGCGTTGCCCAAGATGTTGTCCGCAGCATCCTGGAACCCATCTACGAAGGGAAGCAGCACCCGCACAGTTACGGGTTCCGACCATTTCGCGGCACACACCACGCCATTGAGAGAGTCCGCTTTCTCATTGGCAGACACCGCTATGAATGGATCGTCGAACTCGATATTAAAGGATTCTTCGACAACGTAGATCACGAAATCCTGCTCAGCCTTTTGCGACGGACGATTCATGATCGCCGACTCACACGAGTCATCCGCAACATGCTAAAAGCGGGACTGATTTACGAAGGAGAATTTGAGGAAACTGAACTGGGTACTCCGCAAGGCGGGGTGATCAGTCCAATTCTTGGAAATATTTATCTGAATGAGCTGGACAGATTCATTGGAAGCAAGTATGAGTTTCTTTCACCTTACGAGCGGAGTAAGTCGAAAATCCCCTGCTACATTGTCCGGTATGCAGATGATGCGGTAATTCTCTGTAGAAGTAAGGAGCACGCTGAACTGCTGAAGGAAGAGATTGCACAATTCCTTCAGGAGAAGCTCAGGCTCCAGTTGTCCCCAGAGAAGACACTCGTCACACATGCAGATGAGGGGTTCGACTTCCTTGGATTCAACATTCGACGATGGACGCGGCAAGGAAAGACACGAGTTCTTGCCAAGCCGAGTCGAAAAGTGATTCAACGGTTCAGAGACACATTAGCTAAGGATTCGAAGGCACTACAAATAGCACCTGGCACAGCTGCCATTGCGCTCCTAAACAAAAAGATTCGAGGATTTGCCGAATACTTCCGACGAGGGAACGCAAAGGACACTTTCCTTACCCTCGATTACTATCTCTGGTGGCTTGTGTTTCACAGGCTTAAACAGAGAACACGAGAACCACCAGGTGTTGTGGCTCGGAGATTTCAATACCGATACAATGAGGCTGCTAATCTACCGCACCACCGGAAGTCCACGGCGAAGAATTTTGGTTTTAGAGATGGCGACGGCAATGTGCATATGCTCGATAAGTTTGGACTCTACAAGATAGAGTATCCAGACAAGTGCTCACAAAAGAATCCTTATGTAGTCGAGGACCGAGAATGGCTAGATGGAAACCGAAAGCTCCGCGAAACGATGAAGGTACAACAGACCAGATTCATTCAGAGGCTATATGGACTGTCCAAGAATTGGGGGCATTACAGACAGCACATTATACAACGGCAGAACAGCCGATGTAGTATCTGTGGATGCAAGCTGATGCGCCGAAATGTTCATGTCCATTACCTTCCAAAAACAGCAGGAGAACGCTCATCTCAAGGGGAATTGATACCAGACAATCTTGTTGCCTCGTGCGTTTCATGCTACAGGCAAATGCGACAGCAGCGCATGCGTAAGTAACCAAACCGGTCGTCCTAATACGTGCAAACACAACTACTTTGAATGGAGAGCCGGATGCGGTGAAAGTCGCAAGTCCGGTTCGGGGAAGAGTCCGAGCGTCAAACTGCCCCCCTCCGGGGGCGGGTCGGCTCGGGCTTATTCTACGCAACGATCTGTGGGAGGTTGGGAGCATGAGTGATCTGGACTATAAGGATTCCGATGATTTACACCTTTACGATTCGGTCATCAAAAAACTGGTAGTCGATCACACAACCAAATCGTTATCTTTCAAACTGTTGAAGGTTGTTGGTCGAATTGATCGGGAAGGCGGATTTACCTACAAAGTTAAGCATGGTGTCCTGAAGTTTCAAGGCGTAATTTATGCTAACGTCCCGTATGGCATGGCATTTGATGAATGGAGCGAATTTTACCGTTCAGCGATAGTGGAGAATTCTTCTCTCATAAACAAACTGCCTGACAGGGCTAAGAACGATAAAAGGTTCACCCACGTTTATCTTGGAATCGATGGCAGTGATTATTATGAGGTGAACATCGTGTGCATAGCTCATTCGATGGAACTAGAGCCTGAAGAATACGTTCTGCATGATGATTTTGGTTGGCTGTACGAGGACTAACATATTGTACTCACGGGGCGTAGCCACCTCACGGATTTGTAGGCAGATTTGCATATGTATACATACGGCGGCAAGCGCGTTTATTGCGCTTTTGGGCAGTAATACGCCATTGATGGGGCGGTGAGTTTTGATGTTTTCTTTGTTTACGATGGTACGGGCAGTGACTTCGAGAGACGTGGGGAGATATGCCAAAGAATTAATCAACGGGAGGCTTTGCATGGCTGGGATTGAAGCATTAACTGGGCAATAAGTTAGTCAGCACGATGTACTCAGACATGCTACAGGAAAGAGCTTGAAGCTTTAAAAAAGGTGGTTCACTGCCAACTATCAGTCCCCACCATGAAAACAACAGGTTTTTCAGTTTAGAAACGTTGCCAGCCCTACCTCTCAAGCAACCATGCGGCTCCGATGACCGCGCCTGATGAATCTGAACCATGCCGATAATGCATAGGGGATGAAGTCACCCTGCTAGTCGAAAGCAATACGCGAGCAACCTGCAATCGTTTTATTATACTGCATCCGCTATGACCAAGACAAGCATTTCTCTTCGGTAAGATTTTTACGTGAGTTGACACGGCACCTATAAGCATTTCGTTATACTCAAGTTACCTCACCGCCTCAATCATTGGCTTCCCTCCGGCTGGTGATGACGGCGTGCTTACCGGGGGACTCAGACAGAAATATTGAAGAAGATCAACCATGCAGTTTGAATACGTAGTGAACGGGGGGCACACGCCTAGGGGATTCTAACCCGGTACAGCGCATTCACAGCTAATTGTAACGACGTAACAAAGGAGCAAAATAAAGTGACAGACACTCCCTGCCAATACAAACAAATGCCAAATCAGATGGTGGTAACGGATCCTTATCCACACATAGAAGATGGAGCCAATGGTGTAAAAAACCCCTCTACCCACCCAGAGTAAAATTCCAGTTACCGCGAGAACATGAACCAGCAGTTTGAACACAAACACTACCTGCCATCCCTAAGGATAGACCCAACGGTAGATAACAGCACAAATCGTTTTACCAAGAACACTTTGAAGACTATACCTACTGCCGCAATACCCCATAGTATGGCGAACAGCGTCCAAGCTACCCAACCTTTCACAAGCAGAAGCAAGAGAGGAGTATATGCGCCTGCGATAAATAGGTAAATTGAGGAAGGGTCTAAGATTTCGAACACATCTTTAGCTCGTCCACGTGGCAGCGCATGCAGTAACGTTGAACATGTGTACAACAGAAGCATGGCGAACGTTACAATTGTGGCACCGACACCCAGCTGGCCGGCAGTTCAATAAGCTGCTGACCACCTTGTAAACATCGGTCACGCGGTCAGAGAATGGAGGACTTATTGGACAACACACATCTATTTACACGCAACGAAGAAATTGCAAATGCTGTTAGCCATGCTATCGGTGTAGTGTTCAGTCTCTTTGCAGGGGCAGAAATCGCAATAGCGAGTCCCCGATGAAAACAAGCTTATTCAATTCGAATATTCTTTGCTTCTCTATTCATATGTCCTTTACACATTGGGCAATTTGGTTCGGCCATATGAACGAACTCTTGTCTTGACCAACAATTGCATTCTGAACACTGCCAAATAACAACGTCCGCATAGACGTGTTCAGAAGCGGGCTTTCTCCTATTGTTGAAGTAGCTCATTGATATGCCTTCTTTCCTACAAATGGGCGAACGATTAAGTAATACTAAAAGGGACTGCCCTTAAGGTATTTAAGCAACACCTTACGGACAGTCCCTTGATTATTAAAGAAGTTAAGCTACATTTTCGGCTTGTGGTCCCTTTGGTCCTTGCACAACGTCAAAGTTTACACGCTGTCCTTCTTCCAAAGAACGATAGCCATTTCCTTGGATGGCGCTAAAATGTACAAATACGTCATCACCGTTCTCGCGAGAAATAAAGCCAAACCCCTTATCCGCATTAAACCACTTTACGATTCCTTGTTCCATATGATTTCCTCCTCATGCCCTTGGCACGAACCAATTTATTCACAAATTACATACAAAACCAAAGGCACAAAAGCCGTTTTCCTTCTGCCATCCGAAGTGAAAGCAGAGAAAAAACGGCACATTAAAATTACACCCTCAATCCGATGCACTCTCACTATTTTAATTATACTGTTTGTGCAGTGGAAAGTCAAGGATAGTTACTTGGGACTTTAAAATATTTTAAGTTACTCCCCAGATGTCCTATATAGAGAGACATCAGGACTAGTTTCAGGAACTTCCTTGACGCTGCGCTGTGGTCGTAGGCTCGATTCACATAAGGGCATTTGCAGTTATATAATAAGTAACACATTCTATAAAGTGAGGGCGGATTAATGAGCAATTTGAAAAGAAGTATTGCACCTTTTGAACAAGCGGACACGCGAAAAAGCATATGGCAGATCACCAATACGATCTTACCCTTTGTAACGTTCTGGTTCTTCGCCTACCGTAGTTTATCCGTTTCGTTTTGGGTGACGTTATTATTTGCGATTCCAGCCAGCGGATTTCTAGTCAGGACGTTTATCATATTTCACGATTGCTGTCATATTTCATTTTTTAAAAGCAAAAAAGCAAACGCATTAGTCGGTAATATCACGGGAATCCTCACCACATTTCCATATGAACAGTGGAAATTCGAGCACGCGGTCCATCACGCAACAAACGGCAATTTGGATCGAAGAGGAACAGGAGACATTTGGACACTTACCGTAAATGAGTATTCTTCATTGTCCTCGTTTAAAAAAATGATTTATCGCTTGTATAGAAACCCAATTGTACTCTTTGGCTTGGGTCCACTTTACATCGTGCTCATTCAGTATAGATTCAATCGAAAACTTGCAGGTCGCAAAGAACGATGGAATACTTATGCAACGAACACCGCATTAATTGCGGTCTGGGGAGGGATTTCCTGGCTGTTGGGCTGGCGGGCTGTCCTTTTGGTAGAGGCGCCAATTGTTTATTTGTCGGCGATGGTGGGTATTTGGTTGTTTTATGTTCAGCACCAATTTGATAATGGTTATTTTGAAAATGCGGAAAACTGGAGTTATGAAAGCTCGGCAATGGAAGGGAGTTCTTTTTACAAATTACCGAAGCCCTTGCAGTGGATTACAGGAAATATCGGGTTTCACCATATCCACCATTTGAGTTCGCGTGTTCCAAACTATAACCTTCAAAAGGTATCTGAAAGTGATGATTTCTTTCAAAGCATTCCATCTATTGGTTTCTGGTCGAGTCTTCGCTCCCTTCGGCATCGACTCTGGGATGAACAGGAGAAGAGGTTCGTAAATTTTAAGGATGCAAAAAATATTTAATCCAGTAAGGACAGGGAGCGAACGGAATTGTTCAGTGCCATCAGGCACCAACACAAAGTTGGTGGATCGTGTCGAATTGCCCTGGCACTATATGCGACATGATACGGAGACTGTTGGTCTGCTGACGGGCTTGTTCTCTGTCTGACGGCCAGACTTAGGAGGACCATTCCGGGGTACAGGATGGCCCCCTGCAGAATACGAAGCCCCATTTTTCGTATGGGCCACTCATGCGAGAGAAGCGAGTAGTTGACGATACTGCTACACCTTGTAACAAAAGACCATGAAGGCTATATACCGGATTGGTGGTCGATGAAGAGGTTGCGATAGTAGCCATGGATGGATGAGTATCCGGTATATCACTGTGACTAAACGAATGACAGATCCCTTCACGTTCGATTGTGAGGTTTTGTCGCTGACAATCCACATTTACGGATGGCATACCCAAACATGGGTACAAAACACGCGTCACAAACTAGACAGCTTTGTGTTTAGAGATGAAGCCTAGGCCAAAGTTTCACCGCCATTCGTGCTGTTGCAAGGAAGTTTCACTCCATCACCTCGAAACGAGTCTGATGGATGGTCCTTACACTACGCTTATGCAAATGTGGTGCTTTTACCGTCGAGCGCCGCGTCCTCCCCCGTTGGGACGAAGAGATTTTCGGTGACGGTCACCTTTGTTATCTCGGTACGTCGGCTTTTTGACGCGAATAGGCTGCTCCGCAGTCAGTTCAATGGGCACTTCTGTCGTATTCACTGTCAACAACTGAATCGCAGCAGCTACCAGCGATATCGAGTCCCGTTGCTCAAGCAGTTCCTCAGCAAGGCCACGGAAGCCCCCTAGATTGTCCGAATTGCTATTGTTCAACAATCGTTCCATGGCAACTTTTTGTTTACTGTATTTTGCCTCGATCACGGTAGGAGCGGGACGACGCTCAATTTGACGTTTCGTGGCGCGCTCAATTTGACGCAGGTGTTCGATTTCACGAGGCGTAACAAACGTGGATGCGATGCCAGTTTTTCCTGCGCGTCCTGTTCTACCGATCCGGTGAACGTAACTATCTACATCTTGCGGGATGTCAAAGTTGTAGACATGTGTCACTCCAGATATGTCGATGCCTCTTGCCGCAACGTCGGTCGCCACTAAGACCTCGAGACTTCCGTCGCGGAATTTGCTCATAACACTGTCTCGTTGTCTCTGATTCAAGTCGCCGTGCAATCCCTCTGCTAAATAACCACGCGTCTGTAATGCATTTGAAAGCTCATCGACTCGACGTCTGGTCCGACCGAAGACGATGGCAAGTTCCGGATTTTGAATGTCCAATAGTCTCGTTAACACATCGAGTTTGTGGCTTTCTTGCACTTCATAGTAAGCCTGTTCGATGGTTGGAACCATCATGTCCTGTGCCTTTATCGACACGACCGTGAAGTCACGCATGAATTTCTTGGCCAGTTTTTGCACACCCGGCTTGATGGTAGCTGAGAACAACAATGTCTGTCGCTGCGGTGGGCAGGCGGCCAAAATGATCTCGATATCCTCAATGAATCCCATATCCAGCATTTCATCGGCTTCATCCAACACAACCATACCGACATGCTGCATGTTAACCGTGCGTCGATTCATGTGGTCCATTAATCGTCCTGGCGTAGCAACGATTACGCTCGGCTGATTTTTCAGCGCCCGAATTTGGCGTTGAATCTCATGCCCGCCATAGACAGCGAGTACTCGTACACCCTTCTTGGCTCCCACCTTCGCGATCTCTTCCGCCACCTGAATGCAGAGTTCTCGGGTGGGAGTGAGGATGAGGGCTTGGACATTGTGCTGAGTCGTATCGACTGCCTCAACTACAGGAATTGAAAATGCCACGGTCTTCCCGGTTCCGGTTTGCGCCTGACCAATTAAATCCTGACCAGAAAGTGCAATGGGTATAGCTTCCAATTGGATGGCTGTGGCGGATTCGAAACCCATTTCCTCTAAAGAATCTAGTACCTCGTCACTCAAATTTAGTTCCATAAACAATGCCATGCGTCAAAACTCCTTCTTTGTGCACCTCTTTATTCCATGAATGTTTCATCAGCAAGGAAAGCGGGCTATCTCTTCCGGTATCAAACGATGCCAGAAGAGATAGCCCGCTTTCTACAACTAGCTTTACGCAACGTTTGCGGCTTGCGGACCTCTTGGACCATCAACAATGTCAAACTTCACGCGCTGGCCTTCTTCAAGGGTTTCGAACCCATCAATCTGGATGGCACTGAAGTGAACAAACACGTCAGCTCCACCTTCTCTTGAAATGAATCCAAACCCTTTGTCAGCGTTAAACCATTTCACAATACCTTCATTCATACAGTTTCCCCCTAGTGCTCGCTAAGTACGATACTTGATCATGGGCGTCGTTCGCTTGTGTATGTAAATAAAGCCATCCCTATAGTGCCCCACTATGAGGCTCAACAAGGACGGCTCATAATTTTATGCATGCATACGAATTACCATTAAACAAATATCTATATTAGTGCAGTTTTGGGGAAAAGTCAACGCTAATTCTGCGGAACGTGGTGACAGCGATCATCTGCAGGAGAAACTCTCGCCAAAAGCAGATAGATGCTGAATTGGCGTCGGTGACAAGTCACCCAGCCTAGAGACAAGTGATATCGACTGTACGAGATCGACGGGATCCATCGGGACATGACGGTGAAGCGAGTCAAAGTTAAACACTGTCGTGGAGGAATTCTACGCCGACTTATAGAATGTATTTAAGTTGCCAGACATGTAAAGGGGTGTAGGTGGCATGTTAGCAGAACAGAATACAGTCGCAAAACATGAAAGAGTAAAAGTTCTCGTCAAGTGCCAGTCGTGTGGCCAACGTTTCATTATGCGCGGGGTACCAAATAAGGAAGGGGACATAGAGACGGGATTTAAGAGGTGTATGTGCGGCATCGCGGATGTTGATATAACGGTGGTTGAGCGGAGGGCACCGAACAGGTTGGGTTATCGACTCAAAAATAATGATGATTCTGAGGTCATTTGACCACATTCACCAATTCCTCACTCGAATGATAAACCACTGGTCGCCTGTGCGCCCGATGTCATTCACGCATCCTCAGTAGTGAGGATGCGCCACAGCTAGTTTCCTTATAATTGTCACTCTCATTCATCGTCGAGTAGACCGACTAGGGTTTGGTGTTTTACCAATCGAAAACATGTGACTTGGTACTTACGCAGTGTTTTTCGAGCATTTAACGCAGATGCCAATTTGATCATGAATTCACGTCCAGAATTGTTCGAGCCTAAATGACCGTGATGTTCAAGCAAACAACTAATAAATACATATCGTAGATAAAAATGACCGTCCAATAGGGGAGCTACAGCCCGATAGTAACCGGTGCCAAAGATTCCGTGAAACAGTCCAGCGAAGATGTCCGCAATCTCGCGCCCCGACATACCGTTACTTTTCTTGTCACCACAACGGGTCAAACGGCATGTATTACAAATGGAGAGGGACACCATCAGGTGCATAAAGCTTGAGGGATGGATTAGGCCAGTGTGTTCGCTCATGTCCAAAATTGTTGGATCACCGTTCCGTGCCCATTAAAAAATCGACTTCTTATGTAACCTGATGTTCGACCCTGCTTCAGCTTACGCCTTCCGCGTCTTACAGGGCGCATTTCATCGCGAAGGTTTCACATACTCTATTAATTCGGCGACAAAATACCCGAATCTATGATCGAACCTACTTGCGCATAAGGGGGCTTTAGCGACACAAGACACCTGCCCAACGTTTGCATCTATTATTCGACAAATAATATAGGTATGGATTCATCCGTTAATGGGACATGCCGTCTTTCGTTGACGGTCATCACAGCTACCGCTTCCCAACTCATTGTTTGTTCTATACCTGGTTGCGGCGCGTCGGTGGCGAACAAGTGACTGTTGGACTGCGTGCACCGGACGGATCGCCTGCAATGGGTTGAGCATATACGACTCGCCGAGCAAATACGACCGATAGCGCGCTGGCAAAGGATGGGGATCCATGCAACGGGTGGAGACAGCGGATCGGCCATGTCGCATCGGTCAAGACCGCAGTGGTGAGGGGAGGCAAGAGTCATGCCTGACTTCAGCAGGATTCTTCATCAGCAGGCTGTTGAGCTATCGCCGACCCGGTTTTCCGCCGGAGTGGAAGCGTTTCGCATTGTGTATCAAAGCAGTGGACTCAGGGTGATTGGATTCATTGTGAAACCCCGAAAAATCGCGGGCAAGGTGCCTTTGTTGATTTATAACCGGGGCGGCGCCGAGAATCGAGGACTTATAGGGACGGTGCAGTTGTCGAATTTGTTGTCGTTTTGGGCGAGTCGCGGCTATGTAGTGCTGGCTTCGCAATATCGGGGGAATGATGGCGGAGAAGGTGAGGACACATGGGGTGGAGACGACGTGCAAGATGTAATCAATCTGGTTCACGTTGGCGAAGAACTACCGTATGTAGATGTAAGTCGCACGTTGATGCTTGGTGCGTCTAGGGGCGGACTCATGACTTACCTTGCCATCAGGCATGGGCTAAACCTGAAGGCTGCGGCTGTGATGTGCGGCGTGTCGAACCTTTTTGACATGTATCGTTATCGCGGCGCACCTATGAAGGAGATACTGATATGGTTGGTCGGAGATCCATCAAGTCACATTGATGCATACGTCAGGCGTTCTCCTGTATTTTGGGTAGAAGACATCAAAGTCCCTCTGCTGATTGTACATGGCGCCAAGGATGTGAATGTGCCTGTGGAGCAAACGAGGATATTGGTAAAGAAGCTGGATGAACTAGGAAAAGACTATCAGTACATCGAGTATCCCGAGGCTGAGCATGACCTCAGGCGTCATTATTCAGACTTCTTTCCTAAAATCGATGAGTTTTTTACAGAGAGGTTAAATGGCGGAGTACGGAGAGGTTAACTAGCGAAAGAGGGGATGGTCTTGGACGGCAAGCAGAGCGCCGGCGAAAAGGCTGTGGAGTATGTGCAAGAAGGTATGTATGTCGGCTTAGGTACAGGCTCAACGGTGTACTGGTCCATTTTGAAACTGGGTGAGCTCGTGAAGAACGGACTTCATGTCGGTTGTATTGCGACTTCAAAACAGACGGAAGCCCTGGCAACTAAACTCGGAATTCCCCTCATGGATATCTCCGTATGTACTCAGTTAGATGTCACGATAGACGGTGCCGATGAAGTGGACGAGTGTTTCAATCTTATTAAGGGTGGAGGGGGGGCCTTGTTTCGGGAAAAGATGGTTGCCTCCATATCCCGACGCTTGGTTGTCGTCGTCGACGCCTCAAAGTGCGTGAAAACTCTTGGGAAGTTTGCGCTTCCAGTCGAGGTTGTCCAGTTTGGGTGGAACGTCACGAGTCAAAGAGTTGCGGAACTCGGTTGCCGGCCACGGTTGCGCATGGAGAACGAGGCACCGTACATCACGGATAACGGAAACTTCATTGTGGCCTGCGCCTTTGATGCCATCACAGACCCAGCAGCACTAAATCGGAAACTTCATCAGATAACAGGCGTTGTTGAGACCGGGCTGTTTGTGGGAATGGCTGACGCACTTGTCATCGGCAAACAAGACACGGTCATTGTTAAGGAAAACAACGACGAAGTTCAGGAGTACAACGACGAAATCCATTAATCAGTCGATGGCTCCCGTATTTCAGGATGAAAACTTTGGCAAGGGTGCACACCGCCAACGCTGCACATGGCACGTGGACCGTACTCCATATGATGAGGACTGCACTCCATATCGAAGTCAGTGGCTGAGCGTATTGTGGTTCATACGCTCAGCTTCTCAACAGGACTTTGTTGTAACATCCAAGGTGCTTCTCAAGGTTTCATCGATGCTGCCAAGACAAGTGGATTGTAGATTTGCCCTTGTGACCATACCTGGTACAAATTCGCGCCCTCGACAAATGAAACGCTTGTGTTTGGATTTGCCGGTCCACTGCCATCAGATATGTTGCGAATCCAGACTACACCACGGGTCGGTGGTAAATACACGGTATTTAGCGCTTCGGCTATGGCCTTTGCTTCGTCCACATTTTGCTTGGCACTCGGTCCGCGTACGACCAACAGCCAATCTCCTTCATGCCACACCACGGTATTCCACATGTCGGAATACCTCGTCGCGTAAAGGTTCCCGGTCAACCACACGGCTTGAGAAGATACGGACGCATTTGGAAGTACTTGGCTTGCCTGATGCATGAGCTCATCATCAGCCGCTTGAGCACTCTGGAATTGCGTGCCTTGGACAGTGGCCAGTTGGTTGTTGCTAGTCTGTTGAATCGTCGCCGCGTTCACAGCATAGGGTTGTTCCGTCTGGAAAATCTCCACGTAGTAGTTGAACGATTTGGCGGCCACTGTAGTGCTGTACGACGGCAGCGAAGGGGCCGTTGTAGAAATGGTTTGAGGTAACCATGTTGGCAGATAGATTGGAAAATCGGCCCCCATGCTGAGGACAGCTTTTTGGGTATTTTCCATCACTACGGGATGAGAGCCGTACATCGGAATTTCAGTCAGATAACGAGTAATGGCGGCTGAAGTTGCTCCCGGATATGTGGCTTCGAAAGTGAGTTCTAGCGGTGTTGTGCTCGCTGCAATGGGAAGGTTTGCACTAAATTGTCCATCTGGCGAAACTGTCACCTGCCAACTGGAGACTAACTCACCAGTGGTGGAATTCTTGGCGAGAACGGTAACTCTGTGCGACGCTGAACTTCCAAACACTCGTCCAGAGACGTGCACTGTATCTACGGACCAGATGGTAGGGTTATAGAGGACTACATGCACCGGCTCTGTTGTTGCGCCGGTGGTTATGATTGTGTTTCCTGTTCCCGTCCCTGAAGTAGTGGGTGTATTTGTCGCTGCGGTCCCAGACGGGCTGGTGTTCGTCGAACTCTGGCCACCACCGCCGCCACCGACGGCATTCGATGTTGCATTCGAAGTGGAGGTCGTTGTCGTCGTGGTTGTGGCTGTGTTTGTGCTGTTGGTAGAAGTAGTCGGCGGTGTCGAGTTTTGAGATGTGACGGCGTGGTTGTTGCAGCCTGCCAGCGCAGCAGGCAAGACCGCCACGCACAGGAACAATCCAATACGTGACGAGAGCTTGGCAAATCCTCGTGAATGCATCATATATCCCCCTCATATGGCAAGGCCCTGGATGACAAATGATTTGTTGCTATGTAATCGACGTTGCGCCTGATGAAAAGGTGACGCCTGGCGTTGAGATTAGGCACTGACGATACCCGAGAATGAAAACTCCAGGTAGACCTACATGAAAAAATCAGCTATATTGCCCTTCCATTTGTCTATTTCACAAAGTGTCAATTTTCATAGTGTAAATTATTAGACTCTAATCCAGACACCTCTTATGCAGATATGTTGAACACAAAACTTCTGGAAACCATTTTATGAACACTTGTGGGGGATGCGTATGTCAAACAGTCCGATAGTGAGAATGTATAGCAGCGGTGGAGATACTGGGCTGACGTACGTGTCAGACATTAGTCGCAGTGATGCAATTGCCGCCGCCTTAGGGCTTCCGAGTTTTGGACACAAAGCAAGCACCATCCAACATGCGGCCGGTGATATCGCGATGCGTACATGGGAACGTATCGCCCCGTATGACAATTCCACAGAATTTCAGGGAATCACCATCCCGCCTGGACTTGCACGGCCAGAATTTGTCTGGGACAGAATCATGACACCTGGGGAAACACGTTATTTTGCGATGGCAGCGGCGTTTACCGCACCTTACACTGATCTCGACGGACTTCTCATTGCAGCCACGAATTTCGCCGACAATGCCCACCTTTACCAAGTCGGTGTGTATGATGCAGCTACGAAAGCGCTCATTGCAGCCAGTCCCGTCGAAGTCGGTGGAAATACAACCACACCGGCCATCGGATTGACGGAAACCGTTCCGTTTAATTGGCAACTGATGCGAGCAAACACAACAGTCTTGCAAGCAGAGCTTACGGGGGGCACCAGTTACTATGTCGTTGTATCGTATCAGGTATTAAACTACCTCAATCAACCGGGACTCGCAAATCCAGCCTGTGTATCCTTCATGGTAGACGTGTTTGGCAATAGTGTAGCGTGTGGACTGCCTCCGTATTTCTACGAATATCCTAACAATCCGGTATACAATCCGACGACTCGTGCGTACTACGAGACCGTTTTGTACGATGCAGCTGCGTTTTCAGGGCATGGTTCGAGCACGTATTACAAGATGTGGTACGACAGTTCAAGCTCTGGTGGCATCTCACTTGTGACTTCGCCGGACGGTATCAATTGGGCGTTCGATTCTAATCTTAGTGGTCTGGCTGTGACGGCAAGGCATTCTCGCATTTTGTACGATGCGAGTGGCTTTGGCATTGGTGCCTATTACCGTATCTGGTACTGGGATTCTACCTACCCCTATTCCACATCGTGCACGGCCTTACCACCTGACATTTGTATGCTCCGTACCGCTGAGTCGGTGGATGGCGTGAATTGGACGAATGACACGGTCTTGAAGGAAAATCCGGCAGCACCCTTGTTTGCCCCGTCGGGGTTCAACGCCGGCAGTTACGGCCCGGCAGACATCCTCTATTTCCCGGATAACTCTACAATCCTAAATCTCACCGATCCGTTTCAGAACCGCTATGTCATGTACTACAACGTCGTAGACAGCGGATCGCCGCACTACGAACAGATTGCGCTAGCCGTGTCCGCGGATGGAACGACGTGGAGCAAGGTTGGACCGGCGGTGGTACTGCCTCATGGGCCAACGAACTCGTGGGATTGGTACTACGCCTCGGTTGGGGCCAGGGTGCTGCGCTTGTCAGCGGATCGGTTCCTGATGTGGTATAGCGGTGGGTTTGAACAGTCGAACCAGGGAATTGGCTACGCATGGTCGAATGACGGCATCAACTGGGTCAAATATACGGGGAACCCAATCTTCAGCAACAAAAATACCATCGAGGCGTGGCGTGCGGGACCGTCGAACGTACTGTCGAACACAGCCAAGACGTACTGTCCATTTGTTCTCTATGACCCGCAGCGGTTCAGTGGTCACGGCGAGGCTGCTTGCTACAAGATGTGGATGACGGGAGCTCCGACCACCAACCCTAACGATTTGAACATCGGTTACGCGAGCAGCATATTCCCGTGACACGTTAACGGATGACACGTGTAGAGGACGTATTTCAATCGTTCCATAGACAAAAGTACAGGAGTTACGGGACAACTCCACATAAGTTGGCAAAAAGCTAATAAGGAGATGAAACGATGGCCGTCATTTATGTGCCCGACAACTATCCCTACATTCAGACCGCCATTAATAACGCGACTCCGGGAGACACGGTACTCGTTCGGCCAGGGACTTACACGGAACCGGAGAGTCCCGGTGCAACACCAATGATTACCATCAACAAGTCCATCACGCTGCAGTCAACGGATGGTGCCGCGGTGACGATTTTGAATGGAAATAGCGCCACAGACCGCTATTACATGGTGAGCATTGAAGCGGATAATGTCACCTTCGATGGGTTTACTGTAGAAAATCCTCTGTACACCGGCAGCGCGGATGCTTCTGGCATTTTAACGAGCCTCGACGGTGGTGGGCATACTGGTCTGCGCATCACAAACAACGTCGTGCACGACATTGGGAGCATGTTGCGGCCGAACGCCAGTTTCGGCACCTTTGGTGTGAACATCGGACCCGTAGATGGTCTGGAAGTTGGCAATAATGTCGTTTACAACATCGGCAACAATGACGGCAGCAGCCCGGGTAACGGTTGGGCGGTAGCTATTTTTGTATATGGCAATGATCCTTCACACGTAGCGAACAACGTAACGATTCACGACAACACGATATACAACATCGTGAGCCCGAACCTTGTCAACGATGGCGTCACCATGGGCAGCGATTCCCAAAACGTTGTGGTTGCCAACAATAATATCCACGCATCTGGACTCAAACGCGGTGTTGTCACCAATCCTGCCATGACCGGACTCGCCACCATCACCGGCAACACCATTGACGAAGCGTCAAGTTATGGGATTCTTCTTCGCAGTCCCTATGCACAAATCGTGACCTACAACACCATCACGCGCTGTGGAATCGGGATTCAGATTAACGCGACGGTCACCACCACTCCGGAAATTCATTACAACAACATCTATAACAATGTTGATTATGGTCTTGTTAACCTAGCGACAGTACCTGTGAATGCTCAGGACAACTGGTGGGGAACGGCAACGGGCCCGAACACCCCCGGCGGAGATAGGGTGCAAGGGCTCACCCCAGCGGAGTACACACCGGTTCTGCAACAACCGGTTGGCGCAACCATCGCTCCACTTGTACGTATGTACAGTAGCGGTGGCTCCAGTGGTATGACGTACGTTTCGGAGCTCAGTCGAGAAGACGCCATCGCGGCCGCCATTGGTGCGCCCACGACAGCTGCAAAATCGACAGTGGTAACAGGTATTGACACGGACATTGCGAAGCGGGCGTGGGACAGGATTGCCGGCTATACAAATTCGACAATATTTTCTGGTTTAACTGTGCCGGGCGGACTTGCGACGCCACAGTTTGTTTGGGATGCAACGACTTCCCCGGGCCAGACTCGTTACTTTGCGATGGGCGTTGAGTTTACGCTAGATACGGCAAAGAGCGGTGTGTTTGTGGCGATTACGAATTTTGCAGATAACGCACACGACTATCAAGTAGGTCTCTACGACGCGACGAGTAAAGCCCTTATCACAACGAGTCCCGTCTTGCAGGACGGAAATGTGACTACGCCTGTCATTGGCGTAACGGAACAGCCTCCCTATAATTGGCAGACAGTACGCTTGGATTCGCAGTTATTGGCAACTCCGCTTGCAGCGGGGACACCTTATTACCTGGTTGTCTCGCACCGAGTCCTCAACTATCTCATCTTCGAGGGCGGGCTTGATCCAGCCGGTTTGATGTTTATTGCGGATACGTGGACGGTTGCATGAGGACGTGGCACTCTTGCTCGCAGTGGACGACAGGAGGGGGAATTTGTGAAGGTCACACAAGTCCAGCAAAGGTTGCTGCAATTACCGGGACCGGCATTTATCCGAGAGGCGAGCCGTGAGTGGTTGAATCGTCCGCCAAATCAGGTGGAACTGCAGCACTGGCGTCAGCAACGGTTGCGAAAGGTTTCGAAAAGGAGCGTTTTGTACCAACTGGCTAGGAGTAAACAAGTGAAGCGTTTGCTGACGAACGAGCAACCTGGGTGGACAGTGGATGGGGAAGCGCGATGTGTTCAGAGACTGTATGGTCTCTTTCACGAATCGGACGAGGGATTTGTCCGCGGTTTGTACGAAGAACTGCTGCACCGGAAGCCGAGCACAGGCGAACTGCATGGATGGTTGGAAACCTTGCGGACTGGGACAGACAGGTGGTCTGTGTTTCAGATGATGGTACGGTCAACAGAAGTACAGTCACGGTGGCAACGGGAGACAACAGAATGGACGGTAGCCGATGTCATTCATCGCATCTTTAGACTAAGCGGTCCGACATTTTTGGCTGCTCTGACACGGGAACTGTTTGCTCGTGGGCCGCTTCCTAGTGAGAGGCAACGCTGGGGTCAAGCGGGTGTCTCAGTGGAAGGAAGGGAACGGGTATTCGCTGCGTTGGTGAGTTCAGACGCATTTCGCAGGGCTCTGGTCTTTCGTCGTCTACCCGGAGGACGAGTGGCTCGGGGGCGGGGCGTTTATCGCCTGCGGAAATTATACCGCCAACAAGGTGCAAAGTTTGTCGCCGATCTCTACACACAACTGCTGGGTCGGACACCCGACGCTGCAGGGCTAAATCTGCATGTGTCGAAGCTGCGCCAGGTTCGGAAACTCGATATCTTACGGAGCATTTTCCTGTCTGAAGAGGCGGCGGCGCACCGTGCCGGTGAGGAAGTTACTGTATCTGCGGTGCTTGAAGATCCGCTGGAACCGGAGACAGGGATAAGTTCCTATGATGTGAGCGTCATTATACCGACTGTGAAGCAGATGAATCTCGTGCAGACCTGCGTGCAGTCTCTCCATGAAACAACACATGGTTTGAAGTTGGAAATCATCGTTGTGGACGACGGCAGCGCGGAAGACATTCAAGCGGGCCTACGTGTTTGGGGACAACAGGCCAAGGTTAGGGTGCTTTGCAAGACAACCAACCAAGGATTCAGCAAAACCATCAATGTGGGCATCAAGGCGGCCAAGGGCAGGCACATCCTGCTCGTGAATAACGACGTTGTATTCCACCAACACGACACCATTCGTACCATGATTCAAGCGATGAATGCGGCACCAAATATCGGCATTGTTGGCGCGAGATTGCTGTTTGCGGATGGGCGTATTCAACATGGCGGAAGTTACGCACAGAAGGACGGATTGTTTCCACACCGCTTTATCTACCAACCAGGTGACCACATTCCCGCTCTGGTGACAGACGACGTGGTGGCGGTGACAGGTGCGTTAATGCTCATCCGCCGCGAGGTCATCGAACAAATCGGCACCTTGTCGGAAGAATACTATCTAGCCTATGAAGACGTAGACTACTGTTATCGAGCACGGGACGCAGGCTGGCGTGTGGTCTACTGCGGCGACGCAGCTGCCATCCACCTGCAAGGCGCGACGAGAGGAAAGACTGACGATGTAGACTTTGAGGCATATGCTAAGGCGGAACAGGTGTCCTTCGCCACATTTCACAACCGGTGGACGAAGGGGAACATCTCTCCGTTTCACGGCAAGCGCGTCATTTATGTGCTCAGCACGACTGGCGTTGCTGGTGGTAACAAAGTTGTGTTTGAGCATATGAATCGATTGCATGAACTCGGATACTCTGTTGAATTATATTCGCTGCAACCTCCGCCGCATTGGTTTAACGTGAAGATTCCGGTAGAAGTGTTCGATAACTACGACCAACTATTGACGGCATTGCGGCCGCAAAATGCCTATAAGGTTGCCACCTGGTGGGAAACGGCTCCGATTGTTCATGCAAGCTGTGACAAGGTACGAGGTGGCCAAGGCGTTCCTTTCTACCTGGTTCAAGACCTCGAGGCCAGTTACTATCCGAATCAACCAGAACAGCAAGCTCGCGTGCATGACACTTATCGCTTAGAAGGCATGCACTACGTGACAGATGGCGAATGGGTTCAAAAGGAACTACTGAACCGCCACGGCCAGCAAACAAGTCTATTATCTATCGCCGTAGACCACGATATTTTCCATCCGGGTCAAAAGGCGGACGGCAATGCGCGGTGCATTCTCGCTATTAGCCGAGGCAACCAGCATCTGAAGGGCTTCGACGTGACGGTGGACGCGTTGCAGCAGGTGGTTAAAGTGCTTCCTGATGTTCGTGTGGTCACATTTGGCGTAATCGCACCGGACATCCCAGGTGTTCCGGTGGAGCATATCGCGCATCCCAGCGACGAGGAAGTCGCTGAATTGTACCGAAGCAGCAGTGTATTTGTTCAAACCTCCAATCATGAGGGATTTGGTTTGCCGCTGCTCGAATCCATGGCTTGCGGGACTCCGGTTGTGGCAACCCGAGCAGATGGCAATGAGGAGTTTTGCTTGGACAGGTACAACTGCGTATTGGTGAACCGTGGTGATTCAAATGCCGTGGCAGGTGGCATCATCCGGGTGCTTACCGATCCGCTATTTGCGGCCACCATCTCCGACAATGGCCGGCGGACTGCGCAGAGATACTCATGGAATCGCGTGATGTATAACTTGAACAACGAGTTTGCAAAGTACCCGTTGCGTTGAGAAAGATGAGGGGGTTTGCAAGGCGGGTTTGCCAAAAAGGTTGATTGTCATCCGGCACTCCGGCACACAGGGCCGATGGCCGATGGCCGATTTTGGCCTTCACCTGTTTGTCATACAATCCACCAATTACAGAAAAAGGGACGCGATATGATTCGCGTCCTCAATTACGTCCGCCATGACAAGTTTGCATAACATACTCCAGCGTCTGGTAGAGTACATTGTTATCAACCCTGATACATCTGCTCCAAGTCGCTGATTGTGATGGGAGCATACAACGCAAACTCTGATGGGTATGGTGAGCCCTTTAAAAGAGGTGACTTTCATGAGCGACGAGGTATTAGAGCTGTTGCGCAAAAACCTTATCGACGTTGCCCTGGATAACCATGATTGGGAACGGCTTAAGCTACTCACTTCGCAAGACTCCCTAAAACACGTGATATCTCCCATCTACAGTAGCCCGTTTGACTTTCTCTGCTATGATAACCATTTCTTCGAGCGCAGGCTGCTCGGTAATGAACGGGCAGCGTGTCTAAATTACCGCTATCAGGACGTTGTCTTGAACCACATGTACATCGGGGAGATTCACATCCCATTGAATGCTTGTGTCGGTTTCCGCTATCAATATTCGTCAAAGGGAAAGCGCAGAACGGAACCTATTGTCGCAGCACCGCAATGGTTTTCTTCGCTTGTCGGTAGGGCGCAAACCTTATTGGCATACGACTAGTAACCGCTGCGGGGTCAGTTGTGGAGAAGTGCCAACGTTCACAAATATTTTGATAAAGTAAACGAAAAATTTACGATAGGTTTACAAAAACTTAACAATCGACTGCTAACCTGACCTTTCATACATGAGATAATGCGATTGGCCTATTATCTTGTGTGAAAGAAGGTGCTGATTCGCTGTGCGTACCCTAAGCACGGGTGAATCGAAGCAGATGACAAACAGTTCCATCGGAGAGGCCTTGGACGACGCACCGCTAAGTCTGTTTCACCTGCGTGCTATGGTCATATCAGGGCTGGGATTTTTTACGGATGCTTATGACCTGTTTATTATTGGCGCGGCACTGGTGTTGATTAAGAATGAGTGGCATCTCAGCGGAACAATGGTCGGATTGGTGGGCAGTACGACGCTGCTGGCAAATTTTCTGGGCGCACTTATTTTCGGCCGATTGGCGGATATCTTAGGGCGGAAAAAATTATACGGACTCGTAGCTGCAATCATGTCTCTTGGAGCTATCTTAACCGCATTTTCAGCAAATATATACTGGCTGATTGCTTTTCGCTTCTTCCTTGGTCTCGGGATTGGGGGAGACTATCCAATCAGCGCCGTCATTATGAGTGAATACGCAAATGTCCGAGACCGGGGAAAACTCGTCGGCATGGTGTTTTCTATGCAGGCGCTCGGTCTCATTGCTGGACCGATGGTAGCGATTACCCTCTTGGCAAGTGGAATCAGTCATGACCTTGCTTGGCGAATCATGCTCGGACTTGGTGCATTACCTGCGCTCAGTGTCATCTACGCACGCAGAAAAATGCCGGAATCACCGAGATTTCAGGCTCAAGTCATGGGGGATTCGACACAAGCAGCTTCACAGCTTCGGACATACACGAACGGCCAGGTGGATGTTGGCGAGGCGGAAGTTGCTGCAAGGCCAGCCCTCATGAGTTTTAGACGCTTTATCATGAACCCGAGGATGCTGCTTACGCTGCTTGGCACTGCAGGGACCTGGTTCCTGTTTGATTACGCATATTATGGGAATTCGATTTCCACACCGCTCATCATGAAGACTGTCGCACCGCATGCAAGCCTGATTCAAAGTGAGGCGTGGACGCTGATTGTCTTCGCAATCGCGGCCGTCCCAGGTTACGCGTTGGCTGTGCTGAAAGTTGACCGCATCGGGCATAAACGCCTGCAACTTATCGGCTTTTCCGTGATGGGCCTAGCGTTTCTGTGCATGGGCGTGATTCCGGGAGTCACATCCATGGTTTTACCGTTCCTGATTCTCTATGGTATCAGTTACTTCTTTGCGGAATTTGGCCCAAATACGACCACATTCATCTTGTCTGCCGAGTTATACCCGGTCAGCGTCAGAACCACCGCTCACGGTATCTCCGCAGGTGTAGCCAAGATTGGTGCATTTATCGGGGTGTTTTTGTTCCCGGTGATAACGAAGGCACTTGGCCTGCAGGGCACGTTTATCATTACCTTTGCCTTTGCCGTAGCTGGTACACTGCTGACACTGGTCTTACCAGAGCCAGCGAACCGGTCCATCGAAAACATTTCTGGACCTGCTAAACCTTCCAAAGTAGTTCCGCAGACGGTCCGTTGAGGTCGTATCCAGTATAAATCGTTTTGTCGGAGCCAAGATGGCCTGCACGAGCCCGTGTGCAGGCCCTTTTTCGCGTTTCAATGCACACAGCGACAAGCGTAGGCGGCGACACTGGCACGCAGGAGCAGTGGTACTCACCACCACGCTAATTCGCCAGCATGATGTGAAGTAAAAGAGTCATGAAGCAGCAACGCTGTTTTGCAGCCACGGCAAGACGACTTCTCTTGATTCCGATCTGCCGCTGGCTTCAGCAACAATCGCATTGTATCGCTCGACAGCAGCCTGGTATGCCAACCAGCGTTCTTGCTCGTACAGCGGATCGGCCATGCTCCAACGTGCAAAGGCGTTTTCCATTTCTTTTTTTGCTTGCGTGGAATCCAATTCATAGTTTGTCACGACGACTTCCCCCTCATTATTTAAACTTGTTATCAAACGCGAAACGGGTGTTTGCTATCTCTCCATGTCCGGTGTTGTGAAAAGCACCATGCTAGCGATACACGCCCGGTTCTACCAGATTCACTAGAGTGACGTTCCTCAACATGTGGATCTTTAGCCGCTGAGTCATGAAAGGTGTTACACCTGATATGTCTGGGCCAACATTTCGACGGAATCGACGTAGGCCATGGAGTGATTGTATTGGTAAATGGCCCCAGCGGGATTATTCGCATATCCATCGGCAGCTAACATATGCGCCGCTGTGTAGATGGCATCGTATACATTGTTAATATTCGGTGTCCCGTGATGACCCGGGGCCTTCACACCATAGTGTTCGAATGTAGTGGGCATGAACTGCATTGGGCCCTCCGCACCTGCACCGCTTACTTCTGGTCCCGTCGAGAAGTCCGTTTCGATGCGATGAATCGCTGCTAGGACCGTCCATGGAATCCCGTATTTTTGTCCGGCAGCCATATAGATAGGTATCAGTTGCAATGGTATCCCGACGTGACTGACGACATGGAGGTCAATTGCTTGCACAGGTGGAGTTGCGCTTTGGTAAACTGTTAACTTGTGTGCACGTCCGTTGATCTGTAATTTTTGCCCAGGCATTATTAGCGAAGAATTCAGATTGTTGAGGGCCATTAAAGCGACGACAGTGGTGCTATTGTCTCGGGCAATCGCCCACAGTGTGTCACCGCTGTGGACGGTAATGAATTGTTTATGTTGACGGCCAGGTATGGCGTTTGACTTATCATGGATGGGGATTCCATGCGGTACTGAGAGGTAGTCGTGCGTGGAACTCTGAGTTTTCTTGGCCGCGGGAATGTGCAAGGTCGCGTCCAAGAACGTACTGTGCGGTTCAGAAGTGGCCCGTGACGACGTTTTCATCGCTTGTGACACGTGCGCGGGTGTCCAGTGTGCGGATGTGGTATTCAGATGGTGCTGTGAGTCCGCGTAAGCAACGGATGAGACTCCGCCCAGGGTAACAAAAACGCTCATGACAAGAAGGTACACCAAAGAAATCCAACTACGACTGCGCGTCATGCACTTGCTCTCCCTTTCGTTACGCCTACGAGGTTAGTTGACGGGTTCGGGCCCAAAAGGTGGCCCTGGAAGAATCCTTCACCCCTGTTTCGAATATCCCCCGCTCATACGATTCGGCGTTTACTTGTAATCTGCTTGAACTGCCGATGACAAGTTCAAAAGTCTCCATGCAGACATGCCCACGTGTGATTTGTACACAAAGTATAAGATTTTAGACCATGCAAATTGTGTCATTTGGAGGTTCAAAAAAATGGGAACTTTCATCGTATGATGGCTGTTTGGCGCGAATCGTGGTTGAAGTCGAGCAAAAATTCTCAATTCGGGTGTTTTCGAGGTTGTTTTTCGGAAAAAACAGTCGTGCATGGGGGCTGTGTCGAGGCTTCATTCTACAATTTTAGAGATTAGAAAATGACGTAAAGTGGTATTTTCAGAGCCACCCTCGATTAGACATTAAACACGTGAGAGAGGGGGATGACTCATGTTCCATGGTCACTGGGAAGTAGATTCCATCTGCCCGCGGTGCGGGCGCGTGAACCACATGCAAGTGCCGGTTGGGGAGCGTGTGATACGCGTCTTCTGTCAGCACTGTACACATGGTTACGAATACACCCACGTCGTCATGGAGCACACAGTTGTCGAGGACAAAGCAGATGAAACGAGCGAAAGTGCCGAAGGGGCCGAAGGGGCCAAAGGGGCCAAAGGGGCCAAAGGGGCCAAAGGGGCCGAAGGGGCCGAAGGGGCCAAAGGGAGCAGAGGGATCAAGCAGGGTAAAGACATCGGCTAGCCCCGTCGTCATCGGTCTACGGTCGGAGACATGACTGTCTCCACATTCTCTCGTGGAGGTCCTGAGGGCTCATTGAGAAGTGGACAAGCGGGCATGACATGTGGCCAAATCGAGTGAACAAGCGGGCGACGGTCCGTCGCGGCGCGGACAGGCGCGGACAGATGACCCTGCTGCCGGCCCCTGCTGCCGGCCCCTGCGGGGTATGGGACCTTTTGTAGGGTGCAGAAATATCGCTATCTGCTGAAATGATGGGGTATCCTCCAATCGCGAGAGAACAAAAGTATCGTTACCCGGGAAGGGGTGGGGGTATCGTGATCGGCCGTAGGGTACAGGATGATAGTTACGATACCCCCTGGGGTTGGCGAATAAGGATATGAAGGTAGCGCTAATTAGAAAATATACCCTATTGGGTATGAGTGTAAGTATCAATATGATGCCTAGATTCGTGCATATACCCCAGGGGGTAGATAGCGACCTTCGTCAAGCCACGACGAATGACCCTGCTGCCGGCCCCTGCGGGGTATGGGACCTTTTGTAGGGTGCAAAAATATCGCTGTCTGCTGAAATGATGGGGTATCCTCCAATCGCGAGAGAACAAAAGTATCGTTACCCGGGAAGGGGTGGGGGTATCGTGATCGGCCGTAGGGTACAGGATGATAGTTACGATACCCCCAGGGGTTGGCGAATAAGGATATGAAGGTAGCGCTAATTAGAAAATATACCCTATTGGGTATGAGTGTAAGTATCAATATGATGCCTAGATTCGTGCATATACCCCAGGGGGTAGATAGCGACCTTCGTCAAGCCACGACGAATGACCCTGCTGCCGGCCCCTGCGGGGTATGGGACCTTTTGTAGGGTGCAAAAATATCGCTGTCTGCTGAAATGATGGGGTATCCTCCAATCGCGAGAGAACAAAAGTATCGTTACCCGGGAAGGGGTGGGGGTATCGTGATCGGCCGTAGGGTACAGGATGATAGTTACGATACCCCCAGGGGTTGGCGAATAAGGATATGAAGGTAGCGCTAATTAGAAAATATACCCTATAGGGTATGAGCGTAAGTATCAATATGATGCCTGGATTTGTGCATATACCCCCTGGGGTTCATCTTGGCGGACGGGTAGGGGGTTCTCTCTCGTGAGCGGGTGAGATTCATATGTGGTGTGCGTGGTTCCTCTGCGGCGGCTGAGATTCATCTGTGGTGTGGGGTTCTTCTGCGGGTATGAGATTCCTCTGCCCCGATGGAGTTCCTCCAGAGTTCGTGTGGCGTTCGCGGACGCATTTTAATCTCCGTATCCATTGCACCATAGTAAAAGATGGATGACACCTATCGTAAACGTGTGTCTTGTCAAGAACGGGCTGAAGCCTTACTGTTGAGGGAGGATTGTACATCTAGGAGACAAGAGCGTAAGCAGATGGGAGTTGTTCAGCTTGGCAAATACCCGCCCTTTAGGACTCCTTGGAAGTATTCGAATGATTGGCAAGCGGAGCCCGAAAACGATTGGCGTTATCGGTGCTGGAAGGTTCGGAACCGGTGCCGCTGAAGAGCTTCTCAACAACGGTCACCAGGTTCTGTTGATTGATAAAGTTGTGGAGTGCCTTGAACCGTATGCCAGTCGTTGTCGAACGGCGATTGGCGACGCAGAGAGCCCGGAATTCTTGGCCGAGGCTGGCATCAAGGACGTTGATGCGGTCATTAACGCCATCGGCGATGACGAGACTGCATCCAATCACGTGGTCATCAATTGCAAGGATTTTGGCCTCTACGTGATGGCAAAAGCGAAAGACACGACGCATGGAAAAATCCTTGAACGTCTCGGGGCCGATCACGTTGTGTACCCAGAACGAGATTCAGGCATCCGCCTTGCCCGATTGTTGACCCGCTCTGCCGTCCTCGACATGATTGAACTCTACGAGGGCGTGTTTATGATGGAACTCAGTGCAGGGGGCGAGTTGATAGGTAAGACCTTAGAACAGCTCGACTTACCACAGCGGTTTGGCGCACAGGTGCTGCTTATCATCCGTGGCGATAAAACCATTTTTCCCGTATCTGCCACTGACACCGTCATAATTGGAGACAGGATTGCGCTGCAAGGCCCACCTGAAGCGTTAAACAAAGTTGCCCGTAAAGCAGAACTGGAATCAGTCCGGTGAGCTTCTTGAAGTCCTTTAGCTCCTTTAGCTCCTTTAGCTCCTTTAGCTTCTTGAGCAAGAATGGCAGTTCCCATCGAATAGCTTCTTTAGCTAGAATGGCAGTTCCCATCGAACCTGCGGTGGTCGACGCAGCGGGTTTCGTGGGTCATGCACGCGCACCAACTTCGAGCAGGTAGCTGTTCTTAGCTGCATGGTAGTGATTGATTTGCTGCATGAGATGATAAAATTCTCGCGGTGTGAGGCTCTGCGCACCGTCGGACACCGCTTTGTCGGGTGTGGGATGGACCTCTAGAATCAGCCCATCGGCTCCTGCTGCGAGACCTGCAAGGCTCATCGACGGTACGTAACGTGCCACGCCCGTGCCGTGACTCGGGTCGATGATAATCGGCAGGTGACTGAGGTCCTTGATGACGGGGACGGCACTCACATCGAGCGTGTTGCGCGTGACGGAGTTGCTGAAAGTGCGGATTCCCCGCTCACAGAGAATGACGTTTGTGTTTCCTTCATGGAGAATGTATTCTGCGGCAAGTAACCATTCTTCAATCGTCGCGGATAGTCCTCGTTTCAAGAGAATGGGTTTGTTCAACCTTCCTACTGCTTTGAGCAGTGGGTAGTTTTGCATGTTACGCGCTCCGATTTGTATGACCTGAATGTACTCGGATGCCATCCCGACGTCACCTGGTTCCATGATTTCAGAAACCACGGGAAGGCCAGTCAGTTCGTAGGCCTCCGCTAGGTATTGCAGTCCTCTCTCACCCAGTCCTTGGAACGCATAAGGGGACGTACGCGGCTTGAAGGCCCCGCCTCGTATCATGTGAGCCCCAAATTCCTTCAGTTCCAATGCCATTTGAATAATCTGCTCGCGACTTTCAACAGAACATGGACCGGCTATCACTGTGGCAGAGCCATTGCCGATTTCATGATTCCCAATGCGAACGACCGTGGGCTCTGGGTGAAAAATACGACTGGCCAACTTGTACGCGGGTACTTTCGTTTGATGAGTCATTGATAAAACGCCTCCTCACAAGATGATTGGAATCCTTCCAGCTTTCGTCCAGCGGAACGGAAGTGAATCGAATAAAAAAGCAAAACCTCGCCGGATTAGGGACGAGGTTTTGCTCGCGGTACCACCCTAAGAAAAGGAACATGACCAAGAGGAGAGCGCGTGCCGCGAAACACAAAAACCCCGTCCCTGCAGGGACGAGGTTTGACTCGCGGTACCACCCTATTCAAAGGCATGTGCCTTCACTTCATTGTGATAACGGAAATGTTGGGACATCTCCGGCTCAGGCTACAATCCCAGTGCGTTGCAAGGGACTTCACCTTGCGGCTCCGAAGTGAACTTCCGAGATTCGGCTCACGTCGATTTCCACCAACCATCGACTCTCTGTGCTGAATCGAACCCGTACTCTCTTCATCTCTGCCGTTCAGGGTCTATTGAATTGTTGAAATATTAACTGCTTTGCACCGAAGCTGTCAAGAGCAAACGGTCATGTTGTTATGAAACTTTTAGTTCTCTGCCGCCCATCTTTTGCATACAGTGATTGTCGACAACCCGAAATCGGTGATGGGGCTCACCATGAATTGCCAGATAACCTGGCTGATGGCTCCTGCAAACGGGCCGCTGTGTCTGCTTGCAGGAGCTGTTTTTTGTCATTCAATCCTTGTTGGGGAGGCAGAGTGCATGACCTATTTTGCAGTCATACTCGGCGGGCTCATGGGGGGGACACTTCGATACCTGGTGAGTATCTCAATCCCTACTTTCGACTCGTTTCCGCTCGGGACTTTGTGCATCAATCTGGGCGGATCGCTACTGCTCGGGATGTTCTACGGGATGGCGGCGGCTCGTCAGGTTAGACCTTGGGTCAGAGTCGGAGTTGGGGCGGGGCTGATTGGGGCGTTTACAACCTTCTCCACGTTCTGTATGGAGTTTTCTAAGTTGGCAAGCATCAACTTTGCACTTATGCTCCTCTATGGTCTGTGCAGCGTAGTTGGTGGACCATTGCTCGCCTACATCGGCGATCGCCTTGTTGTCATGTTCTCCCCACAGACCGCGTCGGAACAACGTGAGTTGTCGGTATGAATGTGATGAATACACCGAGTCTTCTCAGTGTGGTCTTTGTCGGGGGAGGGTCAGCAGTCGGAGCCGTTGCTCGCTATAGTCTTGGGAAAGTCATCTCTCGTGTAAACAACAGCACCTTTCCCTGGGGTACGTGGATCATCAATATGCTCGGGACACTTCTGTTAGGTTTGGTGTTTCAGGAGTTTGTTGTGGTTCATCATAATCCCAGTTGGTGGTTGATTTTAGGCACAGGTTTTTGTGGTGGATTTACTACGTTTTCAACCATGGCACTTGAGACGGTGCAGTTGCTGCGCACTCGTCTGGTCCTTGGCCTCATTTATCTCAGTACCTCACTGGCAGTTGGCCTTATTTTGGCATGGATGACAACGCTGTGGCTGTGACGTACGTGATGTACGTGATGTACGTGATGTACGTGATGTACGTGATGTACGTGATGTACGTGATGTACGTGATGTGCCAGATGTGCCAGATGTGCCAGATGTGCCAGTCATGCCTGTGATGCCTGTGATGCCTGTGATGCCAGTCATGCCTGTGATGCCGATTTTCGCTTCATGCCGCTTTTCTCGGTCATGTCCGTCGAAATAGGCGCAGGGACTAGCCAGATGTCTCTGCAGAGGACAACCTCCCATCCATATGCTGGTTGTAAGGTAGGGAGGTCACAGACGGCAATGGCGGTCGTATTGGCGAGTTTCCTCATTGGGATGAGTGTGAACAGTGACCACGTCGTGTTTGCAACACACGTTGGTAAGACCACTTCTACGGCGCCTTTGGCTTGGCGGATGGTTATTCCTCTCATCTCGGTGGTGGCGTGTCTGTTTGGCAGCCTGAGTGGCCTCAAAGCGGGACGATTGCTGACTCAGGGCAGCGATGGTGTGCTCGGCTCGGCTGTGCTTGTGTGTCTCGGCATCTGGACCATCGCTGAATCTTTGCATACAGTCTTTATTAGCGGTGACTCTCCTTTTGAAGCCGGTTTTAGCGAGACAATGTTCATTGCACTGTCAAGAGCTCTGGCCAATCTCTGTATCGGTTTTGGCGTTGGATTCATGAAGCTTAGCGTTACGGCCACTGTGGCATCAGTCTTTGTTTGCAGTGTGATGACGGTTTTAATCCCGGTCAGTCTGCGACGGCATTTTATTCCAATAAAGTGGAGCCGGCCACTCGGGCTCTTCTCGGGAGTTCTGCTGGTAGCCTTCGGTCTGTTCCTTTGATGGAGCGGGCCACAAAGAAGCAGTGTGTGATCCGATGATGACAAGGACCATTGCGCCAGCCACGCTGCAAATCAGGTACGCCGCGGCTACGAAGGGCCGTGATGACAGGAGTCCCTGGGTCGTTGATATGAGTGAAGCAAACGACGTGAGTGCCCCAATGAAGCCAGCCACGACGCCATCTGCAACCCATGGAGGGGTGCCATGTCTCGCTGTCCATCTGACTACCGCGCCGAGCAACAGCGACCCTACCAGATTGACGGTGAGCAGACCAAAGAGGCCAAAGTGACTCAGCATCAGCCGAACCACGCCACCGAGTGCACCAAGGACAATGATGGCTCCAATGTTCATGAATCACACCTCCTCGAACAATCAGAAATGGCTACTGCGAGGTGAAGATTTCGCAGTAGCCATTAATCCGGTTGGATGTTGTGGTGAGCTACATCACCGATTCTGTTGCCACATAATATTCGAACGATGCCGCAAGGTGCACGACGGATGCCCACAAGGTTGTTTGTCCCATTTATCGTGTCTCATGCTACCTGAGGAGTGTCCGTGGGATTGACGACGCTCCCTGGACCTCCCCACCCGGGCCGTCGTGGGATTGACCACGCTCCGCGGACCTCCCCACCCGGGCCGTCCGCGGGATTGACGACGGTCCGTGCACATCACCACTCGGCTCGTACGTGCGCATTCCAGCGCGGTCAGTGCACCTTTAGCCACCGTATTGCATGTGCAGCTGCGGTTCTGCCACTAGCGATGCATTCGGGAACGCCAATGCCGTGATAGCCTGCGCCGGCGACAAAGATGCCCGGGGCGTCATGTGCGAGGTGTGTTTCGACTTCGGATACGAGCTGAGCGTGCCCCACTTCGTACTGTGGAATTGCTTTTTCCCAGCGCATAACCTTTTTGAACCAAGGTTTGGCTTCGAGCGCAAAGACATCGGCGAGCTTTGCCTGCACGTGATGCGCGAGTGCATTGTCATCGAGAGCGAGCCATTCCTGTTGCCCGCTGCGACCGACATCACAGCGAATCAGCCCTCGATTGCCGGTCGTTGTATGCGGCCAGCGCCGTGAAACGACGGTGCAAAGTGTGATACCCGTTGGTTCGTCTCGCGAGACCAGGAATTCTGAGACCGGCAGATGGTCCAGCACCCCTTGCGCATAGCCGAGGATGACAGTGGCCGTAGACACATAGCGAATCGCACTGAGCTTCGCGGTTTTTGCAGACAAGCCGCACAGCAGTTGGGCCGAAACGGAAGCTGGAGTCGCCACAATCACGGCGTCTGCTAACAGCGTCTCGGTTCCCGTTGGAGACCCGTACGAAATCAAGTATTGACCGTTATCGAGGCGTCGAATTTGATTCACTGGTGCACTGGTTCGAACTTCAGCAACATCCCGGAGCTGATCAAACAGTTGCTCAGTCAGGGTTTGCAGGCCGTTTTTCAACGTCAACATGGGGTTCGGATGAGCCATGCGTGAAAGGCGGTGCATTGACCATGAACTCGTCTCGGCTGATGAACTGTAGTCAATCCCGCTCGTGAGCCTATCGCGCCTTGCTCCTCGAAGCAAGCTCCGGTATTGCTGCTCAAGTTCCAACAGTTGCGGGTATGTAGCTTCAAGACTCATGTCGTTCAGAGCGGCCCCGGAAACAGTCGCCAACAACGGCTCAGCAATCCGGTTCACCCACTCGTCGCCAAGTCTTCGCCGCAGGAAAAGGCCGAGCGACCGGTCCTTGTTGAACGCGTCCGATTTTGAGCGGGGAATCAAGTAGTCGAGCAACACGCGAAGCTTTCCTGTAGGTGAAACCAAAGGAGTGCGAAAGACAGCTTTAAGACTGCTCGGAACTCCGAAGACGGTTCCACGTGGTACTTCCCGCAGTTGCCCGTTGACGAGCAAATGGGTTGCTTGTGCGAGCGGATCGGCGGGAATAATCTCAGCACTTACACCCAGGTCTCGAATCAATCCGGCAGCAGATTTGTGGCTGTCGAGCAAAGATTCGGGGCCGAGTTCGAGCACCAGGTTGTCTTCGCGGTATGTAGAGATCTTTCCACCAACGCGAGATGTACTCTCGAGCAAGGTACAATGGATGCTTCCTTGTTCGGTCATCTGCAGTGCAGTATAAGCGGCCGTGAGACCTGTAATACCGGCGCCGATAATGACAACTCTGGGCTGATTTGGCGGTTTCATGGTGCCTGACCTGGTAAGTCTGCTGCTCGATTTCGCACCACTGTGCTGAGCATGTCAAGAAACAGTGGGTCGGCGTTGAGGGATGCTGTCCTTTTCAGGTGCATTCCAAGTTCTTTCGCTCTGGTCTGACACTCGATGTCGACGTCATAGAGGACCTCAAGATGATCCGATACGAAACCTGCTGGACACACAACGACATTGTCTTCGCCAGCATCGTGCAGTTCACGAAGGACGTCAAGGATGTCTGGGCCAAGCCACTTCTCCTCGGTTCTTCCGGCGCTCTGCCAGGCAAAAGAATAATTGGTCAAACCAATTTGCTGAGCCACCGAGTCGCCTGTTTCGTGCAGTTGCTGCGGATACGGGTCACCGACGCTGAGAATCCTCTCTGGCAAGCTGTGTGCAGAGAACAGAACACGTACCTTGGCATCCGCGGAAAAGTCCCTCAGGGCATCCGTGACACGCTCTGACAACAGGTTAATGAACGCGGGTTCCAGATGCCAACTGTCGATGTGGACAAACGCTGGCATTCCAAGCTGTTCGGCCTTGTCTGACGCTTCCTTTTGATACATCTTGACACTCATCGTGGAGTAGTGCGGCGCGAGTACGAGCGAAACGGCCTGACTGATTCCGTCGTTGGCCATTTGCGTGACGGCATCGGCAATGAACGGGGTTGCGTGTTTCATGCCCAAATACACCTTGAACGCCCCGGAATCAGTGCTGTTGAGCCGGTCTTCGATGCCTTGTGCTTGCGCGCTTGTGATCTCGTTGAGGGGTGACACACCGCCGATAGCCTGGTAGCGCGCAACCAGGTTATTCAACAGTTCAGGTGACGGCTTGTGGCCGTGGCGAATGTGCGTATAATACGGTTCCACTTCGGCAATATTTCGCGGCGTTCCGTAAGCCATGACAAGGACACCAATCGGTGCTGTCCGCATCTTCTAGACTCCTTCCAGATGACAGTTCGGCGTTATTTGGCCGGATATAGGTCTAGGACACTCTCGCCAGACTCTTGGCCAGAGAAATCCCACGAAAGAGTCGCTCATGCTAGCCTTCGTAGGTTGCCTGACCAATTTTACCCCGTGTATATTCGTGAACGAACTCCGTTAAGCGACGGAGAGTGTCGACATCCACAGGCGGGTCGTTATGTGTCACGCCATGACCGAGATTGAAGATAAATCCGGGCTTGTCCATCGCAGCATCAAGGATTTCTCGAGTCCGCCTTTGCAGCGCTTCCCAAGGTGCGAACAGCAGAATTGGGTCGAGGTTGCCTTGTACTGCAAAGTTGTATCCAATCCGTTGGCGCGCGTCCTGAATGGGTACACGCCAGTCCACGCCGATGACGGTTGCTCCTGTTTCAGCGAAGGACGTCAGCAGTTCACCGGTCTGCACACCAAAATAGATAAGCGGCACGCCCGTATCCTTCAGTTCGGTAAAAATGTTTTTCATGGTTGGAAGGATATACTCCCTATAGTCTGCGACGGATAGGTTTCCGACCCAACTGTCGAACAGTTGAATCGCAGCTGCGCCGGCGGCGACTTGAGCCTTCGCATAGCGGACAATCATCGCTCCGAGTTTGTCTAGGAGTGCATTCCACAAGACCTTATCGCTCCACATCAGTTGCTTGGTGCGGATATAATTGCGCGATGGCCGTCCTTCAATCATATAGCTGGCGAGCGTAAACGGTGCGCCTGTGAATCCAATCAAAGGTACGGAAAGACTGTGTTTAAGAAGTCCAATGGTCTCCAGGACATGGGGCAACTTTTCCTCAGGATGAAATACCTGCAACTTGTCAATGTCAGCTTTCGAACGCACGGGATGTGCAATGATGGGGCCGACGCTTTCTTTAATTTCGAAGTCCAATCCCATCGCACCAATGGGAATCATGATGTCGGAAAATAAGATGGCAGCATCGACACCAAGCTGTTCAACAGGTAGCTTGGTGACCTCAAAGCACAGCTCTGGATGCTGACAAATCTCAACCAATGAATATTTTTCCCGGATTGCCCGATACTCCGGTTGGTAGCGCCCTGCTTGGCGCATATACCACACCGGGACATGGCTCACCGGTTGCTTTGCACAGGCTTGTAAAAACATGCTCTCAAAAGACATGGCGTGCTCCTTCTTGGTCCATTCGGCATGGCAGGTGCCTTCCCAGGTGCATTCGCAGCATTTGAGGTCTCCTCACACGCCGGTCATCTTAACGTGTGTTGAGCGAGAAGTAGCTCGCTCATGCCTGCTCGTCGACACAAAGTCTCACTTCAAGTTATAAACGTACTACAGAGGTGGACGCAACTGTCTAAATGAACTAGTTTGGTTTGCCCTTGTCAATCATCTTGTGCAACGATTGCTGGAAGGAGTTATAATGAGGGAGAATCTCTTAAGAAGTGAGGAGGATGTACATGAGCCTCGAACTCGATTTTTACGCAATGATGATTCAGCCGATGCGCGATGAATTGACGCAGATTGGCTTTCGTGAGTTGAAGACGCCTGAGGAAGTTGACAGCGCGATGGACAACAAGAGCGGGACCACACTCGTGGTCGTCAACTCCGTGTGCGGTTGCGCCGGCGGTATCGCCCGTCCAGGCCTCGCAATGGCACTGGAAAACGAAAAGCGTCCAGACAACCTGGTGACAGTGTTTGCGGGCCAAGAGAAGGATGCTACGGCGCGTGCTCGCGAATACTTTGTCAACAATCCGCCGTCTTCTCCGTCCGTGTGGTTGTTTAAGGACGGTCAGTTGGTCAGCCAACTGCATCGGAGTGACATTGAGGGCACGAACGCACAACACGTGGCGGGGCGGCTTCAGGAAATGTTCAACACGTACTGCTAAACAGCGTACTGCTAAACACCGTGAGGCTAAGTTATGCCTTGTACGTAGGGCGAAACAGCGTACCGCGAACCCGGTCTCTTCAGGTGGCACAAATTTTCACACAGCACACGGGCCGTCATCCGTTTCATCGGATGGCGGCCTTCAGTATTTTGGCCCGAGTTGAATGAGCCCCAATTTGGCTGCGGCGAGGAGCGCTTGCGTCCGGTCGTACACGCCGAGTTTGCTGAGAATGTGGCTCACGTGGACTTTGACCGTTTTGTCGGAGATGCCGAGCTGTGACGCAATCTCCTTGTTGGACTGGCCTGCCGCAAGCGCATCAAGGACTTCCTGCTCGCGCGACGTGAGCGGCTCAGACAGGGTTCCCTGCAGCCCGCCTGCACTCGCCGAATCCGAGTTGGATAAGGAATCGATGGTGCCTCCAAGTTGGTTCTTAAATCGGGTGTCCGTGCCGGTTGCTGCGGATGCGTGTGGACTGCGTTTTGCCATCGCCTGTAAAGCGGCGAACGCTGCGGCATCGAGTACAGCTCGACCTACTGCTGCTTGTCGAATCGCTCCGAGTAAATCTGTCGGGTTGACATCCTTCTGCAGATATCCGATGGCCCCGGCGTCGAGAGCAGCGAGGATTCGCTCCGGCTCCTGAAAGGAAGTGAGCGCAATCACCTGCGCTCTTGTCTCGACGCGAATCCGGCGTGTGGCCTCAATACCATCCAACTCACCTGGCATCACGAGGTCCATCAGAACCACGTCCGGCGCCGCCAGGAGCGTTTGTTCAAGTGCCTCGCGACCATCAGCCGCAAGGAACGCTACTTCGATATCCCCGGCATATCCGAGAAAGGCCCGCAGTCCTTCCCTGACCATTTGGTGATCATCGACAATGCCCACCCGGACCGTTTTCGGTCGCGGGTCTGTATGGTTATCGTTTGATATGGTGGATTGGTCGGTCACTTTCTGTCACTCCTCTAAAAGCTGTCACAAGGTACGTAGCAGGTAATTGTCGTACCGTTTCCCAGTTGGCTGACGATTTGTAACTCACCGCCAATGGCTGCAACCCTGTCAGCCATTGTGGACGTCCCAAGCCCTCGCTGCGTGCCTGAGATATCAAACCCGCAGCCGTCATCTTGAATCGTCAGGTACAAGCGTCCGTCCTCCGGCCAAACGTGGAGATGCGCGTGCTTTGCACCGGCATGGCGCATGATATTCGCGGTCGCTTCGTCGACCACCTTGAGCAGGCAATCCTGCTTTGCGAGCGGGATGGATGCGTCGCGCTCCATATCGATGGTCAAGTGAAACCGCGTTCGGCCTTCGAGTTGAAGGTGCGCGATGCGTTCCCTGAGTCTGTCAATCCATCCCCGTTCCTCCATTGGCCGCAGGGTCTCAATGAGTGCTCGCATCTCTCGCTGACTCTCCTCAATCAGGCGTGACAGGTGCTTCGCGAGTTCACGTTCAGAATCCCGCACTGCTCGCAGCGCTGGGTGGGGAACGTTATTTGTCGGGTCTGCCGATGCACTTTCTCTGCCATCGCCTGCGAGCAGCAGTGCATCAGCAAGGAGTTTTGCTGAGAACAAGTGCTGACTGACCGAATCGTGGAGTTCTGCAGCGAGCCGCCGCCGTTCCAACCACTTGGCGTTCTCGAGTGATTCATCGTATGCCCTTGCATGCTCCAGAGCAGCGCTTAAATGCCACGCGAAAGCCGTCAAGAGGTCTTCGTCTGGCTGCCGGAAAGCTCGGTAGCTCGCGCTTTCGAGCCGAATCCGATATTCGGTTTGCGGGACCCTGTAGTCAATGTAACTTCTCGCAATCGGGAGAATGAGTCCGGCATCCAAAATATCCTTCTCCTGCTTATCCTTCTCCTGCGCGGCGTCACTGCTGCCGTCTTGTGCAGGTTCGTCATACGAGTATTGGTACTGCGCACCGGTCTCGGCTTTTCGGTGGGCGGCAGCAACCAGCTTGCCGACAAACGAAGGTGCAGCACTCGCCGTCTCGTCCGTCGCTGCGTCCATGATGACCCCACAAGCCTCGTATCCGAGATTATCCACAAACTGGGTTACCGTGTATTCAAGGATGTCGTGCACGCGAACCATACCGACCAGGTTTGCTGCAAACGTGGACATTGCGCGAAGCTGACGCGTTCGCTGACGTTCGTCAAACAGAATTCCCGCTCTGTCAAAGGCTACAGCCACCTGATTGCCGATAGTCATCAACAGACCGAGTGCAGCTTGGTTGAACACCTGGTGCCCCTCTGCAGCTACGTTCAGAATGCCAAGCGGCTTTCCCTTACTGCGCAGCGGAATACTGGCGTGGTACCGGAGGCCGCGTTTGTCGCCGTCAGCGTCGCGTAAACGGCTGCAGCGCACAATGTTCACCGCAGTACTGAGCCGCCCGTTGATAAACTGGTCCTGGCATTCGCACCATCCAGACTTCAGCAATGCCCCGTCATCGACGGCGAGGGCGGGCGGGAGTCCGCTCGCCCCAACTTCAACAAATGAGCGCCGGCTCGAATCATATCGAAATGCCCACGCTGTGGTGAGACCAAGGGCTTCACTGAGGCGGGGAAGTATGGCGTTCATGGCTTCTGCGACATCGCTGGTTTCGTTGAGCGCTTCGGCGATGGTCATGAGAAAAAACAGTGAGTCTGCGCGGTGGTCTGGATTGTCGGGACGACTGTTGCTAGATTCGCCGGCCATCTTCTCTGGTAACCCTCCGTTCCGTTGCAAGAGACTTCGAAAACCTCAGCTGGGCGGACACTTTATGCTCTTTCGCTCTCTCTAACTATACCGAAAACGACACAGCGGAAGTTGTTTCATTCACAGCAGTAATGAGATGTCGCCAAACTCATGCCACAGGTACCCGGCCCCTGCTGCCTCGTGATACGCGTGTCGGAGCAGTGAAGGGGAGATGAACGCGTACATCAGGGCAAGGTGGCTCGTGTGATTGTCATGCATCCCTGTCACGAGTGATGTGATAATTTGCGCTGGTGTGTCTGGCGTGATGAGTCGAGTCGTCCAACCTTCCATCGCCTGCACCTCGCCGTTTGCAGCGACCGCGGACTCGACCGCGCGTACGGCAGTTGTGCCGACGCCAACGATGCGGTGCCCGCCTGCTTTGGCATCATTGATGACCGTCGCTGCCTGGGGGCTGATAGAAAACCATTCCGGGAGCACCGGGTGTGAAGACAAATCCGATTCCACTTCATGGCTGGACACAGTGGTGTGGAGGGTAATGGATGCGATTTTCACGCCTTGTGCGGCCAGCCGCCTTACGACAGAACTGGTAAAGGGTCTGCTCGCGGAGGGCATCTCCGCCGAGCCCGGTGTCCTCCCAAAGATAGTCTCGTAGTCCGATGTATCCGTCTCCTGTTTCAGATATGAGTAACGGATAGGGGAGCCAATGGCCTGCGCCAATTCATATAAATCCGCGCTCGATTCCACTTCCCAGAGACGGCTTTGCGGATGGAATCGCCGAATCACTTTGAGACGAGCGGGGGACGACTGCCAATTCATTCCGGATGCCTCAGGTTGAACAATGAGCACGGTTTCTCCTACTCCCCATGCCTGACTGTCGGCTTCTCCATTCTTGCCCCTCCGTTCAATGATGAATCGGTTCGCAGAGAGACGTGCGGCAAGGTGAACCATGTGCAGTTGCCCTTGTGACGTGGCAAACAGTCTCGCCGGAATGGTCATTGAGGTATTGACAACAAACACGTCCCCTGGTTCAAAAAAATCCGGCAAGCTTTGAAATTTCGTGTGCGCAAGACTGCCTTCTGCACGGCGAATGACCAGCATTTTCACTTTGTCACGCGGCACGCCGCGTTCCTCCGCCGGACCTGTGGCGGCGAACTGACTTACATCGAGGCCAAAGTCAAGGTCTCTGATGGACAACGTTGCCATCAGCCTTCGCCTCCCGTCACGACTGTCAGACCAGATGCACCGTGATTGTGGTGTACGGCCAACCGACTTCCGCGCACAAATGCAAATTCTGTTCCGGTCTGAAGCGGTCGGAATAGCGGTAATAACGCTTCTGCACTCGATTCTGGCGCCGGCAGTCCGGTTTCATTCGGCACGGCGAGCCGATGTAGATGTGTGTCCATGTCACCGGGATCGACCGCGAGGACGTGGATTTGGCTATCGGCAAGCTCTACGCTCAGCGTTTTGGCGACGAGGTCGAGTGCAGCTTTACTCGCGCCGTAGACCCCCCAGTTAGGGTAACCGCCAATGGCTGCATCACTGGAAATGGTGAGAATCAGTGCCCTTTCCTGTTTGCGGAGGGCAGGGAGTGCGGTCTGTGTCAACATGATGGGTGCAATGACATTGACGTCATACACGTACTTCAGGTTCTTTGAGGTCGCCTCTGTAAGCAGAGGCATCGGCGTGTCACCAAGGGTTGAGGCGTTGTGTACTAGGGCGTCGAGGCGGTGAAACGCGTCTACCGTACCTTTCAGCCATGTTTTGGCCGAGTCATGGTCGGATACATCCGCACTGGTTGCGAAGATGGGGCCAAAGGCACTCAAAGTGTCCGCGGCAGCTTTCAGCTGAGATTGTGAACGTGCGCAAATGGAGACTGCAAAGCCTGCGCTCAGCAGCGACTTTGCAAGAGCGTAACCAAGTCCTTGACTTCCGCCAGTGATAGCGACCACGGGTTTCGCAAACGTATCGATTGACATCTGTTGTGATACCTCCGTTCAATTTGCGGTGATGGCTGAACCACTCCATGTGGTCTCTGGTTTCAGGATAAAGAGTCGGCAGCGGCAGCGAATCTGACGATGGTCGTAACGCCGTGTCAACGAGCTACGCCTTTGGTCGTAGGACTTCGGCTTCTCGGGCTGGGTCGGATGCTTATCCTGGCACTGCAACCGATACGTCCATGCTCGAATGGTGACTGCAACAGCTGTGCTAGAATAGTAGATAAGAGCACACAGGCGTGAGGTACCCAGCGCGCACAGGAGGACGACTACGATGGCAGCTGTCGAAAGCAAAGTTTGGTTACCCGTCGAAGACGCAATGCGACAGATTCGAAATGTCTACTGCGTAGGTCGAAACTATCGAGATCATGCCAGTGAACTGGGCAATGCTGTCCCCACGGAGCCGATGTTGTTTGGGAAATGGACGCATGCACTTGCGGCGTGCAAAGGGGACTTGGCGCTTCCGGCCAATCGGACCAACATTCACCACGAACTCGAGATAGTTTTTATGTTCGGTCGTGCCTACGAACCAGGCATGGGTTGGACAGACGCTGTCTCAGGTGTCGCACTTGGCCTCGATTTGACGGACAGGGACGCCCAGAATCGACTGAAGACAGCGGGACATCCGTGGGAGTATGCCAAAGCGTTCCCCGGCTCTGCTGTAGTGACCGACTTCTATCGAGTCGAGGACTTTGCGGCGCTCGCTGAAACCGAATTTTCGCTCGCTATTAACGGCAAGACCGTACAAGTTGGCGTTGCAACGGAGATGGTCTTTCCATTCGCAACACTCGTTGAGTTTGTCGGGAGAACCTTCGGCTTTGGTGCAGGGGATATCTTGTACACGGGCACCCCGGCTGGTGTCGGCCCGCTCCGTCCCGGGGACCAATTGGTGCTCCAGTTTGACGGCGTTACTTGGGGGACTTGTGTCGTAACGACGAAATAGCCGATAGTTCCGAACAGTGAAGGGGAGAAGGACATGCCACGGACACACGGCGTCGAGCAATACCTGGAGGCGATATACATATTGACAGGTGAGGGCGTGACGGTGTTGGGATCCGTTCTCGCCGATTACCTCAACGTGTCGAGACCGACAGTTACGCAAACCATCCAGCGGTTAACGACCGCGGGGCTCGTCACCACAGGGACGGGAAAAGAAATTGTGCTGACAGCCGAGGGGCTGGAGCGGGCAGAAACGGTGGTCAGGCGGCACCGGTTACTTGAGCGCTGGCTTAGTGATGAACTGGGACTGGACTGGGCACAGGCCCATGTAGAAGCGGGGCGCCTCGAGCACGCCATCTCACCGCTGGTGGAAGAACGTTTGTACGAGCGACTAGGGAGACCCTCTACGTGCCCTCATGGGAATGTCATTCCTGGTACGGGATGGCGCCAGCCGCATGGCATCCGACTTACCGAAGTCGCAGCACCCAATCAGGTGCAGGTTGTTCGTATTTTTGAACATGCGGAAGAAGACCTCGACCTGTTGCGATTCCTGCATCAGGCAGGTCTCATCCCTGGGGCGAAGGTTTCGGTCAACGCTCCTGAAAGCCGCTACGAGGCCGGGGTGCCGGTTGAAGTGAACGGATCGGTCTATGCTCTTGAACCGTCTGTAGCAGAACGAATCATCGTGGAACAGGTCGACTAAACGCATATCGTTGGCATAAACCGAGGTCATTCTGCTCACTTTACTTGGTGTCTACCGTAAAGGAGTGTTTACATGGCCTCGGTAAGGAACGTATGGTGTTCGGTCTTAAGTTGGCTGCGAAATAGCGGAGTTCGGCTGTCACTCATGGGGACGGTTGTGCTCGCTGTCGTGGCGACCTCTATCTCCCCAACTTACGCCGCGGAACGTGTGTTCGTGAATGCCAAAGCGGCTGTCGTGATGGACGCGGATACACATCGGCTGCTGTATGCGAAAAATCCTGATGTCCCTCTGTATCCGGCGAGCACAACCAAGTTAATGACGGCAATTTTGCTTGTCACACACTTGAAGCCGGACGATGAAGTGTATATCAGCCCGCAGGCTGCACGCCAACCTCGAGTACGACTCGGCTTAAAGAGTGGGACTACCATCACAGCGGAGCAAGCACTCCACGCCATCATCATGAAAAGTGCAAACGACGTTGCGTACGCGGTGGCGCAGACGGTGGGCGGATCGCAAGAAGGGTTTGCGCGCATGATGAACCTGAAAGCCGGTTTGATTGGATGTCGACGAACGAATTTCGTGACGCCCAACGGTCTGCATGACGATGAACACCAGATAACGGCACGGGATGTTGCTCTCATCACAGCAGAAGCCGTCAAGTATCCCCGGATTGTCGCGGTGATGCAAACCAAAGAGTACCAAATAGCAGGCATCCCATTTCGCAACGGGAACCGTATGCTGTATATTGACAATCCTTCCTACGGCACGTTTATTGGAGGGAAGACAGGGTACACATCAAAAGCGATGTACTGTTTGGCCTTGGCGGCGAAGCAACACGGGCACACACGTGTTTCGGTAGTCCTTGGGGCACCGAGAAAGAGTTTCATGTACCGTGAAACACGACGCCTGTTGGAATTTGCAAACAAGGAAAAACCAGTCCAGATTGTTTAGGTACAGACCATTCCATGTGTGGAATCATGTTTCATCAACGCAGTAAAAAGGCGTTTCGAAGGATGCATTCGAAGGATACATTCGAAGGATACATTCGAAGGATACAATTGACACAGGCACATAGACTGTGAGATAGTTTGTGTGATTTTACAGCTAGGTCCTTTAATTCAGTCCCGCGAGGCTGATAAGGATGTCCGGGTATAGCTTTATTTGCTGCGACCAAGCGTGTTTGCAGCAGTCAAAAGCTATGTTGGCCTCCTGCAGCGGCAGGAGGCCTTTTTGATATGTGCCGGCATCCTGCATCTACGACCATATTTGAAGAAGCGAGAGAGGATGTTGTTTATGGCTAGGCCACAAGAGCAAATGACGCAGTTGGGTGGACACGGCGAGCAAGCAACCGTGACTCGGTACCAGTGGAAAACGCTCTCTGCGTCGACAGTGGGTTACGCACTGGATGGACTTGACCTGATGGTTTTAGCGTACGTCATGTCGCTAGTCATCTCGCACTTTAAGCTCAATGCTGCACAGGCTGGGTTCATCAGCACGATTACACTCATCGGCGCGGTGATTGGCGGTTACACCTTTGGTGTGCTGGCCGACATCTTTGGTCGTGTCAAGACATTTTCCTTAAGCATCCTTATTTTTGCGATTTTTACAGGTACAACGGCTTTTGTACATAACGTCTTCTGGTTTGATGTCACGCGGTTTATCGCGGGACTTGGCCTTGGCGGCGAATTCGGGATTGGCATGACACTGGTCGCAGAAGTCTGGCCCAAACGATTCCGCGCCCGTGCAACTGGGGTGGTTGCAGCGGGGTTTGTCATCGGAATGGTGGTTGCGCTCATCTTGTCAATGATTTTTGTTCCCCATTTTGGCTGGCGCAGCGTTTTCTTAATCGGGACACTTCCAGCACTGTTCGCGTGGTGGTCGAGGCGCAGCCTGAAGGAACCTGAACTCTGGGTCACGCGCCAACGTACGAAGAAGGTACCGCTGGCGCTTTTGTTTGCGACACCGAAGAAAACCGGCACCACCATCGGATTGGTGATTATCACGAGCGTCCAGAACTTTGGTTTTTACGGAATCATGACATGGCTGCCGACGATGCTTGCCAAACAGCTTCACTTCTCATTCAATAAATCACTGACGTGGACGTTTGTCACCGTCCTTGGCATGTTGGCTGGCATCTTGGTATTCGGGGTTCTTGCAGATAAAATCGGACGTAAAATGTCCTTTATCATCTTCCAGTTGGCGGCTGCAGTGATGGTCTGGGTCTTCTTCCAACAGACGAATGCACTCATTCTGCTCATTCTAGGTGCTCTACTTGGCTTCTTCGTAGATGGCATGATGGCCGGGTACGGTGCGTCTATTGCTGAACACTATCCGACAGAAGCGAGATCGACCGCCGAGAATTTCATTTTCAATACCGGACGCGCCGTGGGAGGATTCGGACCGTTCGTCATTGGCTATCTCTCTTTGACGCACAGTTTGAGTTCTGCACTCGGTCTGCTGTCGGTCATCTACGTGGTCGCGGCCTTGGCTGTGCTCTTTCTTATCCCAGAAACAAAGAACACGGATCTGGCTTAAACTGGCATCGCATGAGGAGGGTTGTGCTTGACAATTCGCTTTGGAGATTCTCACGATATCGCAGCAATACTGGCCATTTATAACCAGGGTATTGAAGATCGGCTAGCCACATTGGAGATGGAGTTCAAAGACCTGGACTACATGACGAAGTGGTTCGCTGACCATTCACATCGGTACCGAGTATTTGTGGCTGAGGTTGATGGCGAAGTAGTGGGGTGGGCTGATGTTCATCCTTATTCTCATCGCTGTGCCTACGCGGGTGTGGGAGAACTGTCTGTCTACGTGCGCCGTGATTGGCGCGGACGAGGTATTGGACAGAAGTTGCTTTTAGAGTTGGAGGCGTTTGCCCGCCAGAACGACTTTCACAAACTGGTCCTAGGCACCTTTCCGTTTAACGAAAACGGTCAACGGCTCTATAAAAAGATGGGGTTCTACGAAGTGGGTACGTTTAAGAACCACGGACAATTGGATGGAAGATGGGTCGATGTCATGTGGATGGAAAAGTTGCTGTAGTGCATTGACACGGGCAGATGGCGTTTGTGACAGCGTCCCCCGTCCCCCTTGGTACGGGCACCTGTCGTTCTCTAACCCCGTAACCCCGTAACCCCGTAACCCCGTAACCCCGTAACCCCGTAACCCCGTAACCCCGTAACCCCGTAACCCCGTAACCCCGTAACCCCGTAACACCGTAACACCGTAACACCGTAACACCGTAACACCGTAACACCGTAGCGCTCGTAGGCCGCGTTCATCGAAACAGTCATCCATCGTTCATGGAAACAGGCCATCTCGGCATAACGTAGGGTATGACTGAGGTGGCCTTTGTCGTGTGCGGCCGTCCTCATTCGCGAAGGAGGGGGCGTCTGGTATGGGACGGTCAGTAGCACTCGCGTATGTCTTGTGGTTTTTTCTCGGCTCTCTCGGAATTCACCGCATGTACTGCGGTCGGATTGGCAGCGGTGTCGCGATGTTAGCCCTCACTGTGATTGGCGGTCTCACGTTTCCAATTCTCATTGGCCACGTTTTGATTTTCATCGTCGGTGTGTGGTGGTTCCTCGATTTGTTCCTGACCGCCGGGATGGCCATGCGTGCGAGATAGTCGCCCTCCAGTTTCTGAGGTTTGCGTTCGTACCAGCGGTTTGGTAAGGTGTGTCTAACTACTTCTTCATGCGTATGTGCATCAACCGATGTCTTGTATCGGATGGTAGCTAAAGTGGCTGCTCGATGTTCGTCGGGCAGGTTTTTTGTGCGTCTAAAAGCTGAGTGCGAGGTGTCCGCACCTGTGGCTCGCATCATAATACCTAATTGCGGTGGGAGGTAATAGAATGCTGACAATTGGTGATGTTCAGATTGACGATCCGGTGATCCTCGCCCCGATGGCCGGCGTTTGCAACCCGCCCTTTCGGAAAATAGCCAAGCGGCTCGGAGCTGGCATGGTCTGCGCGGAGATGGTGAGCGATAAAGGTCTGGTTCATGGAAGCTTGAAGAGCCAGCAGATGTTGACGATTCTTGAAGATGAGCACCCTGTCAGTTTGCAACTGGTGGGATACGATAGAGAGTCAATGGTGCAGGCAGCGGAAATGCTTGGTGAGACCAACGCCGATCTGATTGACATCAACATGGGCTGCCCGGTGCTGAAGATCTACAAGAACGGATCGGGAGCGGCGTTGGCACGTGACCCAAAATACGCAGCCGATATCGTCAAAGCGGTGGTAGAGCGCGTTAACAAGCCAGTCACGGTGAAATTCCGCAAGGGCTGGGATGATGACAACGTTAATGCGGTTGAAGTGGCAAAGGCGGTAGAGCAGGCAGGCGCTCGAGCGGTGACCGTGCACGGCCGTACTGCTTCGCAATTGTACAGTGGACAAGCCGACTGGAGTATCATCAAACGTGTCAAAGAGGCCGTATCGATTCCAGTTATCGGGAACGGTGACGTGGATTCACCACAGGCGGCCAAACGGCTGTTGGAAGAGACCGTTTGCGACGGCGTGATGATTGGCCGGGGGGCACTCGGGAACCCATGGGTGTTCCGCGAAGTCAGCCATTTCCTGGCGACAGGACGGGAGTTGGCTGGGCCCGGGGCGGAAGAGCGGATCAATGTGGCGATTGAGCATCTCCGCCACCTGGTCAATTACAAAGGGGAAGTCATCGGCGTGCGCGAGATGCGCAAACACGCTGCGTGGTACATCAAGGGCTTGCCCGGTGCAGCCGAGATGCGCAATGTCGTGAATGAGCAGACTACGCTTGATGGCATGGAGAGCGCGCTGCGCGGCTTCCTGGAACAGGTGCTGCAGCTCGCCGTGTGAGTTTCGGGATTTTGTCAGTGACCCTGTTCGCGTGGAACGAAAAGGGGCGAGGGGAGGCGAGGGGTCGCCAAGAGCGTGGCAGATGGCGCGCGGAGGCGAGGGGCCGCCAAGAGCGTTGGCAGATGGCGCGCGGGCGATGGGCCGCGAGCGGCAACCTCCGGCAGTCTCATCGGGTCGGGGCTGAGGTGCAACGTACTGGATGGGCCGCGGTGGGCTTTGGCTTTGGCGATTGCACCACCATGCCTCTTTTTCGTGCATAACGCGTTCTGGTGGCGCTATTTCACGCGCGATGGGTTGACGTCGGTTGAAATAACGCGTTCCTGGCGCGCTATTCTTTGAGCGGGCTGAAATAACGCTTCCACAACGTGCTATTTGAGTCAATTGTGCCTGCGTCAAGAGCTAACGATTCTACAACGCGTTATTTTGGGGCTGGTGGAGCGTCCCGCCTTGCAATAGCGCGTTCACAGCGCGCTATCAGTTACGTGGTTGCCCTCTCATGTTAATTCGATGCTCCCTTACGCATCCCAGGGTGCGTAAGCACAGTTCGATTCTGGCGATCCGATGCTCCCTTACGCATCCCAGGGTGCGTAAGCACCGCTCATTCTGCCGCTCTGGCACTCCCTTACGCATCCCTAATACGTAAGCGGGGGTGCAGCCTCGTCCGCCGTCAGCCAGTCAGCCAGTCAGACGACCGTATGAAGCTGGAGTAGGGCCCTAACCACCTCATTCATCCCTTCATCCCTTCATCCCTTCATCCCTTCATCCCTTCATCCCTTCATCCCTTCATCCCTTCATCCCTTCATCCCTTCATCCCTTCATCCCTTCATCCCTTCATCCCTTCATCCCTTCATCCCTTCATCCCTTCATCCCTTCATCCCTTCATCCCTTCATCCCTTCATCCCTTCATCCCTTCATCCCTTCATCCCTTCATCCCTTCATCCCTTCATCCCTTCATCCCTTCATCTCGTCATCCCTTCATGCTTCAACCTACCATCCCGCGAATCTCCATGCCGAGCAAGCAAGGATAAGTTGAATTAGCGTCGACGAACGAGGAATTCGACACTTTGCGTCGAATTCGTACATGGTTGAACGAGAACGTATGTTTGTAAGGAATTTGTAAGAGATAATATGGAACGCGCGCGCGGCCGCGCGCGGGAACCAATGCCACATAAATTGTATTCCAAACGGCACACAGCAGACAGGCCGGTGCGCCGTACACAGCAGGCACGGCAAAGCAGGCCGGCGAATGGCACAAAGCAGGCAGCACACACCGTGCCGGTGCCGCGGTACAAAGAGCCACCCCAAAGCAGGCGGGCCGGCGGCCCAAGGCAGAGAGCCACATAAAGCAGTCGGCGCAAGGATGCAAATTGGCAGCATGATGGACGGGAGATGATGGCGTGGGACAAGTGGAACTATGGATTGGCAGGGCCGGATCCGGGAAATCGCAACGCATTGCTGAGCAAATTGCCCGGAGTGTGAAACAAGACCCACTGGGCGGGAAGATATTCTGGATTGTCCCTGCGACGATTTCGTTTGCGGCCGAGCAGCGACTGGTCCGTGCGGTCCCTTCGACGGTGAGGGCGGAAGTCTTGCCATTGCCACGACTCGCTTTGCGAATCCAGACCCTCATGCGAAGTGTGGACGGCAGTCCGGTAAACGTAACCGGACAACGGCTGATTTTGGCCCAGGTGCTCAGAGATGCTGCACCACAATTGAATGTATTACATCGTGCCAAGCCCACCCTTTCGTTCCTAGACTCTATCCTCGAAGCGTTTGACGAGATGTCGGCTCATCGGGTTTCGATGAACCGCATCGAGTCGACACTTCAAATTGCAGCCACGCGCCTCGATGCAATGGATAGGCCGCTCGATATCCACGCCGGCCGCACACTTCTAGGCAAGCTGGGAGACTTGTGCACCCTCTACTTTCTCTACCAGCGTGCTCTCGAAAAACGTAATCTCTACGATCCGTCAGAGTTAATGGCACGCGTCGAGAGTCGTCTGCCAAACTGTGACATCCTGCAAGGTGCGACAATTTACATAGACGGTTTTCGTGACATGAAGCCCCGTGAGATCTACTTTGCACTCGGCTTGGCTCAGGCTGCTGAGCACACGACATTGGTCATTTCTGGAGATCCCGGTTGGTTTACGCCGGGTCAGTGGGCAAATGCTTCAGGGGCTCGGCAGGCCGTCTCGGGTGCTGATGCATCGAACCGTGCCGGTTCCCATCCTGCCATCTCTCACCAGCGAGACAACTCTGTCGATGGGTTGGCTCTGACACATCTCCTCGAGCAGATTGAGTCTGCGGAGGATGTGTTTGCGCCAGAGTCGCTGCGGCTCTATGAGGCGTGGATGCGCGGGTGCGAGGACGCAGGTATGCAACCGAAGGTCGTCGCGTTTGAAACGGCGGACAAGCCTCAGGCTGATTTGTTCTCTGGGACACAAGCGGGGCAAGCGGACATGATTTCGTTCCTCGAGCAAAATATTGCGCATGAAAGCCGAAATACGCACCGCTGGGACCCTCCGTTTGAGTCGCGCCAACTCGTTCGTGTCGCGGCGGCGCAAAACATGCGAGCGGAAGTGGAAGGAATTGCAGCAGATATTCTTGCTCGGATTTACGACGGGGGCCACGTATTTCGCGACATCATGGTGATTGTGCCGAACTTGTCAGACTATGCTCCGCTCTTGCGGGAAGTCTTCGCGCGTTATCAAATTCCGTTTGACTTGGCCGATCCGCCGGCTCTGACAACCCATCCCTTGGCCAAGTTCATCCTCGCCGCGTTGGCTGTTGTCGATGAAGACCTGTCCACAAACGCGGTGCTGCGGGTCTTGAAAACGGATTTTTGCGGTTTGTCTCGGGAAGACGCAGACTGGCTGGAAGGGTATGTGGTGCGCTACCGGATCGGCGGGAGGATGGAGTGGCAAGATACCTGGCGTTATGCCGAGATGGCCTCTGACCGCCCCGAAGACGTCCGGGCCAGTGCGGAGGACAGGCGTGCAAACCGCCTTCGAGAGTCGGTCGCTGCATATCTCCTTCCACTGGTCAACTCGGTGCAAAAGTCTGAGTGTGCCCCGAGAGAAGTTGCCGAAGCCATCTGGAATCTGCTCGAGGCGGTGCGGGCAAAACGCAAAGTGGCAGCATGGCTGGTCGATGACGGGAATACCGAGGACCCTCAGGCAGCGAGTGTCCATGAGCAAGCCTGGCAACGCATTCTTGGTATCTTAAATGACCTGAGCCTGTACGCTGCCAAGGACGCAAATGGCGGTGTCGCAACAGCTGCAGAGGACAGCGCACCGTTGCCGCGTGGATTTTTGTTTGAAAGCATTCGAACGGATATCAGCAGTCAGACGCTCAGTGCTGTGCCTGCCGGATTGCAGTCGGTGCTTGTAACGGATATCGAACGTGCTTCTGCGCTCCACATGCCAGTGGTCTATGTTCTCGGCTTGAGCGACGGTGCGCTGCCTCGGCGTGTCCACACGACAGGACTGTTGCAAGATGAAGAACGCATTCAATTTGGAGCTCTGTTTGGCCAGCGTCTCGGTGACACTGCGGCGGACAAGCAGTTGGCGGAAAAGTGGCGAGTCTATACCGCATTGACTCGGGCCACACAAACGCTGACTCTGTGTTATCCGATGGCAAACAGTGACGGCAAAGAGCTGCGCCCGTCGAGTGTGCTTGACCGAGTGAAATCAATGTTTGATTCCGCCGATTTAGAAGTGGCTTGGTTCGCACAGGGCATGGTCAGTGACGCAGAACAGGCGGTCTGGACACCTGCCACGGCGCTGCAATGGTTGGTCAGTACGCTGCGTGACGGGCGGTACGGCGCGCCGATTCCGGCGGGAACGAGTGCTGTCTTTCGCTGGCTGGCGACAAACTCAGATTACGCGCCGCGATTGCACCGGGCGCTGCGCGGGTTGTTTCAGCGTGCTCGTGCTGAACAACTCACGCCCGGACAAGCGCTCAGTTTATTTGGCAGTCCGATGCAAGTGAACGTCTATCAGCTCGAGACATACGCGAGCTGCCCCTATCGTCACTTTGTGCAGTACGGCCTCAAACTGTCCGAACCTGCAGAGCGGGATGCCACACGCGCCGAACGAGGAACCCTGATTCACGCGGCGTTGGCTGAGTTTGTGCTCCGGTCGCGAGAGCACCCTGACGATTGGAGTCAGATGGATGACGCCACAGCCCGTGCTGAGATGGGTAAGGTCTTTCGCCAACTCCTCGAGCAGCCCCAATTTGGCATTTGGTCGCGAACGCGGATTCGCACCCAGCAGGCGGCAGAGGCTCTGCAGGTGGCAGAGCGTGCTGCGGTGAGTCTCACGCGGCATGCCAGGTACAGCAGATTTCTACCTACCCATCTCGAGCTCTCGTTTGGTACCGGTGATGGAGATGCCTATCCTGCGTACACATTTACACTTACAGACGGGACGGAAGTGCGCGTGCGGGGGCGTGTCGACCGCATTGACGTGGCTCTCGAAGAGGGCGAGCACTGGTTTCGTGTGATTGACTACAAGAGTCGAACCATGGATATCGATCTCGGGAAAATATACCATGGTCTGCGCCTGCAACTCCCGGTCTACACAGCGGTCGTCAAGGCGCAAAGTGAGCACATCTTCGGTAAACCCTCGATGGCAGGAGGTTTCTTCTACCTGCCTCTGGTGCGAAAGCTTGAGACCGACAATCAACCGGAAGACGAACACAAGGCGTTTGAGAAGGCCATTGCCCGCATGAAAGCGCGAGGCTTGTGGCGAAACGACGGGGTTGCGCTGCGGTTGATGGATTATCGGCTGCCTCAAGCCATCGACTCCGAGATTTTTCCAAAGATGTACAACAAGGACGGAACCATTTCAAAACAGGCAGCAGTGCTTGGCGAGTCCGACTGGGATGCGATGGAGACTTTCGTACTCGACAAAGTGCGAGAGCTGGCACAGGCGATGAGAAAAGGCGATATTTCCATCAGTCCGTATGCGCTCGACCGTCAAGACATCGCTTGCAGGACCTGCTCGTTCGCGGCTATTTGCCAGTTTGACAGCAGGTGGGACCATAGTCCTTTGAGGACACTCGAGAAGTTGAAACGAGACTCTGTTCTCGAACAGTGGAACGGGCGTAAGGGGGAGGACAGCAGATGAGTGCGGACAAGCAAACGCGGTGGTCGACGAATCAACAGGCAGCCATCGACTCACGCGGACAAAATGTCATTGTGTCGGCGGGGGCCGGTTCCGGAAAAACGTCCGTGCTCGTGGAGCGGGTGGTTCGGTGTGTGCTTGACCATCCCGCTGTCGACCTCAATCACCTTCTCGTCGTCACGTTCACAGAGGCCGCCGCGGCAGAAATGCGCAAGCGCATCGGGGAGCGTCTCGCGGGCCTGGCTGAAGAAGCTGCTGTTCAGGGACAGACTGAGGACTACCGCCGGCTTGGTCGGCAAATTGCGCAACTTGAGCAAGCGCAAATCTCAACACTGCACAGCTTCTGTATGCAGGTCGTGAGACAAAATTACCTGCGTCTCGAAATCGATCCCGCTTTCGATATCATCCGTGAAGACGATGCTCTGCTGATGAAGACCGCCTGCTTGGAGCGGGTCATGGAAGCCAAACTTGCGAACGCCGCAGCGGCCGCGGCCGATGGTGACGCTACTATGGGTGACGCAGCCATGGGTGATGCTGCCATGGGTGATGCTGCCATGGGTGATGCTGCCATGGGCGACGCAGCCATGGGTGACGCTGCCATGGGTGACGGAGCCATGGGCGACGCTGCCCAAGCAAAGGCTGCACGCGATGCTGTCGCGCTGCCAAGTGCAGCACCTGGACATACCGCTCTGGCAAATGCCGCTGACTTTGTTGAGATGCTCGATGTATTTGCTGCGGGAGACCCGAAAAACGTGTTTCAGTTGGTGTTCCGACTCGACACCTTTGCGCGCAGTCAAGCGAAACCAAACGTATGGCTCGAGGCCATTCGTCAGAACTATGCCGAAGCCAGGAACGCATCGCTGATGGAGTTGCCGTGGTACGAGGCGTTTGCATCGTGGGGGGACAGGCAACTGGCGGATGCTCTGGACGCCATGCAAGAGGCCCGTCAACTTGCTTCCGGGATTGCAGAGCTAGCGAAGTACAGCGCCTATTTTAATGATGCGCTTCCGCTTCTCTCGGAAGCATCGCATGCACTGAGCCAAGGGAATTTTGCAACGGTCAGCCAGCGAATCGCGGCTATCCTGTCCTTAAAGTCGCCGAGTGCGAAGAAGAATCCGGACGACGCGGAGCTCGAGGCATTAAAGGAACAAGTGAAAGGGCTTCGAACGCAAGCTGTGAATACCTTGAAACCCTTCTCTGCGATTGTGGGGCGCGGTGTGGATGCGCTGGTCGACGATGTCGCTCAAATGGCGCCAGCCATTCATCAACTGATTGGGCTCGTCGAGGATTTTCAGTCAGAGTTTATGACAGAAAAACGGCATAAGGGTCAGTTGGACTTCAACGACCTCGAGCATTTTGCCTTCGAAGTCTTAACCGATGAGACAACCGGCGAGGCCACGCGCTTGCAATCGCAGTACGCGGAAATCTTTGTAGATGAATTTCAGGATACGAGCCCTATCCAAGACGCGCTTGTCGCTGCCATCGCGCGCAAAGAGGGCAACGTCTTTGTGGTCGGCGATGTGAAGCAAAGTATCTACCGTTTCCGTATGGCGGAGCCTGGACTGTTTCTTGATAAATACTTCCAGCGCCGACATGCCGAAGTGTTTCACCCCTTGCATCTCTCTGAAAACTACCGCAGCCGGCGGGAAGTCGTGAGTGTCGTGAACTTCGTGTTTGCGCAGCTGTTTTCGGAAGAGTTTGGAGGCGCCCCCTATGATGACGAGGCAAAAATGCAATATGCCGCTCGCTACCCGGCAGTGGGGCAAGAGTTAGACCTTAGCGGATCGGTCGAGGTTCACCTCATCGAACGGCACTTGAAGTCGCACGCTGCAGGAGACGCAGAGGCGGTTGAAGGGGAAGGGGGCTTCAATCCAGCCGTGTCTGCAGCAAAGGATGGAGCGGACAATCAGGGGGCATCTTCATCTTCATCTTCATCTTCATCTTCATCTTCATCTTCATCTTCATCTTCATCTTCATCTTCATCTTCATCTTCATCTTCATCTTCATCTTCATCTTCATCTTCATCTTCATCTTCATCTTTATCTTTATCTTCATCTTTATCTTTATCTTTATCGACATCTGGTGATCCCGATGCTGGCATCGATGATTTGGAGAGCGCGGGCGCGGTGACAGGGGAGAATGGCGGCGAACCTGTGTCTATCGATGACTTGCTCGCAATTGAACGGGAAGGGCGCGTCATCGCATCGCGAATCCAGGAGTTGATGGGGCGCAGCGGCAAACCGCAGCGCCAAGTTTGGGACGCCAAACTGCAGTCCCATCGCCCCCTTCAATACCGCGACATTGTTGTCTTGTTGCGTTCTGTCAAAGGACGAATGACACCCTTGCTGGATATCTTTCGCAAACACGACATACCTGCGTACGGTGTTACCTCGACCGGTTTCTATGGTTCGCTTGAGATTCAGTGGCTGCTTTCGGCACTCGCTGCCGTCGATAACCCGCGCCGGGAGATTGAACTTGTTGCTACTATGCGCTCGCCAATGGGCGGCTTTACGGATAGCGAATTGGCCGAGATACGACTCTTGACCAAAGGGAACTTCTACGACGCTTTCCGCACGGCAGCAGAGGCAGCGCGAACGGGTGCTGGGGCTCCACAGGCGACAGAAGCGTCTCTTGCGCTATCGTCGCATCTTCTACGCAAGGTTCGGGATTTCAGCCAGCGCTTGAATAGTTGGCGGCGCCTCTCGCGAAGGGCGACAACGGAAGCGGTCCTCGCGCGAATTCTTGAAGACACAGGGTTGCGCGATTATCTCGCGGCGATGACCGGGGGGCGGGTTCGCGTCGCGAACGTCCAGACTCTGCTCGACCGCGTACGCGCATTCGACCGCAGCTCTGCGGACGGCTTGTTTGGCTTTGTCACCCAGGCTCGACAGTTGCTCGAGCACGAGGTCGATCTCGGTGAAGCAAGAACTCTTGCCGAGGCCGAAGATGTCGTACGGATTATGACGATACATCAGAGCAAGGGCCTCGAATTTCCTGTCGTCTTTGTTGCCGATCTCGGTAAACAGTTTTATCGCAACCCACTGGAACGGGCCCTGCCACTTCACCGACACATGGGCTTCGGACCACAGCGGATAGATCCGAGAACGGATCAGCGTTGGCGCACCATCCCGTCGATTGCCATCGAAGAAGCAGAGACGACAGAGTTCCTCGCAGAAGAAGCGCGAATCCTTTACGTTGCACTGACGCGGGCAAGGGAGCGGCTCATCTTGGTGGGGTCGGTGCGAGACCTCGAAAAGGCGGTCGCTGCGGCCTTGAACTCCGCGGGTCAAGCGGAGATGGTGCTGCCAAGGCGCTTTCTCTTGAAAGCGAAGACTGCCCTTGATTGGCTGCTTCCCATTCTCTGGCGAGACAGTGCATCAGCGATGGTGTTGCGACAGTTTCTCACTGAAAGTGGGCTCGGCCGCTATCAGGCAGAGATGGGCAGTCTTGCTGCGGCGCTTGCGAGTGACGCGGAGAGACCCAGTCTTTCCGTCGGTATTTGGAAGACACCGATGGACAATGGCGACAGTGAGCAGACCGAGCTGAATGGCGGTACGCCTTCCCTCTGGGACCGACCTTTGATTGCTGCCATTCAGACCGTTGATAACGAGGCCGTCGCTGACATCCTCAGACAAGCAGAGGTCGCACAGGAGCTGAATCTCGAGCTATCAACTGCCTCGATGGGCAACGCATCGCTCGGTCAGGGACGTAACAGTGGGGAAGTGCGTCCGCTAGCAGAAGCACAGTTAAAGTTCATTGACGAGAGTCAATCGAAGAACTCTCCGCCCGCGAAGGTGTCAGCCACGGAACTTCGTCGGTTATGGGGGGCACGTAACCGTGCGAATCAACCTGCCATTTTTCAGACCCGCGGAACGGCTGAGAACCTGCTTGAGGACCCGTCCTGGATTCAACGACGGCGGGTTACGGGACGTGAGCGCGGACTTGCCTTTCATAGCGTCATGCAAGTCATGGACCTGCATACGATGCCGGACGGAGAATCGGCGCAAGCAGAGATTCAGCGTCTGCTGGCCATCGGAGCCATCACTCCTGATGTCGCACAAGGGGTCAATGATGAAGACGTCGTGCGTTTTCTCAAGTCAGAGCTTGGAGAGGGACTTCGGACGGCACTCGAAACCACTGGCCGGGTGTACCGCGAGCAACCGTTTTTTCACCGGATCGACCTCGAGTTCGCTGGCAACCGTGACCGTAATGGGAATGCGCGTAGGACTGGCGATGAGACTGCAGGCAGGACTGCTGATGGGAGTGAAGACAGCATCGCCGATGAGACTGCCAATGGGCGCGGTGATGGGAATGGCGATTTCATCACCGTGCAAGGGGTGATGGATTGTCTGGCTGAGCTTTCTGACAGATGGTTGCTCATTGATTACAAGACAGACAACATCGAGGCCAACGACGCGCTCGTGACGGCTGAAGAATACGCGGCCCAGATTTCGGTATACGTCGAGGTGGCAAAGGCCGTTGTCGGAACAGCGAAACCAGTAGAGGCTTATGTGTATTTCGTGAACCCTGCAGTGTGCGTGCCGCTTCGTTCCGTGGACGTGGCGAGTTTGTTTCAATAACCGCTCCCCATGCAGAAATAACAGGTTCCGTTTTGAGGGACAAAATGTGAAATCAAAGCAGAATGTAGCATTGAATTTCACAAAGAAAATATTGATAAATTCACAGTCCATATCGCAAAGAAACGGCGTGCTAATTAGCCCGCCGTTATGCATTGGATTTCAATGTGTCTCGATCTTGAACTAACGCCCCATTTAGATCAATATGTTGTCTTCAAATTTAAGAGGTAGATTGATTAGACGACATTCTGACTTTCCGTTGCCTAACATGATGCTCCACCTCTTGACACACCGATTTTCCGTTGTTATAGTATCCGGAAATACATGGATACTAAAGGTTATCGGCAAAGCGGGAAGACGCGCCTTTTTTGAATCCTGTGACACAGAGAAGAATCGCCACCGGCTGAAAGCGATTCTCGCAGTAGATAAAGGACACCACTTTCCAAGCTGTCTTGAGGATGCGTGAGCTGAAACAGGACCGGGGCGCACGTTATACGCTATGAGGATGTCGGATTGCGTTTGTCAATTCCGCATTAAATGTGGGTGGAACCACGGGAACCACGCGTTCTCGTCCCTGATATGGGGGATGAGAACGCGTTTTTGTTTTGTTTTGCGTGCATCGTGTACCGCGCGGAAAAACCAGGACTTTGTAAGATCCGAAACAAATACATCAAAAGGGAGAGACAAGAAATGGCAGATTGCATTGTGCGACTGAAAGACGGATCGAAGAGAACGGTGGCTACTGGCACGACATACGCTGACGTTGCAGCAGGAATAAGTCCACGTCTCGCTAAAGAGGCGGTAGCCGTTATGGTTGACGGCACCGTTATGGATCTCTCCCGTGAAGTTGTGTCGGGCAGTCAAATGGAAATTCTCACGTTAAACGACCCCGAAGGTATCAACGTCATGCGTCATACCAATGCACACGTGATGGCACAGGCGGTGGCACGTCTCTTCCCTGGCACAAAGTTTGCGATTGGTCCCGTCATTGAAAACGGATTTTATTATGATTTCGCCGACCACACTTTCATGCCTGAAGAACTACCTAAGATTGAGGAAGAGATGCAAAGGATTATTAAGGAAGACTATCCCATCATTCGCGAAGTCCTTTCACGCGAAGAAGCGCTGAAATTATTCTCCGAGCGCAAGGATCGGTTCAAAGTAGAGCTCATTCACGACTTGCCAGAATCGGAAACCATCACTGTCTATCGACAGGGTGAATTTGTGGATTTGTGCCGTGGACCACACGTTCCATCGACGGGACGTGTTAATGCTTTTAAATTGATGTCCGTTGCAGGTGCATACTGGCGGGGAGATTCGAGCCGCGAACAGCTCACCCGACTGTATGCAATCTCCTTTGCGAAAAAATCAGATCTCGAGGAACATCTTCGTATTTTGGAGGAAGCGAGACGGCGTGACCATCGCCGCTTGGGTCGCGAACTGGAATTGTTTATGTTCTCGGAGGACGCACCTGGTATGCCCATTTTCTTGCAAAATGGCATGCACATTCGAAATGAATTAGAGAACTTCGAACGCTCTCTCCAATCTGTGCGCGGATATAACGAAGTCAAGACACCAATCATCCTCAACAAGCGCCTTTGGGAACAATCTGGTCATTGGTTTCATTACAGGGAGAACATGTACACCACGCAGGTCGATGAGGAAGAATTTGCTCTTAAACCGATGAGTTGCCCTGGGCACATGCTCATTTATAAAAACAAGCAACATTCGTATAGGGAACTCCCTATCCGTATTGCCGAATATGGACATGTCCACCGCCATGAACTTAGCGGGGCACTCGGTGGAATGATGCGTGTTCGTTCTTTCACACAAGACGACGCCCACATCTTTTGTCGACCTGATCAGATTGAAAGTGAGCTCACAGAGGTACTAAACCTTATTGACCGCATTTATAGCGTATTCGGGTTTTCGTATCGCATCGAGCTGTCGACTCGTCCAGAGGACTCAATGGGGGCGGACGACATGTGGGAACAAGCCGAAAGTGCATTACAAACAGTTTTAGACCAGTCTGGGATAGAGTATCGTATTAATCCTGGCGATGGGGCGTTCTACGGTCCAAAAATTGATTTTCACATTCAAGATGCAATTGGTCGGATGTGGCAGTGTGCCACCGTACAACTTGATTTTCAGCTTCCCGAACGGTTCGAATTGGAGTATGTCGCGGAAAACAACCAGCGACTACGCCCAGTGGTCATTCATCGAGCAATATTCGGCTCAGTTGACCGCTTCATCGGAATCCTTACGGAGCATTTTTCCGGCGCGTTCCCGCACTGGTTGGCTCCGATTCAAGCGCGGATTGCCCCAGTTTCCGACAACTTCTTACCTTATGCAAAAGAAGTCTTATTGCGCCTCCAGTCCTTTGGTTTGCGAGCAGACGTGGATAGCCGTTCGGAAAAAATCGGATACAAGATCCGTGAAGCACAACTCAAGAAAATTCCCTACACCCTTGTGGTCGGAGAGAAAGAACAATCCAATCAGACGTTGAGTGTCCGGAAGTATGGTTACGGAGATGTTGGTGAGATGGCTCTTGATACGTTTGTTGGTAAGTTGAGGAAAGAGATAGATGATAAAGCTTTATTGACGGCAATAGAGCCATCCCGCAGTAAGGACTGAGAGAAGCGTACTGCTTATAACTCCAGGAATATTCCGAACTAAAAATCCCCTCATTCTGGAGAGAATGAGGGGATTTCCTTACGTAATTTCGTTCCAAAATGTTACTGTTGTTATGGCGCCCGTTTGTCTCGTAACCATCGGCAAAGCGCGCATGTTCATGCATTCATCCACACCCACCGTTGCTAGGGGATATGTCCCCGTTTGTTTAACAACTTTAGAGGCTTCTCGACTATTGAAACGACCATGTATGTGTTTTTAGGCTGAACGTGCCTGATTGTCCCTTGTCCCTCTGCCAGTATAGGACTGTTCCGCTCTTACTGATACCTGTGATATTGAAGTTCCCAATGTTCTTGGGGCACTTGTAAACGGTCTGTTCAGGCTGTCCACTTCCATAGGCGGCAGCGTTTTCTCGATAGATAATGATGGCAGGAACAGTGTGCGAGCTATTGATGTTGTTCGTTGGTCGTAACATCGCAGTCATGACATATCGAGATCCGTTCAGATTAGCATTCTTCGAGTTTGCCCAATTGCCGTCTTGCCACACAGCATTTGGAGATTGCAGCTGGTGCATTGAGTTCTTTTCTGCTGGCGTCAATTTTCGCACTACCATGTGGAATGTCCGTGTGACACTTGGAGTGTTATCGGTGGTATTACTTACAGACTGTTTGACTTCTTGATTTACGGTGCCACACCCCACGAGAATCGCTATGGTTGTCAGGGTGATTACTGCCGTCCCAATTTTCTTAAATTGCATTTGTGATTCCTCTCCTCTCCTCTCCTTTCGTTAAGGAGACGAGGCAAATTCATATGTCGTTTCACTCCAGAAAAAATGAACCGCCTTGTTGCGCATAGCTGCCCGCTAACGACATAATCCATAAAATTCCATATCGTATATTTATGTACGAGGGGAGCAAATCCTTCTTCGTGATCAGCCCCCGTACGCGACAGAAGTAAGCAGGTCACATTGGCTTTGCAGTAGACCTCTTTTGGCTGATGAAGTTCTTGAGCCCATGGGTGACAGTAACTGGGTTTACTTGCTGGAGGAGAACGACGGTCATGTTATTCTGAAGAACTGCGTCAGCATAGTCATTTTGATTTTTTGGATTGCGAAATTGAATCCAGATTTGTCCGTTGAATAGTCCGCTAGCAGGTGGTTTGTACGATGTCGGCTTAGCCTCCTTCAATTGAGACAATACATAGTTCATTTCTGACCTATTTTCGGTCGTGTATTGCGTTGCCGCTCCGTGAGTTGGCTGATAGACAATGACCATTTGCATGGGGTTTTTATAAACATTCCACGCTACTGTCGTTACATCATCTCTCTTAAATGTGAAGGGATTGAAGTAATATACCTGATGAATGTACCAAGCTACAATTCCTCCGATTATCACCACTAATAACGCTGAACTGAAAAGTATAGTTTTCCTTCGCACAAAACCACCCCCACATCATCATGAATGACGGTTCTCACCTCTTCTGCCCGTTAACGACAGGACCCAAAGAATTCCTTAGTGCATATTTATGTGCGAGTGGGAGCAACCCCTTCTTCGAGATAAGTCCCCGTTCTTCTCCTCCCCGTTGATATGGGATGCCCAAGTGCTGACAGCAGTTTATTGATGATGTGTGGACAAGGTTACCGGAGCATTCGATGTTTGTTTATGGTCAATCATGAATTGTCCGTCTTTCCATACAAACGTAAAGACCTCGTATTTTGCCTTTGCATTGTTGTAATCTTCGACCACAAATGCGTTCTGTGAAGCTTTGTGAAATAGAGGTGAATAGGAGTGATCCACCGTGAAAATTTGTGCAGGTGTAGTTTTCACTGGTTTAATTCCGTTTGCCGCAACTTCAAAAAGCTCATAGTTGTATCCGTTACTACTCGCGTATTGTCCAAGGGCAAAACCCCAAAGTCCATTGCCCGTATAATCAGCAAAATGGAACTGGAATTGCCCATGGAATTGACTGTAAAAGGACGGTAATGGATAGCTACTTAAAAGTTTTCCGGTCGGTCCAATCACTCTTAGTGCAAATTTCCCAGTCCATTCGCTCCCTGCAGGGTATGGTCCAGGCGTCGTATTGTCAACGTACTCCCCTTTCACATCGATTAATTGAATTCGCTGTCCGGAATACCCTGGTAGCGACGTGTCCGCAATGACCACATTGTTGACAATTTGCGTTGTCATGGTTGCAGTTGAACTCGGTATTGCACTTGTTGCAATATTAGTCACAACCTGATTAGTTGCGTTTGTCGGTGTCGTTCGAGAGGTCGGATTGTTTCCCGTCGCACAACCTACAAGAATCCCCACTACGCTCGACGCTATACTCGCCGTCATCATCAGCCTGTGTCGTTTCATTGGACTGCCCCCTCATTTCCACATCAAAACAGACGAATCGAATCCCGATTCAGTAGGACTTCAGTTCTGGAATATTTCAAATTGAGACTAGGAAAGGTGTTCTTAAGAACTACTGCCCGTTAGTCCCACAAGCACACGGTGCCTATAGCATCCCCGCTTTTGTTAACCAAAACGACCTCGGTGTTCGAACGCCATTCTAGTTTCCCTAAGTGCCGTGCGTAAGCAAACTCATCGGGTAGTTCGGAAACAATGAGTTGCTTCGATATTACGTCACCCGCTGAATTAGCAACCAATAAGAAGATATCGATTTCATCTACGCCATGATTGCACAGGATTTCAGCATTGTACGTCTTGGCACGATTGCCTGACTTTCTCCAAATCCATTCGTTTTTGTAGTTGGAGTCACGGATAAGTTCATACACCCTTCGGAATGGTTCCAGATCCCAATCTTCTGCTGCAGCGGCTTTCTCAATTCCCTCCATCAACAGGTCGAGTGCTCGTCGTTTTTTGTCCAGGTCAGATAGAACAAAGAAATCCCCGAGACTAAACACGACGTCAACTTCAGCGGTGTCACCAACAATCTTTACTCCACCAGTTCCGCTTTCATCAGAACCTGATTGCACAAGCAGCTTCCAGAATCGCTTTGTCTTTACGGTGCTCGAACCCAGCAACCTTTCGAACATTGAAGTGATACACCTGGTTTGAAGACGAAATGCACGTCTTTTATTCTTCCAGTTTTCTTGATAATCCAACTTTGTGGCTTCGTGATACTCACACTGATGTTGTGCCATGATTTTTGCAAATACGTTTGGATCGGGGCGGTAGTGCAAGTCCAAATCAAATTCCTTGAGGTACATGGTCACAACTCCATTGTGGTATTCGTCTATTCACGTCCTATGGGATTAATCTGCCCGTTTGTTTAACAACCATATTATACCATGTGTTTCGCTGATAGCCTCTAAAGAACGCGGTCTCCTTTAAGTGCAAAATCGCAATGAATTGATGCTAAGTCACAGGACAAATCGCATAGAAAACAGCAACCGTACATAAATCAATTCCACTCTGTGAAAACCTGCGCGATTTAAGCCTCGATTTCGTGTTGAATTACTGAAAATCGCGGATTTGACAAGAAAAAATGGAGTGGGGTTCGCTATGCGAATTGACACTCCATTTGCTGTGTTATTTAACTATCCTGTCCTCTAAAACGGAACCCGTTACATGCCGAAAGGCCGGGGCTTTTCAGGCCGTGCATGACGCAATCGTCTACATAACCGTTTGAGCTGTGGAGTTTGCATTTCACCACGACGTCTCTTTAGCTGTCATGAAGATGGCTGAAAAGACGTAGTTATGAACAGGTAAATTTGTGACCATATTGTGCACAATGCATTAGTGCATGATACACTAGTGAATAGTGCACAATATGGTCGGCACAGGCTGTATCAGCACACAGGACGTCTGCACACGTAATATGTAGGGAGGATTGTTCGTTGTCATATGTAGAGTGTATGGTGTTGGGGCTCTTAAACGAAGGGTTTACATACGGTCACGAACTCGATCGCGTTCTTGACGAGCGAAGCATGCGGTATTGGACGAAACTCACGCGCAGGTCCATTTATTCAGCGCTAAAGCGCTTAACGGAGAAAGGCTGGGTACACAGCCACACCGACCGCAAAGGCAACATGCCCGAGCAAATCCGCTACGCTCTAACCGACGAAGGGAAATCTCAACTGCACAAGATGATTGAGGATGGGCTCGCGACAACTGAACTCGTTCGGTTTGATTACAGCATCCCGATTGCACTAATGTATGTCATTCCACGAGCGGTCGCAATTGAGAAACTCACTGCGCGACGCGACTGGGTTGGGAAGTTTGTGCACGAGATACCGCCTGCACAAGACGATGAGAACCCTGAGTTGAGAATTGAGGAAAGAGCCAATGTTCGATTGCTCCGTTCCTATTACCTAATGGAATTCGAGTGGTTGAACTGGGTCATCGACGAACTTCATAAACCGCAAAACCCCAATATATCTTACCAAGCACCACATCAAGCATCACACGACTAAGTTCTTGGGGAAGCGTATGCGGCTTGCAGTGGTAGGCATAGAATGCAGCCGGGTACGGACAATCAACCAATGAGGAGGAACCTGAGATGCAGGAGCATGGTACGGGTAATCATGGCGCGGTACGTGCGGGCGCCGGCAGTACAGTCCGTGCGCACTCGCCGGAACCCGCAGTGGAAGTCAATCACCTATGTAAGAGTTTCGGCTCGTTTCAAGCAGTTTCCGACGTGAGCTTTCAAATCGCCGGCGGAGAAATCTATGGGCTGCTTGGACCAAACGGATCGGGAAAGACGACCACTCTGAACATGATTAGCGGCTTAAGTGAGCCGACAGATGGAGAAGTCAAGGTGTTTGGTTTCAATCCCCGCAAACAAGCCATCTCCGTTCGGCGCTTGCTGGGCGTTGTTCCGCAGGAAACCGCACTTTACGAAGAGCTTAGTGCGGAGCGAAATCTGGCTTTCCACGCTGAACTATTTGGGTATCGGGGTCCGAAGAAACGCGAACGAATCGATGCGATGTTGGCTTTGGCACAGCTTGAAGACAGAGCGAAATCGCGCGTGCGCACCTTTTCTGGCGGCATGAAGCGGCGCTTGTCCATCGGCCGAGCATTGCTGCACGACCCGTCACTCGTGTACCTGGACGAACCAACGCTCGGCGTCGATGTGCAATCACGTAATGTCATCTGGGATTATATCCGGCAGATGAAGGAAGCTGGAAAATCCGTTCTTCTGACGACCAACTATTTGGAAGAAGCAAACGCGCTGTGCGATCGCATTGGTATTCTCGATAAAGGGAAGCTGATTGCAGAAGATACTCCGGCCGCTTTAAAATCCCGTTTTGGCAGTAGTGTTTTAGAGCTGGATGTTCAAGGCGTCGAGGCAGACGCACTGGCACTGGAGATTCGGACGACGAGCGGAGTTCAGAGTGTCGAGGTGAGTGAAAATCGCCTCACGGTATCTTTGACCAGTGCAGCGGAAGGAGACGCGGGTGCTTTGGTGCCGTACATCCTGGGACAGGTGACAGAGCATGGTGGTTCTGTCAGGCATCTGTCGCTGCGTGAACCCTCACTCGACGAAGTCTTTCTGTCACTCACAGGAAAGGGCGTGCGTGACTAGTGCGCGCCACAACGGAACTCCTCACAGGCGTGCGCTCTGCCTTTCACATCATGTTGAACGATTTGCGTCTGAATCTGGTGTCTCCATTCGCAACGATTTTGTCACTTGTTGTTCCCATCAACTTCCTGATTCTTTTTGTACTGTTTGCGATTGGTGGAGCGCAGGTCCCAGTCGGTGTCGTAACAGCCGGAAACGGGCATTATGATGCCAGTTTTGTCCAGGCGCTTGGCGACGCTCTGACGTTTCACATTCATCGCATATCTTCACTGTCGGCGGGGCAGCAATTGATTCAGATGCACCGCTCGGTGGCAACCATTGCGATTCCAAACGGATTCTCGAGTGCCATAGCGACGGGACAGACGGCTCATGTCTCGCTGACCCTCAATAACCTTAACGCCGATTTTGCCGACGACGTGCGCAGAGCGATGCCTTTAGCCACTTTGAACTTCTATCACAGTGTGTTTCCAACAGCCCTGCCCTTCGGTTGGAAAGAGGTGGATAGCTATACTCATAACGTGACATTTCTCGGCTATCTGGCAGTCAGTATCCAGACAGTGGCCCTGTTAATCGGCGGACTGTTGTTCGGGGGAAGAGGGAGTGCCCGCGAATGGGAGTCCGGCACGATGAAGGAACTGATGCTCGCGCCCGTGCGGCCGTGGAGTGTTGTCTTCGGAAAGCTGTTGGCTGCCATGACAAACGGCATTGCCTCCGCGATTTTAGTCCTTGTGGTCTTGTTGCTTCTTGGGCTCCGTCCGGCGGACTGGGGCCAATTTATTGGTGTCACCATTCTGACGCTGTTCGTCTTCATCAGTCTCGGCGTGGCAATTGGCAGTTTGGCAAAGTCACAGCTGATTGTGACGCCTTTTGCGTTTGCGCTGGGTTTGCCGCTGTTCTTCATCAGTGGAGCCTTTGGGCCGATTACGTGGTCCACGCCTGCCGCTGGTGTCATCGCGCGAATCTTTCCCGTGGCTTATGCAAACGCCGCTTTTCAACACGCTGTACACGGCTATTGGCCGATTGATACAAGACCCGTGTGGCTCTGGACGATACTCATCTGCTGGGCCCTAGTTGCGCTTGGTGTGAGCGGGTTGGCTTACCGGCGCGCCACTGCGAAACATTAAGAGGAGGGATGATTCATGCAACAGCTGTCTACGCTGTGGGCAATCGTAAAAAAGGACCTAGCAACCTGGGTACGCAGTCCCTCTGCCATCGCAGTAACGGTGTTACCAGCCTTGATTCTAATGCTGGTCCTGATTCTCCAAGCGGCTGCTGTCACTGGAAGTCCGGTCGCGATTGTCAATCAGGACGCTGGTGGGCAGGCCGCAGCAAAACTGCAACACATCGCACAAAACTACGACGGCTTTTACAAGGCACAGGTGATGTCCAAGGCCGCGGCAGAGAATGCGTATCAGAGTTTGTCCATTGCTGGGGTGTTGGTGATTCCTAAAGGCTTTTCACAGGAGCTTGCCACAGGTCAGCACCCGAGCATTACCTGGCAGGTGCGCAACTTTAACAACGATACGGCCAACGACCTTCGGCGCGCACTCCCTGACATCCTTACCACCTTTATGAATAGCGGTGCGGCAGGAAAGAGCCCACTGCAGATTCATGTACAGGAACATGATTTGCATGCGAGAGATGCCAGTTTTGTTGGTTTTAACATGATCGCGGTTGTCGTCATGCTGATTCTCCAAGCCGGCATAGTCAACGCCGGTCTGGCAGCTGTGCGGGAGTGGGAAACGGGGAGCGTGAAAGAACTGCTCATGTCTCCAGCAAGGCCGCTGACCATGATTGCCGGTAAAGTGGCTGCAGGAGTCATTGCCAGTGACATCACTGGCGGGGTAGCGCTGATTGCAGCTATAACGGCGGGCATCATCGCAGTTCCTGGTCCGGGGCTGGCGCTACTGACGATTGTTGTCATGACGCTCACGGCAGTGGTGGGCTCCGGCCTCGGTGTCTTGCTCGGTTCGGCCCTGCGGAAAACGGAAGCGGTGAGCGGGGTGTCCATCTCGTTGTCGTTCTACTTGTTCTTCCTCGCAGGTGGAATTACCGACATTGCCTATTTGCCCAGGTGGTTGCAGGACATCGCAACGTACATCCCGAACAGCTATGCGCTCGACGCACTAAGGGGGACATTGTTGTACAACTCCAGCACAGGTATCCTGATGGATATCGGTGTGCTCGCACTAGCGGGCATCGTCGCGTTGGTCATTGGCATTCCGGTGATGCGCCGCGGTTTAAGCCATTAGTGCGAGGCACTCCGCCCGGTGCAGCGCCTAGTCAGCGGTTGACATCGGCTGTTTCGCAACACCCAGGGGTTGGTGCTGCCATAAGATTCGCTCCACGGCGGCCGTCTGTGCATCGCTACAATCTACAATGAGAACCACATCCGCTGTCGTGGTTCTCTTAAACATTTTCGGCCCTGACAGCAAAAACTCCACCAGCAGTCCGACGACTGCCCCACCTATCATTCCAATCAGCCCCCAAATCACTGGACCAAAGTCTAGAACAAATCCATAAATGCCTCCCAGCAGCATACCTAACATGCCGCCGATAAAGAGCAAATCAACATAGCTTTGTCCTTCTTGATGGGATGCCCGAACGGAAGACAAGTAGTTGAAATTTCCTTTATCGAGAGACAAGGCGAGAATTTTCTCTTTTGGGATTCCTGTCCGTTCCAAGTCGAGAAGGGCCAATTCCAAGTACACCGAGTGTTGAAAGACAGACACCAAATGCATCAAGTTCGCTTCCCCTGTTATGACATACGGCTTGGCATGATGAACTTCAGGCTGCGGTAATTCTCCGTCAAGAAGCGAGATTGTTCCGTCTTAAACAATTTGTTGACCTCCTTGATGAGGACATACGCATCGTAAGTTGCAAGCCCGTAAATGGAGGGCAAGAACAACAGCCACTCAGGGTCGAGCACATCGCGAGCCATGTGGAAGTGCCCGGTCATGGTTAGGAGCAAGGCGCTCGTCAGGTGAGACTCGTAAACCGACACAACATAGCAAATCAGCAGGTAAAATCCTGAAGGCAGGCGATTCAAATAAAGTTGGCCTAATCCCGGCGTTATTAGTGACCAAACCACGCCTGTCCACGGGTCGCGCAGACCTAGATAGTTGCTTTCTAAGGGAGAGATTTTCACCGGCAAGATGGACGCATCCTCGCGGTCTGCAACGAGGTATAGCTTATTCATGTCAATCGCCAGGCGATAGCTGTCCCAGATGGCGAATAGGTACACCCCCATATAAAGAAAGAACCACCTTGGTTCAAGGACAGATTTGGCCTGGTCGAAGTGTCCAGTCATAGACAGTTCAATTGCCAAGTTGAGCTTGGACTCCACATTGATGACAAACTCCCAGAGCATCAGCATGGCACCTGTGAAATATTTGCAGAGCATCATGTGCCCACCCCCAGGGAACGCCAGTGACCAAAACACAGTGACCCAGGGATTTCGCAGGTGAAATTGATTGACGATGAACGATGACATGTACACGTATGGACGACGGATTTTTCTTGAATGTGTGTTTGGCATGAGGACTCCATTTTGTCCCTTTTAGAATGGTTTTTACCAAACGCCCAAATCTATACAAAAATATAGAGCCTGTAGGGGCACTGAACAATCGAGCCTGTAGGAGCGCCGAACAATAGAAGAGGAATAGATGGGCTGGTTGCACACGTTTCTACGTCATTCGCGAACAGTTTGTGAACGCAATTCAGCCAAAGATGAAAATGTGACGTAGCGCACAATCGTAATGGGCTCCGGACTTTTATTCTGTGCATTGACAGGAAACCGATGTCTTGGCTTTTGACTGGTCCCGACTGCAACTGGCAGCAGTCAAAAGCGGTGCGGGGATGGTCCCGCAGACGGTAACTGAACCAGTGAAAGGGGAGACAAAAGTGCACAAACAGGGAGTAAAGAGGTTGACGGCCCTGGCGACAGCCCTCATGGCGGCCGCACTCTTATCCGGCTGTGGTCCGCAGTATCTGGTCCTTCATCCAGTCGGACCCGCAGGTCGACAAGAACTCAATCTCATTATCATTTCGGTCATTCTCATCGCTATCGTCATTGTGCCGACGATTGCAATCTTTTTCTTCGTGATTTTTCGCTACCGAAATACTCCTGGCAACAAGGCGAAATACACACCTGAGTGGTCGGAGAGCAAGACTCTCGAAATCGTCTGGTGGTCCATTCCCATCATCATTGTGGGCTTTCTCTCAGCTTTTACAGCGAAAACGACTTTTGCACTGACACGGCCCCCCGAGCAAAATGTGACTCCGATAACGATTCATGTCACATCGTTGGACTGGAAGTGGCTGTTCCAGTATCCAGGGCAAGGAGTCGCGACGGTCAATTACTGCGAGATTCCAACTGGGGTGCCCATCCAGTTTGTGCTCACCTCGGACGCTCCAATGAACTCCTTCTGGGTTCCGCAACTCGGCGGCCAGGAGTACACGATGCCGGGAATGGCCATGGGTTTGTGGCTGCAGGCGGATAAATCGGGAACGTATTACGGACACGGCGCAAACTTCACAGGAAGCGGGTTTGCACACGACAACTTCAACGTCATCGCGACGTCTGACGCACAGTTCAACCAGTGGGTAAAAGACACCAAGTCGACTGCACCTGCGCTCACCCTGACAGGCTACAACCACCTGAAACAACCGAGCACCATGGGTACTGCCTCTTATTCCTCGTTCCCACCTGGCCTCTTCCATAACGTCGTCTGGGCCGATGGAGGACAGTACATGCCAAAGACAATGCAGGGCGCAAATGCAGGAATGAATGACACGAACTCGACGAGTTCAAATCACTGACAGACTGGAGGGAATGGCATGCCGGAAGCCTTGAAGCATTTCACAGATACTTACTTGATGTGGAATGAAGGCTATCTCATTTGGATATCCGATATTCTGATAGCTTTGACATCCATCGGGATTGTCGCAACGTTGACATATTTCAAGAAATGGAAATGGCTGTGGAAAGAGTGGTTGACCACGGTTGACCACAAGAAAATCGGCATCATGTACATGATTGCGGCGCTGCTAATGATGTTTCGCGGCGGTGCGGATGCGATGCTGTTGCGCACGCAACTGGCTTCGCCAAACAGTAAGTTTTTGACGCCGGATCACTACGATCAGATATTTACAACGCACGGCACCATCATGATTCTGTTCATGGCAATGCCTCTCATCTTTGCCATGTTCAATATTGCGGTACCGCTTCAAATCGGGGCGAGGGATGTTGCGTTCCCGTATTTGAACGCCGTCAGTTTTTGGCTGTTCTTCTTTGGCGCCATGCTCTTCAATATTTCGTTTGTGTTTGGCGGCTCTCCTGACGCGGGCTGGGTGAGTTATCCGCCGCTGACGGAACTCGGGTTTGATAAAGGACCCGGGGAAAACTTCTACCTCTTGTCTCTGCAAATCTCGGGCATCGGAAGCATCGCCACCGGCATCAACTTCCTTGCAACCATCCTGAAGATGCGTGCGCCAGGGATGAAGCTGATGAAAATGCCTCTCTTTACCTGGTCCGTTGTGGCAGCCAGCATCGTGATTATCTTTGCGTTCCCTGCACTGACAATTGCCCTCGCACTTTTGATGCTGGACCGAATTGTGGGTACGCACTTCTTTACAATGTTGCACGGCGGTGACCCGATGATGTACGTCAACTTATTCTGGATTTGGGGTCACCCCGAGGTCTACATCGTCGTGTTGCCAGCATTCGGGATTTTCTCCGAGGTGGTTGCAACTTTCGCCCGCAAAAGAATTTTCGGCTATAACTCGATGGTCGCATCTCTGCTTTTGATTAGCGTCATTAGTTACTTTGTCTGGGCCCACCATTTCTTCACGATGGGAGCTGGTGCTGATGTGAACACGTTCTTTGCGGTCGCGTCGATGATGGTAGCCATCCCGACTGGGGTCAAGGTGTTCAATTGGCTCTTCACGATGTATCGAGGGCGCATCAGCTTTGAATTGCCAATGCTGTGGACGCTGGCGTTTGTCCCAAACTTCATCATCGGTGGAGCAACGGGTGTCATGTTGGCTGTCGCACCTGCAGACTACCAATATCACAACAGTTACTTCTTGATAGCACACTTTCACCAGGTTCTCATCGCAGGTCCGGTGTTTGGTCTCTTAGCGGGCATGTACTACTGGTGGCCAAAGATGTTTGGGTTCAAACTCGACGAGCGCATTGGACGCATCGCCTTTTGGCTGTTTAATATCGGCTTTTATGTCTGCTTTATGCCGCAATATGCGCTCGGATTTAAAGGCATGCAGCGGCGCATGTACACGTATCCAGCGGGAATGGGCTGGCACACGCTGAATCTGATATCCACCATTGGGGCTTACGTCATGGGCCTTGGATTCCTCTTCATCGTGGTTCAAATTGTCTACAGCATGAAACACGGAGAACGCGATGTCACTGGAGATCCGTGGAATGGCCGCACGCTTGAATGGTCCCTGCCGTCTCCTGTTCCTCACTACAATTTTGCTGTGATTCCGCAAGTGACAGACCGAGACATGTGGTGGCTCATGAAGCAGGAGGGTCGGGCAGATGAGCTGCGCAAGTTTGATGCAGCGGCCATTCACGACATCCACATGCCAAAGAACTCCGGTCGCCCGTTCCTCATGGGTTTGGCCTTCTTTGTTGCCGGATTCGGGTTTGTCTTCAATTGGTATGTGCTCGCAGTGATTGGACTCGTCGGTGTTGCGCTGACGATGATACTGCGCGCCTTCGAATGGGATGATGAGTATCATATCCCCGCAGAAGAAGTCCTCGAAGCCGAAGCTGCACTGGGGAGGGTGTAAGAATGGCCGTTGCACGTGGAAATGTTTTGCCAAGAGAGCAAGTTCACGAGAAACCACTTGAATATCAAAATCCAAACCAGGCGGTAAAGATTCTTGGGTTTTGGATCTTCCTCGCAACGGACATGTTGCTGTTTGGCTGTCTGTTTGCAACCTACCTGGTTCTGCGAACCCACACAGATGGTGGGCCGACGCCGCACGACATCTTTGACGTGCCTGGGTTCACCATTGAAACGTTTGTCCTCTTGACGAGCAGCTTTACGGGCGGGTTGGCTACGCTCGCGATGCGCAACGGAAATAAACGCCAAGTCATCGGGTGGATGATTGTCACCATTTTACTTGGTCTGACGTTTATCGGATTTGAAGTCAGTGAGTTTGTGTCAGACGCTGTGCAAGGAGCGACAATGCAGCGAAGTGCCTTCTTATCGGCCTTCTTTACGCTTGTAGGCACGCACGGGAGTCACGTATCCATTGGTATCGTATGGATGATTGCGACAGTGATTCAACTCTGGCGCAAGGGACTGAACCCTGTGTCTGCACGCAAGGTGTTCGTTGTCAACTTGTATTGGCACTTTCTTGATGTCGTGTGGGTCTTTATCTTTACAATTGTTTACCTGTCTGGGGTGGTGATGTAGATGTCGACCAAGATGGAGCATGTGAATCAAGCACACGGTAGGGCGCCACGGCACAAGCCGGGGATGTACGTCGTCGGTTATTTCCTGTCTCTGGTTTTGACGGCTATTTCCTTCGTGCTTGCGCTCACGCACGCGATGAATCTGGCACCGCTGATGGTTGTGATGACGATTCTCGCGGGATTCCAGATTGTCGTACAGTTGTTCTTCTTCATGCATGTCACGGAAGGAGACGGTCCGCCGTATCATTCTCTGGCTCTGATTCTGGGCCTGGTCTTCACGTTTGCGATTGCGCTGATGTCCATTTGGATTATGGGTTTCAACTCGCAGGTTTCTTAAACGGAGTTTGTGCAGCCGGGTCAACGGTAAACGGCACACGGCACACGGCACACGGCACACAGATAAAAGGAGGCGATTCGCCTCCTTTTATCCGTTCCCGTTGAAAGCCTGATTAAGATTGCGAATGGAGTGATTCAAACACCATGGGTATCGCTGATTCTAAGGTCTATGAAGAGTACGAGCAAGACGAGGTCAAGAGTAACGTCGTCTCTGCTGTCAGTGCCGGCGGTACTGTTCGAGCGATTCGTGCCATCCGAGTGGTGCGCGCCAGCTGAGTGATGCGTGCCATCGGCGGATATCTTGTGCTGACGAAACCTCGTATTGTCACTTTGCTCGCTTTTACTGCCTACTGTGCAATGATTTTGGCCGGCCATCGCGTGCCTGGTGTACGAGAGACTGCCGCAGGCATCCTGGGTTTGGCGATGTGTGCCGGGGGCTCCGCGGCCATCAACATGTGGTACGACCAAGACATTGACGCTGTGATGAAACGAACCAGAAAACGACCGATTCCAACTGGTCAAGTCAACAGTTTTCATGCTTTCTGGTTCGGTGCTTCACTTACACTCCTCGGCACCGTGACATTGCTGGTATTTGCGACCCCACTCTCTGCGCTGCTCGGATTCCTCGGAGCTGTCTATTACGGAGTGGTCTACACCATGCTACTTAAACGCAGAACGCCCCAAAACATTGTGATTGGCGGGGGGGCAGGGGCTTTTCCGCCGCTCGTTGGCTATGCGACAGTGACGGGGCATCTGTCACCTGCAGCTTGGTGGCTGTTCCTCATCATTTTCCTGTGGACACCGGGTCACTTCTGGGCCTTGGCCCTGTACAAGACAGACGACTACCAGAAGGCGGGTGTTCCGATGATGCCTGTCGTACGAGGAGCGCGTATGACCAAGTGGAATATGTTGTTTTATTCCCTCTTGTTGATGCTTTGCGTGGGTCTTGGCCCGTTTATAGGCATCCGTCCACTCCTGGTCACCGTCACAGGGCTGACATTGACAGGATGGTTTGTCATCAACCACTTGTACATGCTCAGGGAACGGACGTCCAACAAGTTCTGGGCAAAGCGAACCTTTTTCACATCTTTGCTTGTGTTGCCTGCACTATTTACGGTCATAGCAATCTCCGGTCTGCTCTAACATGCCCCCATTTGCAAGGTGCGAGGGAGGGACGAGCCGAGTCGAACGGGATCGACCAGGAGAGCCAGCCGAAGCCAGCCGAAGCCAGCCGAAGCCAGCCGAAGCCAGCCGAAGCCAGCCGAAGCCAGCCGAAGCCAGCCGAAGCCAGCCGAAGCCAGCCGAAGCCAGCCGAAGCCAGCCGAAGCCAGCCGAAGCCAGCCGAAGCCAGCAGGAGCCAGCAGGAGCCAGCAGGAGCCAGCAGGAGCCAGCAGGAGCCAGCAGGAGCCAGCAGGAGCCAGCAGGAGCCAGCAGGACTGCCATACATTTCGCCCCGTGAGGATGAATTCTTATTTCGCGGATGACAGTTTCAGTGTGATTTATCTCACAGTTCGTTTGAGATACGTCGGTAGTATCGGTATTAAGGAAAGCGGGGCGTTTCTCCATGACCATCCGGAAATTCATGTATCTGAATTTGCGCAAACGGACGTACAACCAAAATCAGAGGGACTGGTTGCTTCAAAAGGCTATCTCCTGCCTTTCGCAACAGGAGGTGTTGGAAATCCATAGTTTTGCTCCTGTGAGTGGGTATGGCCGTCCTGAGCTTCCGCTTGGTCTACGCTGCGTTACCTTCCGTGATGGCATCGGTCATCTCGTGTCCCAGGTCTATGCGAACGGATCGGACAATGCACGCCGAAGACTCCAAGACACGGAACCTGTCCCATTTTTCATCGACGGCAGACGCATTGTAGAGGAAAAGCTTGCGCGCCAGGTGATGCACCTACTCCATAAACTCCATGCGTTTAGTCCGTCGGTTGGTGAAATAGTGGTTTGGACCCATGATGTGCCTGAACAATTATTCGATTTTCTCGACGAGAGCGAGGTCAACTTTTACGTGGATGAAGTCCGCGGGGTTGGACTCGTCATCACGATTTCTGCCAGTGAGATTCAGCGAGAACGTGAAACGGCAACGAGAAAATCTGCGTTGTAGAACCTGAATCTGAGGATAAGATACCGTTTGCATCAGCGGAACCGTAAGGGAGTATCAGATGGGGTGAATGAGTGTCGCTTACGTACCGTGGGTGCGTAAGAGAGCGTCTCATCGGGGTGAAAGGGTGCCGCTTGCGCACCTAGGGTGCGTAAGGGAGCGTCGGATGGGGAGGCAGAGCGTCGCATGCGCATTGAGGTCGACGATAACGCGCTCTGAGAGACTGTCGATTAACTCGACAGGTCACGAGCACGACACTTTTTCATCCACCATGCCTAAGCAGTACCCAGCCAACCGATCCGGCGGTCCCTTACGCACCTACGGTGCACAAGCGGCGGTCAGCCAGCCACTCCGATGAACCCTTACGCACCCACAGTGTGTAAGCAACGCCTGTTTTGCCGATTTTGGTGCTCCCTTACGCACCCACAGTGCGTAAGCAGTGCTCGGTCAAACGATCCGGCGGTCCCTTACGCACCCACAGTGCGTAAGCAGTGCTCAGCCAACCGATCTGGCGGTCCCTTACGCACCCACAGTGCGTAAGCGGCGGTCAGCCAACTGATCCGGTGGTCCCTTACGCACCCACGGTGCGCAAGCAGTGCTCAGCCAGGTACTCAGACGAACCCTTACGCACCCACAGTGCGTAAGAAACGCGTGTTTTGCCGATTTTGATGCTCCCTTACGCACCCACGGTGCGCAAGCAGTGCTCAGCCAGGTACTCCGACGAACCCTTACGCACCCACAGTGCGTAAGCACCTACGAGTTAATCGACAGTCTCTCTGAGCGCGTTATTTCCGTTAGCTGAAAAGCCGTCGCCAGAAAATAGCGCGTTGTAGAAGCGTTACGTTGCATGGGTGGGCAAATAACGACGTGTGGAGGGGCTATTTTTTTCGGCTTTTGATGATAACGCGCCAAGAACGCGTTATTCCGGCTGAACCTCGTTTCAGGTAGGCTGAATAACGCGTTGCCGGAGACTGTCGATTAACTACGCGAGATGCCGTTCGCCATTTTCGAAGATTATATCTGTATTACTCGTTATTTCTACGTAAATCTCGTGTTTTCTGGTATAATTGAGGTATCCGAGATTACGGGGAGTTGGAGAAATGAACGGGGTAAAGTACAAGAACTTTGAGCAAGCCTCCTTCGAGGACATCATGGTGTATTCAGTCATACCACCTCATCCATTCTGGGATGCAGTGGCGAAATACATTGATTTCTCGTTCGCGGATAAGCTCTGTGCTCCCTTGTACTCACCCATCGGCCAACACCCGTATGCCCCGTCCTTGAAACTTAAAATCCATCTCGTACAGCGGTACTACAACATTTCCGACCGTGAGATGGAGCTAAAGATCGTCGGTGATATCTTCATTAAGCGATTTTTAGGTGTACCGATCTCACTCGCAAAGTTTGACCACAGCACAATTGCGCTGGACAGGAGTCGGCTTGGCGCGGATATATTCCATGCCTGTCACGTGAATATCCTCGCTCAGGCACTGAACCTCGGCATGTGGGGACAAGATGATGACCGCTGGTTGGTAGATGCGTTCCACACGCATGCCAATGTTGCTACGCCAAGTGTATATGAGCTCATTCAACAAGCGGCTCAAAAGCTTGTGCGTTACTTGAAGCGTCATAACCCAGCGCGTTACGAAAAATTGAAGGAGAACATGGATGTGGGGGCATTCTTTCGCAAACTCAAGCGTGAGGTGCAGGGCAGCGAAAGAAATCTCGCCTTCAGCAATCTATGTGTTTTGGCGTTCAGTTTAGTGGCATGGCTGGAACGTGCGGACACCGACGACATGGATACCCAGTGGAAAAACGACAATGAGCAGGAAACAGCCAAGCAACAACGCGAGGTGCTCCTGCGTATTTTACGTGAGAACGTTACTCCGAAGCTCCCTGACGAAAACCAGTCTCCTTCATCTGAGAATGTGGAACCACAGAAAGAGGATATTCAGTACGTTGAACAGGACAAAAATAACAAGCCCTCCGACCGTGTAGTGAGTGCACATGACCCAGAAGTACGTGTTGGGCACAAGTCCAAAAAGCTGGCGTTTATTGGCGATAAGACACAAGTCGTGGAGTCGGCCAACTCTCACCTAGTCCTCAATGCGGAGCCTATCCCTGGTAATGAAGTAGATGGAATTGCACTGGAGTCGGTTGTAAAGGCTGTGGTGGATGAGTTCGACAAGCGTCCCAAGGAAGTAGTGGCAGACTCAGCTTACGGAAATGCTGAGAATCGCGACAAGCTCTCCAAGGAACTACATATCCTTCTAACGGCACCGTTGCCCAAATTCACGAACCCGTCCGGAAAGGCATTTCGAGCTGAAGACTTCACATACATACCGGAACGTGACGTGGTCGTGTGTCCTGGTGGGTACACGTCAGTCCGAAAGAACCACATTAAGCAATCTAAGGGTACACAACATGGATTTGCTGAAGAGGATTGCACAGCATGCCCTTTACGTGCGCAGTGCACCGACCATGCAAAGGGACGTACTGTGTTCGTGAGTGACTACTGGGAACTGATTCAGGAGGCAAAGAAGTACAATGCGAGCCAGGAGGGTCAAGAGGCACTTCGAGCTCGATACGAAATTGAGCGCACCAATAACGAAATGAAACGTCACCACGGACTCGGAAAGCCCCGAACCCGTGGTCGTAGCAAGTTGCGGATCGACGTTAAGATTACCTCTATGGTGGTCAATGTAAAGGTAATGGTGAAGGAGTTATTGAACCGAGGTAAGCCGTTAGAGGCCCCCGTCTGCCTTTAAAGTGGAAAAGGAAGCAAAAATGGAGGAATTGAGCGTGGGAAACCCAAGGTTAGCAACCAAAATTCAACCATTTGTATCCAATTACCTTCAAAAAATTCCCTAACAAAGGAAAACAGGAGCCTTACGGCTCCTGTTAATAGACACTCTCTGCCGACTCGTTATTCGAGGATTATCGCGAGGATTATCGCGAAGGCAGGGGGGGCGCTGCGGTTGGGGCTACCGGGATGCTGCTCCGGGCTAAAACCATAAAATGCAGAGGATGCGAAAGGGAGAACGAGGGACGGTTCATCCCTCACTCGTCCGTGCCCCAATCATCCCTATCATCCCAGGAACCTCTGCCATCCCTGCCACTGCGGCAATCTCTGGTCACTTAACACACGTCTGAGTACAACCTTTTGACATCTGCATCTGAACTTTACAGTTTCATCACGCGAAGGCGCCAGTGAAAGGGCTCAACCTCCGATACGGCAACGTTTAGCCCCAACTCTTCCAGTGCTCCGACGAGTGGAACGGTGCGATGTGGTACGTGAATCTCGCACAACGTGCCCATCGGTGCGTCCTGCACTAGCTTCAGAATCTCGTATCGCGGGTGATGTCCGGTTCGGATGGCATTTCGTGCATCAATGACGAGGTGTCCTGTTTCCTGTTGGATATCCAGTAACTCGGGCACTTTTATCCCTCCTTGTAGCTTTCAAGAACGTTCATAAAACGTCCATGTTAACGGAACATACATGCGTGTAAACCATCGGTGTTCGCGTGATACACGGAGTATGTCAGATCATTTACGTGAGGGTTGTGTTCAACCTCACATTTGAGTCACTTCTCTGCGAATCTTGGCATTGTACGGCGCGAGCCCAGAGCAAAGGAAAGCCAAAAGAAAGCCAAAAGAAAGCCAAAAGAAAGCCAAAAGAAAGCCAAAAGAAAGCCAAAAGAAAGCCAAAAGAAAGCCAAAAGAAAGCCAAAGGAAAGCCAAGTGAAGCCAAGTGAAGCCAAGTGAAGCCAAGCCTTATGCTACAGGCACGATGATACCTTTGGCAGAGTACACGGCACTCCGCACACAAAAAACAGAATATTGATATAATAGAACTGTGGATATCTACCAACCGTTCGGAATGTGGCCCAACGGGCCACATCACCTATCTGACAGGCATGTCGGCGCGTGGCCATGAGTGGCTGCTCCGATAGCCCGCTCGCCGGGGATGCAGCCCGTCAGGGGAGTGGCAGCTCCGACTGCTCCGATGCCTCTGACAGCTGCGATGGCCCGGTGGGCAAATATCCCAGTCGCGTGCGGCGGATGGTCATTTTAAAAGGGGTTGAATAAATGAAGGCTGCAGTCTTGGAAGAATTTCAACGGCCGCTCGTTGTGCGGGACGTACCAGATCCGGCCATTACAGCAAAAGGGGCTGTCATTCGCGTTGAGGCGAACGGAGTGTGCCGCAGTGACTGGCACGCCTGGATGGGCGATTGGGATTGGCTTGGCGTGAACATCCCGCTTCCCCACGTTCTCGGTCATGAGATGAGCGGTGTTGTTGAAGATGTCGGCGCGGATGTAAGGGGTTTCAACATTGGTGATCCCGTGATTGTTCCCTTCAGTCAAGGTGATGGCACGTGCCCGATGTGTCAGCAGGGACACCAAAACATCTGCCACAACGCTCGAATGCCTGGGTTCTCGTACTGGGGCGGATTCGGTCGCTATGTGCACATTCCTGACGCGGATGTGAACCTTGTGCGACTACCGGAGAACGTTGGCTTTACCGAAGCGGCGGCGCTTGGTTGCCGATTCATGACAGCGTTTCACGGTCTCACCGACCAAGCGGAAGTTCGTGCTGGCGAGTGGGTCGCCGTCCACGGCTGCGGCGGAGTTGGGTTGTCCGCGATTCAAATCGCGACGGCCATGGGTGCGAACGTCATTGCGGTGGACATTGCGGACGATAAGTTGGCGTTCGCCAAAGAACTTGGCGCGGTTGCAACTCTGAACGCCAGAGAGGTCAGGGTCGCAAAGGAAATTAAGCAACTGACGAACGGCGGCGCACATGTCTCCGTAGACGCCCTTGGTGTTGCGGCCACTTGTCAGGCCAGCATTTCGTCTTTGCGCAGGCGTGGGAGGCATCTACAGATTGGCATGACATCTCGCGCTGAGCAGGGTCTCATCCCGCTGCCGATTGATGTCATCGTCAACTTGGAGCTTCGTGTCATCGGATCGTTCGGCATGCCCGTCCATCGCTACCCGCAGATGCTGCAGATGGTGTCTCAAGGTCGGCTGAAGCCTGGTGACCTTGTCACAAGTACGGTTCCCATTGAAGAGGCCGGCAGGACCCTTCAATCCATGAATGATTTCACGAACATGGGTGTCACTGTCGTAACTGACTGGTGATGTACATCAGACACACAAGGAGGGGTTGTGCGTGGATTTCGCACTAGACGACGAACAGAAGATGGTGCAAAGGACCATCCGCGACTTTGTGAAAAAGGAACTGATGCCGCTTGAGCAACAGGTCTTAAAGAATGAGCGAGAGGGTAAACCCGGTCTCACCAGTGAGGAGGTCCGTGCACTCCAGGAAAAGGCGCAACTGTTAGGGTTCTTTGGTATCAACACGCCAGAGGAATATGGCGGTGCCGATATGGGTCCGATGATGACCGCCATCATCCAGATGGAACTTGGGCGTACGTTTGTGCCATTTCAATTTGGCGGATCCGCTGACAATATTCTCTACTATTGCAACGAGGAGCAAAAGCAGCGATACTTGCTGCCGGTCATCAACGGAGACAGACGGTCTTGCTTTGCTCTGACCGAACCGGGCGCGGGGTCGGATGCCGCGAACATCCGGATGTCAGCCGTCAAAGATGGTGATGACTATGTCCTCAATGGTGAGAAGGTTTTCATCACGAACGGCAATGAGGCAGACTTCGCTATGGTCTTCGCGGTGACGGACAAGGAAAAGGGAGCGCGTGGCGGTGTCACGTGTTTCCTCGTAGACAGGGACATGGGCTGGCGCTCTGAGTATATCCATACAATGGGGGAATGGGGTCCCGCGTCACTTGTCTTCGACAACGTACGTGTTCCAGAGGCAAACATCCTCGGCGAACTTGGCGGCGGGTTCAATCTTGGCATGCAGTGGATTGGTCAGGGACGTTGGATGATTCCCGCCCGTGGCCTCGGGGCAGCCGAGCGGCTGCTGCAAATGGCAATAGACCATGCAAAGAGCCGCGTCACTTTTGGCAAGCCGATTGCAGAACGACAGGCGATTCAGTGGATGATAGCGGACTCGGCTGTCGAAATTGAGGCAACCCGGTGGTTGGTGCTAAAGGCGGCATGGATGTCCGAGCAGAGGCTCGACAACCGTCACGACGCGTCAATTGCAAAGCTGTACGGTACGAACATGGCCAACCGAGTTGTCGACAGAGTGCTCCAGATTCACGGTGGTATGGGCTATACGAAGGAACTTCCGATTGAGCGCTGGTATCGCGAGATGCGTGTATGGCGAATCTTTGAGGGCACGGACGAAATTCAGCGGCACATCATCTCGCGAAACCTTCTTAAGGGTCACGTCAAGGTCGGGGAACTGATGGACTGATGCGGGCTCTGCAGTGTCCACCGAGCGCAAAGGGGTGAGAGTCAATGAATCTGACAGACTTACTCGAGAAAAACATCGAACTGTTTGGTGAATATCCGTTTCTCTACTTTAACGACAGGACGTACCTGAACGTTGAAGTCAGGGACCTGGCAAACCAGATGGCAGTCACACTCCAAGGACTTGGGGTAGGACCAGGCGACAGGGTGATGGTCTGCATGCCAAATCTCCCTGAGGTCATTATCGGTTACCAGGCGATTGTGCGTGCGAAAGCCATTATCGTACCGGTGATGTATTTGCTGCATGAAGAGGAGATTGGGTTCATCATGCTGGATGCGGAACCGAAAGTCGTTCTCACCTCGGACGCTGTGCTGGACAAAATTACGGCGGCTGCGGCGATGGTGGGAAAGCCGCCGCGTGTTGTCATGGTGGATGGGCCATCTCATCCGGAGATAGAGAACGTATATGACTTGATGGGCGGGAACAAAGGCGAGAACGACGTGGACGACATGCGCCAAACCGAGGACGAAGTCGCGGTGATTCTCTATACTTCAGGGACCACAGGCAGGCCCAAAGGTGTCTGCCTGACACACAGGAACCTGTACTCAAACGCGGCCAGTTCCGCGAACAACAGTGACGGTGAACGCGGTACCACGATTGGTGTACTTCCGCTCGCGCACGTCTATGGTCTCACTGTAGCGAACATTTGTTATTTGACAGGCAGCGCTGTCGTGGTGTTCTCAAAGTTTGAAGCTACAGGCTTGTTTGCGGCAATTGAGCGGTACAAGGTTCGCAATTTCTCCGTGGTACCAGCCATGATTCACGCGATGGTTCAGGACCCGCGGTCGGCCAATTATGACTTGTCGAGTCTCGAGTGGGTTGCATCGGGATCGGCCCCACTCTCACTTGCCCTGTCGACAGCTTTCAAAGAAAAGTTTGGTGCCGACGTCTACGAAGGGTATGGTCTGTCTGAAGCAGCTCCGGTTGTGTCAGCACATCGCAGAGATGCAAAACACAAGCCTGGGTCCGTTGGTGTTCCGCTGCCTGGCGTCGAGGTGCAGATTGTCGATGAGAACGGCCGCGAGCTGCCAGCAGGTGAAGTGGGAGAGTTAATCGTCCGCGGCGACAACGTGACCCCCGGGTATTACAAGAACCAAGGGGCCACGAACGCCGCACTGCGGGACGGATGGCTTTATACGGGTGACCTCGCGAAGCAGGATGAGGACGGGTACTTGTACATTGTGGACCGCAAGAAAGACCTTATCATCCGCGGGGGATTTAACGTTTATCCACGTGATGTCGAAGAGGTGCTCGCACGTCATCCAGGGGTCGCACAGGTGGCTGTGATTGGCGTGCCATCAGAGCGGATGGGAGAAGAAGTCGTGGCCTATGTCGTAGCAAGACAAGGACAAGACGTTGCCCCGGAGGAAGTCCTAACCTATTGCCAACATCATTTAGCGAAGTACAAAACACCGCGCCGGATATTGATTGTGGACACACTGCCGCAGAGTGCGGTTGGAAAGGTCCTGAAGACGCGGCTCAAAGAACTTTACGCAGGCGAGCATTTTTGACTTGGACGAGAATTTACGAGCGATTCCGAGAAATTTCGAGTGATTTCGAGCTGTGAAGATTGAGAGAGAGGTGAACTCTCGTAATTCAGTAATTTGTTGAAATACGGCATCCAACAAACATTTCTTCGTGAGGCGAAAGAGCGTAGAATCGTTGCCAATGACGTAAGGCTTGGAGGTGTCGACCAGTCTTGGAACAGTGGCAAAAGAATCTATGGATCTTGTGGTTCGGCGCTCTTGTCACCTCCATCAGTTTTTCCATGGTCATCCCGTTTTTGCCGCTGTTTTTGCCGCAGATTGGTGTGACGCATCACCAGGAGATGTGGTCAGGAATGCTCTACAGCGTGACGTTCCTGATGGGTGCTTTGGTATCACCATATTGGGGGTCGCTGGCGGACAAATACGGAAGAAAGCCGATGATTGTGCGCGCAGGGTTTTCCCTGTGTTTTATTTATTTTTTGACGGCATTTGTACAATCGCCGTGGGAACTGCTTGCCCTGCGGGGCTTGCAAGGACTTCTCGCAGGATATATTCCCGGAGCGATTGCCCTCGTTGGCACGAACACGCCGGAAAATCGCGTTGGCTGGGCGCTTTCCTTGATGTCTACGGCGACGGCCGCAGGGAACATTCTCGGCCCCTTGTTTGGTGGCTTGGTGTCACGGGTCTTGAACTACCGAATCTCGTTTGCAAGCGCTGGTGTACTTGTGTTCCTTTCGTCTTTACTGGTAGTGTTCTGGGTAAAGGAATACAAGTTTGTGCCCGCAAAGACAAGGACAGGCATCGTTCAGACCATGAAGGATGCAAGTGCAAACCCGACGCTTCGGCTGGCGCTGTTGCTGACGACGTTGACATCTTTCTCTATCATGACGATTGAGCCGGTCCTGCCGCTGTACATCAGTCACATGACTTCGAGCAGCAAAAACACTTCGCTCATCGCAGGCCTTGTGTTCTCCCTGGCTGGGATTGCAAGTGTCATGTTTGCACCTCGCTGGGGCCGCATGGCTGACAAGCAAGGTTTTCGCCGTGTATTGTTGATTGGCTTGATTGGCGGGGGCATCGGCAATCTGCTGCAGATCCCGTTTGAAAACGTCTGGGCGTTTTCGACGGTGCGGTTTCTATACGGCGTGTTCTTCTGCGCTGTGTTCCCGGCACTCAACGGATTTGTGGTTCAGAGTACCGATTCCACGTTTCGCGGGCGCGCTTTTGGCCTTAGTCAGACCGCCAATCAAGTCGGGAACATGCTCGGACCTCTCGTCGGCGGTGTCGTTGGCGGCTTGTATGGAACACATTCCGTGTTTTCCTTAACCGGAATTCTGCTCTTACTGACGCTGTCCGTGGGGTGGCGGGGATTCCGTGCACGACCACTCAAATCAAATCCGCCGAGCGCTCCCGCTTGAGCCCGACTTTCAATCCGTTTCAAGTGGTGGGAGGGTCCAGGACTGGACGACAGTCTCAAGATGCGGGTCCAGTATCTTAATTCGAACGGATGGAAGTTGGAGTGATTCGACTTGTACGAGGCTCAGAGTCTCCCTCAGCCATGGTTGAGGGACGGCTCGCCACACCGCGTCAATGTCGCGTATCAACTGCAGGACGTCGATACCTTCGTATTGCTTTGTGTCTCTAAGGTAGTTGCGGGCGCGATTCCACATGCGCCAGCCTCCGCGTGCGTTTCCACCGTGAAGGTGGTAAAGGCATACTGCGGCCTGTATCAGGCCCTTTAGAATCGTCGGCCTGCCAGAGTCGAGCCACAAGGATTCCCCGTATTCATGGCAAAGAAAATAGTCCTGTAATTCGTTGAAACAGTAGACATAGGAAATTAATCGTTCTTCCAAAGCACAACCTCCGGTTTTGAGCTTCGTCCTGTCTCGATGTTACCTCGATAGGAGTCGATGAAGATGAATTTGAAAAGAGTACTTATCACGGGTTTCGATCCGTTCGATAATGAGCCTGTTAATGCCGCCTGGGAGGTTGTCAAGGAACTCGACGGTGTGACGACCGCCTCGGCAGACATTATTGTTCGCCAAATTCCAACGGTATTTGGCGAATCGATATCTACATTGTACACTGCTATCGATGAAGTGAATCCTGACATCGTCATCTGTGTAGGGCAGGCGGGCGGACGGAGTGCTGTTTCGGTGGAGCGCATCGGCGTGAACTTGAGCGATGCCCGCATCCCTGATAACCGTGGCGCTGCGCCGACGCAGGAACTCATCGTTGCTGATGGTCCGGACGGATATTTTAGTACCTTACCTGTGCGTGATATTGTAGAGGCGGTACGTGAAGCGGGTATTCCTTGTGAAGAGTCGTGGAGCGCGGGAACGTACGTCTGCAATCACGTCCTGTACGGGCTGATGCACCGGCTGCAGGATGAGAGTTGGTCAGGACGGGGTGTCATTGGGGGCTTTATCCACATTCCGTTTTTACCGGAGCAAGCGGTACGTCACAAGAATGCTCCAAGTTTGCCTGCAGACCTCGTACGTCACGCGATTGAGATTGCCGTCGGCGTGGTCTGCGGAGCCGAAACGAGGTGAATACTGTGGGGCAGTGGACTTGGTTGTTCTCCAAATTTCCACTTGCTGACATCGAACTTACGAGTCCTCCCATCGACTCGAAGACAGCGAACGTTCTGGTACGCACCGTGCGGGTGTATGAGGACGATACAGGAACCAAGGCAGAGGTCAGGGTGGCACCGCACAATACGGCCCCATTTCGTGGCGGACCGTGGTTTCATACGTTCACGGCAGAAGAACTCGCGAACCCGGGCTCAGCCGTTGACGAGTTCCGTCATCAACTCGCTGCAGCCGTGGCCCATTGTCAACAGATGGGCTCGTGAGACGGACATCCGTCATTCCCTCCTTCACCGGGTCAGAATACACTGGCCCATGACAGGGGGGATTTTTTTGCTGCGAGCGAAACCGGAGTTGGGCAAGTACTTGCTGTGGCTGCACTTTTCGAAAAACAAGCAAATCAGCCCGTACCTGCCCGCAACACGTCGATTGAACCATGAGGCATTTGTCACGTACCTGCGTCGATACCAGATGATTTACGCCAAGCCCTCCGGCGGAAGCATGGGCATTGGCATCATGAAAATATGGACGAAAGACGACCGGGTTTTTGTCAAGAAGACGGTCTTGCCGACAAGGTCGTTTGCAACGGAAGAAGCCGCTTGGCGGTATATCCGTCAGCAGCAAGGTGGTAAACCTTACATTGTTCAGCAAGGACTTCGACTGGCGACCATTGACGGACGCGTCTTTGACATTCGCGTTATGATGCAGCGAACGGCGCCAGGAGGGCCGTGGAAATATTCGGGGATGCTGGCGAAAGTCGCTGGACATTCCAGCGTTGTCACCAATGTGGCGCTAAGCAAAGGTAGTGTGTTGGAGATTGAGCCCGCCTTAAAGAGGGCATTTCGATGGAACGAAAAAACCATTCAGGAGAAGACCGCCCTCCTCAAGAGCGTGGCACTCCGTGCCGCGAACCACTTTGACACGTATCAAAAATACCGGGAACTGGGGTTTGACATGGCTTTTGACGCAAACGGGAAGCTGTGGATGATTGAACAAAATACAGGACCGAGTCACCCCTTGTTCAAACGTCTAAAATCCAATTTGCGGATGTGGCGTTTGATTGAATACCGATACGGTCAATATCAGCGGGCCCGACAAGGTCTGCGGAGGTAAGGCAGAGGTACGCTGTCCCATCCATCCCGACCTTGCCACCCTCAGTCAAGTTTCGTCACGCGTTGGCTCATCGAGTGCAGCCTAACCCTGTGGGGTCTAGACCAGTGGAGCCGAGTCAAGCGTTGCATCGTGTACACTCCGGCCGAATCCAGGTGGGTTTAGTCCCGTGGAGTCGAGTCAAGCTAGCCTATAGGTTGCGGACGAAACGCAGTCTTACGACGGTCCCTTTGGATGCGGTCGACCCATCGAGACGCACATAGGCATCTGTGCTCACCAAACTTGAAATCACCCCGGACGATTGTGCCAACTGGCAGTCCACTTGCAATTGTCCGGACTCTACATAAACTTTCGCCCGTTGTACCCGTGTATGTTTGATGGGCTTCAATGCAACGTCATGCCGAAGGATGGCCGTGTGTGGAAACGGTTCATCCTGACGGCCAAGCGCTAGCCGGATGGCAGGCCGGACGAGAACAGAAAACTGGGCAAAGCACGCACCTGGGTTACCTGACAACCCAAACAATGCCGTGTTGCCTTTGGTAGCGAAGATGAGAGGAGAGCCCGGGCGCATCAAAACCTTGCGGATATGAACGGTACTGTTTGCGGCTTCGATCGCCGAGGGTGTGAAATCAAAATCGCCCACGGACACACCTCCGGTGACGATAACCAAGTCATGATTCTCACTTGCTGTGTTCACAACGTGACCCAGGTATTCGGCATCGTCTTTTACGTACTCGATACGCTCCACATGTATCCCGTCGGATTCCAGCGCTCCCTTCAGTAACGCGTCGTTCGTTCCGTAAATTTGGCCGTCACGAAGTTCCTCCGTCGTGTGCTCAACGAGTTCAGTTCCGGTGATGATGAGTGCTGCGGTGGGTACCCTGTACACCGTGATGTGTTTCACCCCGAAAGCCTTGAGCACGGCAATGTCGAGTTCACTTAAGCGTGTGCCGCAGGAAATGAGCTTTTGTCCACGTTCCCCGTCTTCGCCCTTTGGTTGAATCGACTCACCGAAAGCCACGGTCTTCAGTATCTCAAAGGTTTGCGTGCCGAGTACCCGGCACCACTCATCCCGCACGACAGCCGCTGCATTGTCAGGCACGGGGGCTCCTGTCATGACGCGCACAGCCTGTCCGTTGTAGAGTGCTGTTGGTGTTGGCTGACCTGCCGGTACGGTATCTGTGACGTGGAGCATGGTCCCCTGCGAAAGGTCCGCGGCCGTAACAGCATATCCGTCCATCATTGAGCGGGAAAATGGAGGGACATCGACCTCTGCCTCCACATCCGATGCTACAATTCGGCCGTAGGCCTGTTCGGCTGGTACGGTTTCGTGGCCCCAACCGCGCAGGTGTGTTCGGATTTGTTCAAAGGCATCATCAAACAGTGTCAACGGTTCCATTTTCCAACCTCCCGGATCTATTGTAAGCCTTCGAGAATTTCCCGACTAGTCCGGAAGAAACGGGTGCAGTGCTTAGTTCTGCATTATCAAATCATCCGATGCGCGAACGAGGTGGATGGTTGTATCAATCACCCTGGACGCCGAAGAGGCGGATGATCGAAGTAACCCATGCGTTTGACAAAGGGTCCGACAGGCCCGGCGAAGCCGAGAGTCCGCCAGAAAGCGGCCTCCTGTTCTGTTGAACTGCTGATGACCCAACCTTGCAGACCCGCCTCAAGACTCGCGTCGATGGCAGACTCTACCATGAGTCCGCCAGCTAACAGGAGTTCATCGGTGTTCATGAACAGCCGCGGGTGGAGCGACAACCCTTGAATGTAAAAACTTTTGCTATGCGGGCGCGCTGAACCTGTCATGACGCCAATGACCCGCGAAGGAGATATATCGCCTAGAGGTGGTGTGCACAGTAAGGCTACATCAAAATACGGTTGCAGACACCGCTCTGCGGCCCATAGGTCTTCAAGAATCGCACTGAGCGCATCTGGCCCAAAGTTACAGGTGTAGTCTTCAGGCACAAAGGTTGTCGTATGAGAAGTTGGAGTCCTCATGCCTGGCGGCGGCACCAGGGCCGCTGCTCGCAGCCAGCACCGCAGTACGGCAGCGACAAACAGTCGCGGATTCGACGTGGATTTCATGCGTCCTCGGTCAAGCCACGTGACGTTGGCTTCACGCAGGGTGTCTCGCTCCACGCTGTGATAGTTGCCATCCGGCCTGCGATTGCTTGTGTTTTGCATGTGTGACGGTATTTTCTCGGACTTTCTTTCCGGTGAAATGTTCAAGCACATCACTCCGTCTCTACCAATCGATGGTGTTCTATCCCCAGCATCGACAAACGGGGTACCATCCATTCCTCAACACAAAGGCGGGAAGTGTGAATGTGTCTGTACGGCCTTGCCGGACTCGCTGTATGAACCCGTCAAAAACTGGCAAGTACTTTCTGCTTTGTGATACTATAAAGCGACCACAGAGCCTTGGCGCACCAAGACGTATCGAACAATCGAATCGCCAACTCGATGGTCTACTGTACACCGATTAGGGCATTTTCATGAGTGAAAGGAAGGGTCAAATGGAGAAGAAGCAATATGACGCGCCACCCGAGATGAGTCTGCAGTCTGGTGTTGAGTACGAGGCTGTTATTGATACCAATAAGGGTCAGTTTACCGTACTTTTGTTAGCTGAAAAAGCACCAAAGACGGTTAACAACTTCGTGACACTGGCACGTGACGGGTATTTTGACGGGATTGTGTTTCACCGTATCATCGAGTCTTTCATGATTCAGACAGGTGACCCGACGGGTTCGGGGATGGGTGGTCCTGGTTACCGGTTCGAGGACGAGCTGCCGCCAGCACTGCCATACGAGCCGGGTGTTGTGGCGATGGCCAATGCGGGCCCAAACACGAATGGCTCCCAGTTCTTCGTCTGTACCGGGGAGCAGTCAACGTTCTTGAACAATTCCCCGAACTATACCGTGTTTGGGAAAGTGACAAGCGGGATGGACACGGTCAAGGCGATTGCTGCTACGCCTGTTGGCCGGTCTTCAATGGGGGAACAAAGTAAGCCGCAGACCGAGGTCCGGATGGACCACGTTGAAATCGTTGAGAGACCAGTGTAACACACTGGTCTCCACACTAGTCTCCTATATAGGACTCTGTAAGCGACCATTTACAACGCACCTAATCTTCGCTCATGAGCGCGGTTAGATGCGGGTCGACCCTTTGCCAGGTGTTGAGTTCTGCAATTCGGCTGGCGATGTCCGAAATTTGGTTGAACAAAGCAATAATTTGTTCCCAGTCGTCGGTTTCTCTAATGGTGTCCAAATGGCTCTGTATGTTGTGTTCCAGTTCAAGGATCCTATCTGGTATACGGGCTCGAATGGATTCCCAGACAACGATGACGTCCTCCTGATCGGTTGGCGCCATTTCCTCAAACGGCTGTGGGAACGCGGGTAAAGGAATGCAGAGTCGGTCGTTGTGACGGAAGTATGGATGGTTGGTCACGCTGGTTCACCTCTCTTAAGTATAGTATCACGGGAAGCCAGTCTTCGGGACGAACTTTACGAGGTACTGCAGCATGTGATTTTTGGGGGACTTAGGTGGAAGCTGAACAGATTACTCAACAACTGCAAGCACTTCTTCAAGCCGGGCTGTTCATGGATCCGCTATTGATGAACACTTACTTTGAAGGGCGATCCTTGCCAACTTGGGACAGGGCGCAAGCAGATACAGACCGGTTGTACCGGAAGTACGCTCACGTACATTACTTTCTGGCAGAGTTAGGGGATATTCCTTTTTCACCTCGACTTGCCAGACGCTGCTTGATGGAGACGCTCATGTCGACAGCTGTCTATATCGCCAATGAAAGCAGTGGGTCTGTCATTCCGACGGACGACCATCTGGTTACCGCAGAAAGCCGGGTTGAGGATTGGATAGACAAGCGTGGTATAGAAACCCTATATAAGCTGTATTTCGTCATCGTGGCCTACGACTTTCTACAGCCTATGTTCTTTCACAGACACGTATACGAGGCGGACTTCCTCAACGGCGCTCGTCATTATCCGTACACGCCCGACTCTCTCGATACATACCTGCTTGCTGCGCTCGCCAGGGGCTCAGTTCGCATTAAAAACCATCGCTGTGGACGCGTGATTCAGCCGACGAAGGTTGGCGTCAATCGATTTCATTGGATACGTCAGTCGCTTGAGGATTCCGGCTATCTGGCCAAACGCGTGGCGATGTCGTACGTGTACCAGTTTGATACGATTGAAGACTGGGATGCGCTATGCAACATTGTCTGGCCTGATGCGATTAACCTGCGACGGAGTTTTCTTGACTGGGTCGGTGTCGAGGAGAACGAAAATGTCCTTGAGGTGGGTTGTGGAACCGGTGCGCTTACGTTTAATTGCGGCTTAGCGGAGCGAGTACTCCCGGGCGGGCATTTGACAGCGATAGATGTATCGTCGGGGATGCTTGACCAAGCGAGGCGAAAGTATATATCACTCGGCTCTCCGCAGCATGTCGAGCTCACTCAGGCATCTGTGGAGCATCTCCCGTATGCGGATGAGACGTTTGACGTCTGTCTCGCCTCCGCGGTCCTTCATTTTACGGACGGAGCGAGATCGGTCAGGGAGATGACCCGCGTCGTGCGACAACACGGCGTCGTATCTGCATTACAAGCCTTAGCGATTGAGACGTGGAAGCCCTTTTTTGCAGACTGGTTTCAACCCGTGCTCGAGTTAGCGCGAAAAAATCGACGCTCCGGTGCAGGGGACTATTTACCAACTGAGGATGATTTGCGGTCTTGGTTTACTGCTGCAGGACTCACAGACATCGACATCCACCTCATCAATGCGCCGTGGGTGTTTGACAGCCCAGAAGTCGTGGTACAACACATTGTTCGCGGCGTCAGTTTCTTTCAATCAGAGATGGTCTATCTTCCATGGGATGACCAACGGACCCTCATTAGTGAATTGATTGACAGGGGTCGTGATGTGTGTCGCAATTATCCGTTGTCAGAACGTATCATCGAGCTTCCAAGTGTGTTCATCCGCGGCAGGAAACCCTGAGCATGTGGTATCATAAAAACAGCGAAAGGGGCGGTGGCTTGTGACACAGCGGGTTGCTTTTATATCAGGTGGCGGGAGCGGCCTGGGGAAGGCGACCGTGCTTACGCTTCTTGATGACGGCTGGTCCGTCGCCTTTACATACTATCAGAGTGAGCAGGGAGCAGAGTCCATCGTCAACCTGGCTGCTGGAACGGGGCGCGAAGTCTTGCCCATTCGGGCAAACCTGCTGGAGCAGGCCGCTGCACACCATGCTGCCACATCAGCCCTGCAGCACTTTGGTCAAGTGGATGCCTTTGTACATAACTTTGGGCCTTTCGTGTTCGAACGCAAACGTTTGGCCGAATATTCTGATGATGAGTTTGAGGAAATGTTCACGGGAAATCTGCGCAGTTTCTGGTGGCTGTATCGTGTTCTCGTTCCAAGTATGAGGGAACGCGGCTTTGGCCGTATTGTCACCCTCGGCAGCGAAGGAGCTGGCATGGCAGTCGGCTGGGGAGGCCGGGCACCGTACGCAGCGGCGAAGGCGGGACTTGCGTCGCTGACGCGGTCCGTCGCACGGGAAGAACGAGAATTTGGCGTTACGGCAAATATGGTATGTCCGGGAGATGTAAGAGGGAAGAAAAAAGAACTCCTTCAAAATGAAGCAGACGCTGCTTTGCCGGAGAGAACCCCGGTAGGCGGCGACGTGGCCCGTGTCGTCTCGTTTTATTGCCAGCCCGCCAGCCATCAATTAAACGGAACAGTCACTGAGGTGAACGGAGGGACCGATGTCCGCTTCCTTGATGAGCATTCGGGTCAGGACGAGGATGGATGACTCTATGCGTATTCATGAAGCGTCAGCGGGTGTTTGTCCGGGCACAGTAGATGCAGGATAACCAGAGCGGAGGTGGGGAGGTGGCCCACGTCGATAATGTACGCCGCCATTTTGCAGCGGTGCGAACATCCACATATCTGAATACCGGAACTTTTGGCCCCTTGCCGGACGTTGCCATGGAAAGGATGCAGCAAGTCGTGGACATCCAGTTTCGGGAGGGGCGCCTTGACGGCTACTTTAACCAACTGGCAGGGGTAAGGGACCAAGTCCGTGAACAAATCGCGTACCTGCTGCACGCGCCTGTCTCGTCCATTGCTTTAACTGACAGCACGACAAACGGCATCAACATCGTTCTGTGGGGGATGCTCTGGCAGCAGGGAGACGAAATTGTCTATACAGATACAGAACATCAGGGCGGCATGGTGCCTTTGTTCGTCCAAAAGCAACGACAAGGCGTGATACTGAAACGCGTCGAAGTCAGCAGGAACCCCGATGAGACCATCTCCCGTCTGCGAGCCGCACTATCACCGCGGACAAGACTTGTCGTTTGTTCGCACATCTCCTATGAAACGGGTCAGCGTCTGCCAATCGAACAAATGGCTCAAGTTACTCATGATGCAGGAGCTCTCTGCCTGGTTGATGGTGCACAGGGCGCGGGTGCACAGTGGTTTGATGTTACAGAGAGTGGTGTCGATTTCTATGCCCTTCCGGGTCAAAAGTGGTTGTGTGGTCCGGATGGTGTAGGCGCGCTGTACGTGCATCCGGACGCAATGGCGCATGTCGAGTTGACGTACGCGTCTTCGGCTTCTCTGCGCAGTGAACACCCGCACGTTCAAAACGGGTACATCCTGCCTGACGAGAGTGCCCACCGGTACGAGGATACGTTTGTCTCCCTCACCAATTGGGTGGGCTGGCTCGAAAGTCTGCGGTTTATTCGTGTTCAGGTAGGCTGGGATTATGCTTTTTCGCGGATTCACGGGCTGTCGGGGACGCTGCTTGACCAGTTGCTTGACATACCCGCGGTTGACGTCGTCACGCCGCGAGACAGTCGCGCTGGCATTGTCTCATTCCGTCTCAAGGATGTGCCGTCAGAACGGATTGTCAGTGATGCACGGGAACGGGGAATCCACATCCGCTCCATTCCCCATCGCGATTTAGTACGAGTATCCACAGGCTTTTATAACGCAGAGGACGACATCACCCGTCTCCTGACGCTTTTACAGCGATCATAATTGTCCGGAATCGTCATCGTCATCATGGGTGGCTGGTTGTTGTGCATAGCGGTCCGTCGGAAATCCAGTCTGTAAGCGCTCGGTGGCCAGTGACGAGCGCAGGCGACGTAAGACAATGACCAGAACCACGACGGCAAAAACGACTGTGATGATAACATACGCAGGGTCTGTGCGGTGCATCGATGGGCCCTCCCTTGTGATTCAGGGGTGGATAGCGGGAACAAATCCTGCTGTCCACCCCTGAAGGGTATACATGCGATACGTATTATGCGCTGGTTGCCTGTCAAAGATACTGATTCGGGAGCCGACATCAATTACGCCTTGATGCGGACCGAACCGTTTTTTGTCTCAAGACGCATGCGGGTGCTTTCTACCATGTCCGCCGCTGAAGTGCCGTCCGTTTCTTCCTCCGTGAAGCTGGTTTGAAACTTTGCCTGGCTCCATTTCATGGCGTCCTCGAAGGTCACGAGGAAGCGCGGATCGGAAATGTCAACCCGGCCAAACACCGTTTGCGCACGGCCGCTGACACGAAGGCCCTCTGGGAGGCTTTCAATGCTGATTCCGCCGTTTTTTGTGGACGCGTACAGCTGACGGGTGGATGCGTCGAGAGACTGCACGAGTTCAATACCGCCGTGTTCTGACGACAAGTTAACACGGACAGCGCCAGACTTGTACAGCGAAATTCCACCGTTGGTGGTTTCGAACCTCATCTCCTCGAGGTTGACAGAGTCCGCGTAGATGCGCCCGTTATGCGACCGGAGGTCGAGTTCACGAAGGACTTCTTTTGGGACTGAGATGTCGAGCCCAGCACCGACAATCTGGACGTTTGTATCGCTGTGACGGTCTGTCTGCGAAATCGTCAGGTGGTAGTTCTCATCCTGTATCTGTGTTTGAAGCGCGCTTGCCAGTGCGCGTTTTGCTTCGGTGAGATTGTTTGTTTTTGCTTTAGCCCGAACGTGAATCTGGACATATGGTTCATCCCAAGTTGTCACTTGGATGGAGCCGTTTGTGGTTTGGGCCGTGAGGCGCTGGATATTGAGCGGCAGTTTGAGGTCATGCGTGACCGAAACGGTTGGTGAAGATGAGAAGGAGAAGCCGTCCAATTGGCCTTCGATAGCCCGCTTCGCTTCAGACAGCGACTGTGTTACCGCGGCCGACACTTGACTGCCAAGGTTTCTCAGCTCGGTCAATGTACGTTTGTCGAGACCCGGAAAACGCAGGCGTTGGCGTTCACTGCTGCCTTCGACAGCTGCCAGGAGGGATTCGGCTTGTTCTGGGGTAATTTTACCTTCGCTCAACATCTGAAGAATTTTCATCCGTTCATTCATGAGACTCGCGTCCTCTCTTCGAAATTGAACCGGAACGTAAACGTTGCAATGCTTCGTCGAACGACAGGGTACCGGTATCGAGTGCATCGAGCACATCTTCTGCCGGGTCTACAAAATCGTTCGAGACTTCATCTGTGACCGCGTAACCTAAAGACTGAATGACTTGATCTAGCCGCGAACGCACTGTCGGGTAGGAAACCTTCAGGTCCTTTTCAACTTCCTTAATGTTGCCGCGGCAGCGCAAGAACACTTCCACAAACTGCAATTGTTCCGTTGTCAGCCGATGCAAGGCTGTGCCTGTAAACACACCCTGGACTCTGGTTTGACAATCAGGGCAAGTGAGTTCGGTGATATCCATCTGAGCCGAACAAGCCGGGCACTTCGTCGGTACCGGATACGGCATGGCGACCATCCTCTCAATTTTTTCCGTTGCGCCACAACGTTCTTATTTACAATCTTAATCTCAATATTAACAATGTCAATGGTGTAGATTAAAAATAAACACATGTTCAGGGGGTGTCGTGCTGACCAGTGACCCAGATGCTAGATGTCCGGGCTCTTGAGCCCGGACTAGGGTACCCGTGAGATATCCGGCCTTTTGTAGCGCACAAAGTTATCGCTATCTGCTGAAGCGATGGGGTACCGTCCCATCCCGAAGAATCAAAAGTATCGTTACGCAGGAATGGGTGGGGGTATCGAGATCGGCCGTAGCGTACAGAATGATAGTTACGATACCCCCATGGGTTGACGAATAGGGATAGCAAGGTAGCGCTATTTGAAACACATACCCGGCAGGGTATGCCGTTAGGATAAGAAGTGATATCTAGATATCGCCGCATACCTTGCAGGGTATGCGGCCTCGAAACATGGGAACGAAGGCAGAGGTGAAGCCAGACCTGAAGGCGGACATTTTGATATACTCTCGTGCGGCTTCGTGGGATAATCGTAGATATACAAGGACACCCCCACGGCTTTGAAAGGAGTTTGAAGACATGAAAACGGTTTATCTTCTTGACGGGGCACGAACTCCGTTTGGCACCTACGGCGGCTCCCTGTCATCTGAAACTGCCACTCGTCTTGGTGCCTTGGCTGGTGTAGAAGCGCTGCGTCGAGCGGGCGTGACGCCTTCGCAAGTTGACAATGTGGTCTTTGGCAATGTGATTCAGTCTCACAACGGTGCGGCCTATTTGGCCCGACATGTGGGGCTCACTGTCGGTGTGCCGGAGACTGTTCCTGCTTTGACGGTGAATCGTCTGTGTGGCTCTGGTATGCAATCAGTCGTCACGGCAGCGAAGGACATTTTGCTTGGCGATAGTCGAGTCGCTCTCGCCGGGGGTGCGGAGTCGATGAGTCTCACGCCGTATTTGCTGCGGGGGGCACGGTTCGGCTACCGCATGGGAGACAATGCGGCAGTCGACATGCTGAACGAGGTGCTGACGGACTGTCACAGCGGTTACCCGATGGGGATAACAGCAGAGAATTTAGCGCTGAAATATGAGATAACGCGTACGGAGCAAGACGAGTTTGCACTCACGAGTCAAAAACGCGCTGCAGCCGCACGCCACAGCGGCCGACTGGCAGAAGAAATTGTTCCGGTGTCTGTAAAAGGTCGTAAAGGTGAAGTGTTGGTTGAGCATGACGAGCACATTCGTGAGGACGCCTCGCTTGAAGCCATGGCGAAGCTGAGACCCGCTTTCCAAAAGGATGGAACCGTGACCGCCGCCAATTCGAGTGGCATCAACGATGGGGCTGGCGCCGTCGTGTTGGCATCCGAAGATGCTTGTGCCGAACATGGCTGGACGCCGCTGGCCAAGATTGTCAGCTACGGAGTCGTTGGTGTCGATCCCGCTTACATGGGCATCGGCCCGGTCCCAGCCATTCGACTGGCGCTTTTGAATGCGGGTCTGACGATGGATGAGATTGCCCTCTGGGAGGTCAATGAGGCATTCGCGTCGCAATACCTGAGTGTTGAACGAGAACTTGAGTTGCCGCGGGACCGCACAAACGTCAACGGCGGTGCCATTGCACTCGGCCACCCCGTAGGCGCAAGCGGGGCCAGACTGCTCCTCACGTTGGCCTACGAACTGCGCCATCGCCGAGAGCGTTATGGTGTCGCCTCTCTGTGTATCGGTGGTGGACAAGGCATTGCCATGGTAATTGAGAACCTGAGTCGATAATCTCGTTCGATAGCGCGATTCGATAACGTGATTGGATAAGCATCAGACGAGCAGTCCTTGGCGGCGAAGTCCCCGGGGGTATAAGTTATTGATACGTCCCGGTACCCCCTTGCCCCAGCCGAGTGGAATGGCGCCAATGGACATCATCAAATTATATCCCGGTGAAGCGGTCCGCTCGAGTGCGTTGCCGGCCATGTAATTTGCGGCAAGGTCGGGTGGTAGCTCGACCTTGTTTCGCACCAAATCAGGGTGTACGGCCATCGCGAGACTGTGATGCGGCTGCACACGAGTTCCTGATATCTCAGCCAAGCACAGTCCGGGGCGCAGGACTTTTAGTCCGGTTGTGACAAGACCCGGCGGTGGCGAGGCAAAGAGTAGGTCTCCGCGCGAAACGGTGGTTTGCCACGCTGTCGGGACATCAGTGAGAAGTTCCTTCGCGAGCGCCAACCACCGGTCGTTGTCAGTCTGCTGACTTTGGTTCCGTTTCCCTCTCGACAACGGCGCAGAGATTCCCAGTTCCCGCTCTGGCACGGCTTCTGCTTCAGTTGCTTCCGAGACGGTAAAGGCAGCCACAAAGTGCCCCTCACCGTCGCCAAGATGGGGCCACAACCGCTTGGTGAGTTTCAGCATCGGATTGCCACTTCCCCACTCGGGCCGCCCGTCTGACCACTGCGGCCAATTCGGTAACGCAGTCAGCGTGAGCGGAAGTTCCCGGACCGCCCAATCAACGACTTGTTCATTTTCCACCGCATTCAGGGTGCAGGTTGAATAAACGAGGCGCCCACCTTTCTTCACCATACGGACGGCGGCGCGGAGGATATCTCGTTGTCTTGATGCGCACATAACAGGGGCCTCTTCGGTCCACTCTTCACGAGCCAAGATGTCTTTTCGGAACATCCCTTCACCAGAGCACGGTGCGTCCACCAATACCGCGTCAAAATAGCCTGACCACGTCATAGCCAATCGCTCCGGCGATTCATTCACGACGACGGCGGGGATTCCAAGCCGTTCGAGGTTTTGCGCGAGTGTCAAGACTCGCTTCGGGTGGATCTCGTTAGCGACGAGCACGCCTTGGCCTCTCATGGCTCGGGCAAGGGCAGTGGTTTTCCCTCCTGGTGCCGCGCATAAGTCCAAAACGTGATGGCCGGGGCGGGCGTCGAGCGCAGTTGCCACAGCCATCGCAGACGGCTCTTGAATATAAAAGGCCCCGGCTTCGTGATATATCGTTTTCCCGAGTTGGCTGTCTTTTGGGATGTAGAATGCATCTGTCATCCACGGTACAGGGTTCAGAACCCGTTGTGCTATCACGTCAGGCATCGGAACGGGTGTGGTGATTGCATATGTGTGTGGAGATGGAGGCAGCACATCACTTTGGCTGTTGTTGGCCGCTTGTGTCCACCGATGCAACCGTAAGCCGCGGAAGGGGGCGGTGGTTTGCAGCGCGAGCGCGAGTTCCATCCATTCGTCGCCCATCAGTCGCTGCATCTGGTGAACAAACCCGTTTGGTAGTCCGTGTTCCATGTCTTTGCAGTGCTCCTCTCCGGGACAGGCCATAACTCCCCTTAGTTTAGCCAAGGCGACATGGGATTGAAAGCAGTGACGACTCTTTGGCGCGGATTTTGGCGTTTGCGTCGATGCTGGTTGTTCAGTATAGTGGTTCAGGATAATCATTTTGTTGCGGAGGGATTTTCATTGTCTACACAGCCATCCAAACAGTTGGTCGTGGTGCCGAATCCACACCCAAATAAAGTCTATGACGTCGAGATGTCCACAAACGAGTTTACGACGCTTTGTCCGATGACGGGTCAACCGGACTTTGCAACTGTGACTATCGTTTATCAACCAGGAGATCACCTTGTGGAACTAAAGTCCTTGAAACTGTATTTATGGGGTTTCCGCAACGAGGGTCATTTTCATGAAGACGTGACAAACGTGATTCTGAATGATTTTGTCGAGGCCGCCAAGCCGCGCATGGCTCGGGTTACGACGGACTTTACCATCCGCGGGGGCATCCATACGAAGGTCACGACGGAGTATCGTCGACCGGAGTGAGAGAAATTGTAGATGGCTTTTCAGGGCATTACGGCACGCACCGACAGGGGGCGTGCCGTAATCACGTTCTTAGGGTCTAGGGCCGGGCTCGTCTTGCATATGATGGGCAACGACAGAGGTCACCTGATTTCTGTCATCGACAAATATCACGTGCGAGGTCAGGTTCGCCCACTCGTCGTCGGTCATGAGGGCCAGCGAGAGGATGATGACCTTATCACCGGGCTGGAACAGCCGAGCCGGTGGTCCGTTTAAACAGATGGTCCCAGAGTTCTCTTCTGCAGCGAGAGCGTAGGTCTGCCAGATGACTCCGTTTGACAAGTTGGTAATTTGAACCATTTCGTACGGCAGAATGTTCGCGGCTTGGAGAAGTTTTGTATCAACTGTGATACTTCCCATGTAATTCAAGTCTGCTTGCGTCACCGTTGCACGGTGAATTTTACCTTTGCATACTGTCCGTAGCACGAGACCCCTCCTCGTTTGATATCGGCCATCCATCGTCTGGAAGGTAATTCCCCATTCCTGAACCTATGCTTCTAGACGTCTGCACAGTCGCACAAATGTGGGCTTCATATAATGTGCAAGGTCGAAGGATGAGGTGACATACGAATGGCACCAAAACAAGTGCTCATTGGCGTGGCAACAACTGTGCAGCCGAAGGAGCGAATGGTTAAGGGCCGGCGTGTTAGGAGACCTGCAATTCACTACTGCCGGATGGCAGAATATGCGGGTTCACTCGGTGCAAGACTTATGATTTTTGATCCGGACAATGCAAATTGGACTGCGGGGCAACTGTCAGGGTGGAGACCTGTCAACATGGCGTATCCTTATCGAGATTGGGAGCGCTGCGAGGAACGACTGCCAGATGCAATTTACGAGAACGTTTTTGTGCACCTAGCCGTGAAGGGCAAATCCAGCAAAATGCGGGCAGCCGCGAAGGAACGAGGAATTCCTCTATTCAACCCACCGCTACCAAGCAAGTGGCAGGCGGTGTCATTTATGAAATCGGCAGGACTTGGGCAGTACGTCCCGGATACGTTTGTTCTTAGCGACATAAAACGGGCCGTACGTGCGGTGGATGAGTGGAAGGTCACGTATGTAAAACCGGTCGGAGGATACGGCGGATCCGGCGTGATGCGCATTGAAACCACCGGGAAACAGATGTACCGCGTCAGTATGGACCGTTCCGTCAAGGGGACGCGAAAGCAGCGGATAATGGTGACGCGCAGTGACCTTGAAAAGCTGCTGAGAAATCGCTCAAGGGTTCCACATTTGGTGCAAAAGGGCATTCGATTGTTGAAAATCGATGGGCGAAGCGTGGATTTTCGTGTCGTCACTGCGAGAGGGGCTGACGGCGCGTGGCATGTCATCGGCATCGTTCCAAAAGTCGCAGCTGCGGATGGTGTTGTCACGAACATTGTGGCCGGCGGTGAACTGATGAGCCTCGAGCAGCTCGAGTCACTGACAGCACGGCAAGGGATTACGGTTCCTGTTCGGGAATTGACTGCCTGCGCTGTCCGCTGCTCGGAAAAACTGGCGGAGCGCATACCGAAAACCGGTCTCCTTGGGTACGACATTGGCGTCGACACAAACGGCAAGGTTTTTGTTATCGAAGTGAATCCGAAACCGGCGAGGTCGCTGTTGACCGATGACATGAAGCGACTGATGGCCAAGCATACAGCTGGTTTCACCGTCTTCCTGGCGCGTCGCCGAGGGGCGCTCAAAGTGAAACGATCCGATGTCAGGATGACCGCTGCCTCGTGGGTGCAACGCTGACAAGGTGATCAGCGTATGGGGGCAAGGCCTCCGGAGGCTCGGAGGCTCGTGGGCGTCGACTGGCTCAGGCGCGAGGCGTATCACGCTGCTTCCGTCAAAAGGTGGATACCTGGAGGGTATCCACCTTTTGGAGTGCACAAAATTATCGCTGTGTGCTCAAACGACGGGGTACCCCAGAATCCACAAGAATTAAAAGTATCGTTGTGCTGGAAGGGGTGGGGGTATCGGGGGCAGCGGTAGGACACGATGAGACTGTCGATTAATTTAACAGTCTCGAACATCATCATATTGTCTACGATGCGTCAACACTGCCAAAACAGGTGAATAGGGACTCCGTTACACGTCCACATTTTCACGTCTGTCTTACCATGTGACTTCCAAATTCCATCGCGCCCGCTGGCTTTGGCTCGGTTGGGAGTTTGGGCCGCCGATTGCGAGTCGGGAACGCGTTATTCGCCCTGCCCGAAACACGTTCAAGTGGAAATAACGCGCTCAGGGCGCGTTATTCACTGAGACGGATTAAAATAACGCGTTCACACATCGTTATCGACTCAAGGTGCGAGCATAGTGCTTCCACAGCTCGTTATTTTTCGTCGGCACTATAGATTCAATCGGAAATAACGCGCTCAGGGCGCGTTATTGCATATTACTGACCAAAACCAAGACTATGTCCACGTGTGCTTACGCACCGTCAGTGCGTGAGGGAGTGCGAGTTAATCGACAGTCTCAGGATGATAGTTACGATACCCCCTGGGGTTCTGGGCTTGTCCTCAAACGGAACTGTCATTTCGTGTGGGGTTCCTTGTCGAAAATGATGATAAATGGTTGATGGGACATCTCTACGCTCCCCATTGTCAAGTTCCACATCAGTGTGTATCATCAGTGGGATTGGCCATGCAAGGAGCTGACATCATATGGGTTCCATCTTTCGTGAGTACCGGGATATCCTTCGAGGGGCACACCGAAATGTGCGACTTTTTTTTCTAGCATCATTCTTAGCTCAGTTTGGTATGGGATTCGCGGCTATCCTTTACAACCTTTACATTAAAAGTCTCGGGATGCCGGACACGGTGGCTGGGGCATACGTGTCTGCGAGCTCGCTGGCGGGCACGCTGTTCCTTGTGCCGGCGGGTATCATCAGTGACCGCATTGGGCGTCGAACCGCGGTGCTGATTGCCGGGGCACTGAGCAGCGTCGTCATGATGGGACAGGCACTAGCCAACTCATCCTGGTTGATTGTGACAGGCGCCTTCCTGGCAGGCATGGTATCTTCGGTGATTTGGGTTTCCGCGTTGCCGCTGCTTGCCGAAAACACGGAGAAGGAAGAGCGGTTTCACCTCTTTAGCGTGAACTTTGGCATCACCCTGGTTGCGCAGGTGGTGGGCAGCGTGGCTTCTGGGAGCTTGGCTCAGGGATTCGGGTCATTTTTGGGTGCCGTCTGGTCGATTCGACTGACGCTCTTAATTGGAGCCGGCATTGCGCTGTTCAGCCTCATCCCATTTTCCAAGATTGAACAGGCTCCGAACTCGCGCGTACGGCGTCGATTCGCTGGCGATGCCGAGCGGCAGTCTGACAAGGGACCGCGAGCTGGGCAGGGAGAGCGCAATGGAGATGGCAACGGAGATGTAGATGTAGATGTAGATGCGCACAGCGGCAACATCGAACGGCAGCCCAAGTTTCTTCGACTTCGGTCCAGATTTCGACTGCACGGTTCAAGGGATCAGCTGATGTTGGTAATGAAATTTGCCATCGCCTCAACCTTGGTCGGATTTGGAGCGGGGCTGGTTATTCCATACTTAAACCTGTACTTTGCAGAACGTTTTCACATGACCAAAGTCACGATTGGGATTGTGATTGGATTGGCTCAGGCTGTAACTGCCCTCGCGATGTTCATCGGTCCGGCGCTCGCACGCAGAATTGGGCCTGTGAAAGCGGCTGTGACGTTTCAACTGTCGTCCATCCCGTTTTTACTCACAACGGCCTACGCAACCAATGCGTGGATGGCTTCAGGCGCGGTGGTGGTCCGCAATGCGCTGATGAACGCAGCCAATCCCATTCAGGACTCTGTCATGATGGCTCTCGTCAGCGAGGACATGCGGGGCTTTGCTGTGAGCGTAGGGCAAACGCTGTGGAGTTTGGGATGGGCAGTTATGGGCCCTGTCAGCACGAGGATTGTTCACCACTACGGCTCCTATACCGGCTATGCAATTGTGTTCACCGCTACGGCAAGCTTTTACTTGATTGGCTCGGTCTATTACTTCTTAACGTTTCACCGATATGAGTCTGAGGTGTATGAAGGTGCAACAGACGTGGCAACACCGGACAACACTTGATGTCACGGTCTTGACAACAAGAGCGCGCTTGGAGGATTCACGGATAAGATGTGAGATTACCTCACAAATTTGCCGTGGTCCATGCCTTGATGTGATGGAAGTTGACATATCCTGTTGTTTGACAAGCACGCGGTGCGTTATCGTCATGCCATGAAGGGTTTGCACATCTTGTGCACCATGGCATGGAGGGATAGCGTTGTGAAGAGCCTTCAGCAATCCAGCGTCTTTGAAACGATGACACTGGCAAAAGAGGACGTCATGCAGTGGGCTGAGTTCATGAACAGAGTCAAGGCCATGGTAGAATCCTCGCAAATCAAGGTGGTGGACGTGAAACGGCACGGAGACAAGCTCACCATTACGTATCGCCGCCTCCTCTAGTGAACCGTGACACCGGGGTTGAATGTAAATCCTAGACCCGAAGTTGAAGTTAACATCGTGAGAAGCGCCACTGCGCCTACCCCTGCGCCTACCCCTGCGCCTACCCCTGCGCTCGGGCGAGTGCCCACTCGATGACCTCTCCGACGGTTGACAAGCCGAGTACCTTGCACAGGCTCGCCTCCCTTTGCCAGACAAGAGCCGTCATGCGGACGTCTTCGTCCGCATGATGCCGCGTACCGACTGGGACGTCAAACCATGCGCAAACCTCATCCAAAGTTGGAGTCTGCGGATGACCGAGCAGGGCCTGAGCGACCAATGCAGTGTCTATCACAATCGGGTGCAGCCGAAGTCGCCAGAAGTCGCGGGCCGATTTCTGCAGAAACGACAGTTCGTGCCGGGCGTGGTGAGCAACCCAGACAGAGGCTCCGGTACGCTTGAGGGTTCCGAATAAAACCTCTCGCCACTCGCGGCCAGAATCGAGAGCCTGTGGGGTGAGTCCGGTAAGCTCCCAGATGTGCGCCGGTACGAAGGATGTGTCAGGGTGCTTGACAAGTTCGTACTCAAGGTTTTGCACCCTGACGCCTTGAGAAGTGACTTGCTGGCGGAGGTTCGAAATTTGACCTGGTGACGCATGGAAAGCGTCCAGGTTAAGGTTTTGCAAGTGCAACTGAGCCGATGCAATCGAGAGGACGATGTCTGTTTGGGGAGCGAACCCGCTTGTCTCAATATCGAGAACAAAATAAGACGCTTCCTCAAGCGGCAGGTCCCAGGCTGCGGAACTATAGGGCCCATCTGTTGCACCATGGGGCGTCTCACCGAAGGTGCGGCTCCGCGATTGACGGGCGAGACGTGAATGGGCTGGATTCCCTCCGTGAAACCATGGCACGTTGCTTCACCTCGGCTTGCGAAAACGGCGCGAAATCATACGCTCCAGTTTTTTCGCGGTATCTATGTGTTCGGCGAGTGTCTCAAGCTGGGCCTTGCTCATCCGGAACAGCAGTAAGTCGTCTGTTCCCGCTTTGGCGTCCGGGTTATCGATGTATTGCTTGATTCGGGTTCGATACGCGTAGTCGATGCACGACTCGAGTCGGTGTGCGAGTTCGCGGTCCAGCGCCCCACACGCCGTGAGTTCCAAGAGTCGGTGCTGCGTGCTCACAGCAAACACGCCATGCGCGACCGCCAAGAGCCTGATGGAGTGAAGTACGGGACTTAATAGACCGCTCTTGATGTGCACACAACCGTGTCCAAAGCGGAAGATGGCCGGGTTTACACGGGCCCTGCTGACCGTATCCTGAATTCCGAGATGAGCCATTTCCCAACACAGATAGGGACTTCGTCGCAATTGCTCCTGTACACGCTGACGCAACGGTTCCCATGTTCTACTCCCATCGGGAAGCCTGAGGGGCTCCTTGGTCAGGACGCGGCTGTCGAGCATCATGAACAAGTACCGGACATTCTCCCAACTGGGAAACTGGAAGTAGGACTCTATCCGTTGTTCCCATTCCTCTTCTGTCCCGGACCAGCGTTCGTTGGTCCCCATCACGAACCCCTTGCACGGTGGGAAACCAAGGGCGGCCATTCGTTCGATAAATTGATAGAGGTAGGGAAGGACCGTCTCCATGTTGACCGGGTGGTGAAGGAACAGGGCGTAATCGAGATCGCTGTCGAAGACGTCTTCTCCGCGTGCGGTAGAGCCAAGCGCAATGTAGTCCATGTTCTCGCGATGGTGCTCGGGAATCACTTGTAACCACACGGCGCGCAAAAGGTTGATGCGAAGTGAGCTGTAGGAGGCCAGCCAGTCAGCAACAGGGGCGTCGGCACGCAACCACTGGCGCGTGATTTGCCGCAAGTGCTCCTGCCACTTGAGGATAGCAGCGCCTGTGGGCACATCTGGATGGGCGCGCCAGGACCCGTCGAATCTCGGTAAGTCAATCGTGTTCATGGGCTGCCTCCTTCGCACCAATCCTTGATATACTCAAACTAAACTCGCAATTTTTATGAAGTTCTGACGAATAAATCTTAACACGAGACGAAACCATTGGGGGAGTCGTCATGAGCGGCAATAAAGAGCCTGCGATGATGGACAGGCAAGTGGTATTGAAAAGTGCACAGACAGCGAATGTCAGATACGTTCGACTTCAATTTGCCGACTTGATGGGCAGCCTCAAAAATGTCGAGGTTCCTGTCCATGAACTGGAAAAAGTCATTGCCGGCGAAGTCGTGTTTGACGGGTCAGCACTTGACGGGTTTGCTCGGTTCGAGGAATCCGATATGTTGCTCCGGCCAGATTTGAGTACTTGGCTTGTATTCCCATGGTCTACTCCCGAAGGCAGAGTAGCACGGCTTATCTGTGACGTGTACCTTCCCGATGGCAGGCCGTTTGCGGGAGATCCCCGTGGGATTTTGAAGCGCAGCATCAAGCGAATGCAATCGCTGGGTTTTGATGGCCTGAATATTGGCCTTGAGGTCGAGTTCTTTCTGCTTCGCCTTGACAAAAGCGGTCACCCAGTTTTGGTGCCGAACGACCAAGGCGGATATTTCGATATCTCGCCGCTCGACACAGGTGAGAATTGCCGCAGAGACATCGCGATTGCACTCGACTCGATTGGCATCCCAGTTGAAGCATCACATCACGAGGTGGCAAGGGGCCAGCACGAAATCGACATCGAGAACACCGATGCGCTCACGGCCGCTGACAATCTCATGACCATGCGGATGTTGATTAAGACGATTGCAAGAGACCATGGATTGCACGCGACGTTCATGCCAAAACCGTTTGCTGACCTCGATGGTTCTGGTTTACATGTTCATCAGGCCTTGTTCAAGAACGGATGCAACGCCTTCCTGGACCCGTCGTCTCGCTTTCAATTGAGTGTCACAGCGGGCCAGTATATCGCAGGGTTACTCCATCACGCCCAAGCACTGACTGCCATCACAAATCCGCTCGTCAACAGCTACAAACGCATTGTCCAGGGTTACGACGCCCCCATCTACAGCGCCTGGTCTGTTCGCGACACCAATGCCTACGTGCGCGTCCCGGATGTGAGAGGAGACAGTACCCGCGTGGAATTGAGGGCTGCGGACAGTGCGTGCAATCCATACCTTGCGTTTGCCGCAATGCTCGAAGCCGGGCTTGACGGAATCACGAGACAGCGTATTTTGCCGGATCCCGTGCATCATAACCTGTTTGGTATAAGTGAAGTTGAACGGTTTCAGATGGGCGTTTCTTCGCTTCCTTCCACTTTGCTGCAAGCCTTAACCGCACTTGAAGAAGACGATGTTGTGCAGGGGGCTCTTGGCGAACACGCCTGTGACTTGTTTGAGCGCGCCAAGTGGCAGGAATGGCACGCATATCAAAGTACGGTCCACCGCTGGGAACATGAGCATTACCTTGACCTCTGATGAAATGGGGAGGGTCCAGGCGTTGTCCAGCCTGGACCTTGATTTTGGTCCTCGTTTTCTCTAACTTTATCTCTCGAATTTTGTCTCTCTAACTTGACCTCTTTGAGGTTATCTCTCTGGTTTTGTCTGTCTGCCAGACAACGTCACGCTGGTTGTCTGTTATTTCATCCGATATTTTCACATGACCCCCCGAAACGTTACACTTCTTACACGTACCTACTCCACCGCTTGTGGCTTGAAAATCTTCGCAAGTTCATCCGCAGATAGGGTTTCTGGATACGCCGATTCGCGGTGCAGCGTGTAGTCAAGGCCCATCAACTCTTCTTCTCTCGTAACCCGGATTCCCATGGTCACATCGACAAGTTTTAACAGGACCCATGATCCGATGCCGGAGAACGCGACCGTCGCGAGAATCCCGATGACCTGATGCCACAGTTGGACTGGATTTCCTGCAAACAACCCATTTGCGCCGGTTGAGTTCACCACCGTTGTTGCAAACAGACCTGTTGCGAAGGCTCCCCAGATGCCGCCGATGCCGTGCCCGCCAAACGCATCAAGGGCATCGTCATATCCAAGTTTGGACTTCATCAGTGTCGATGCAAAATAACAAATGATTCCCCCGACGAAACCAAGGACGATGCTGGCACCTGGTGTCACAAAGCCAGCAGCCGGCGTAATGGCGACAAGGCCAGCCACCGCTCCAGCGGATGCTCCGACGAGTGTGACATGCCCAGTGCGGAGTTTTTCAACCAACATCCAACCGAGGGCAGATGCAGCAGTTGCAGTGTTCGTGGTCAGAAACGCGTTGGCGGATACGCCGTTTGCAGCCAGCGCGCTGCCGGCGTTAAAACCGAACCAACCAAACCACAAGAGGGCCACGCCGAGGACAACAAACGGAACATTGTGGGCCTTAATCTCTGTCCCGTGCTCCGCCCGTTTGCCCAGATAAAGCGCTGCGACAAGTCCTGCAATGCCGGAACTAATGTGAACCACGGTGCCGCCTGCGAAGTCGAGGACGCCGAGTTTTTGCAACCAGCCGCCACCCCATACCCAGTGCGCCAGCGGGTCGTAGATAAGCGTCGCCCAGAGGACGATAAAAACCAGAAAGGCAGAGAATTTTGTGCGCTCCGCCAGACCGCCCACAATCAAGGCCGGTGTGATGATGGCAAACATCATCTGAAAGATGCCAAACACGCTTGCCGGAATGGTGGGGGCGTAGGAACTGGGGGCCGCACCCACACCGTGAAACAGAACCCACTGAAGGTTGCCGATGATGCCCTGTACATCCGGTCCGAAGGCCAGGCTGTAGCCAACAACCACCCACTGGATAGACACGACGAGTATGACGGCAAAGACTTGAAACATCGTCGTAATGACGTTCTTGGTCCGCACGAGCCCCCCGTAAAAGAAGGCAACTCCAGGTGTCATGATGAGCACTAAAGCGGAAGACGCCAAGAGCCAGGCCGTGTCGCCTGCGTTGATGGTGGGTGTGGTCGTGTTAGCAAAGCTGACAGCAGGAATACCCAAAACGAGCAATACACTGTAAAAAAATAGACGAATTTGGGTTTTACGAGGAGCTCTCAAGCCCATACCTCCTTAATGTTGTTCGGTGTTAGCAGTAAATTAGCCGGAGCGGTGAGAATGCTCAATAGCAAATGTCAGAAAAGTTAACGTCATTGGATGGTGTAAACGAATTCATTTGAATTTTCATGCTTTGAATTGCAACAAAGTGCCCTTGGTGACCAAAAAACAAGCATGGTTGTGAGATGTACGCTGTGCGTTCGGTCACATTTACACACTGAGAAGAGAAAAATCATCTTCATGGACTAAGTACGACAGTTCATCTGGAGCTTTCGAATAGTCTTTGGACTATCAATAATTAGTAACCTTTGGTCTTAAGGCCGCGCCCCCACCGCCTTTAACATTTGAACTAAGGAGTTAGCGACGTGTCATCGGCTAATTCAATTGATTCAGAGGTGAGAACATTGGGGAGCAAGTTCGCGGCTAAAGGTTCTACGGTGATGTATGTGTCGATGGGAACGATGATTGTGGCCTTCGTTGTCTGGTCAATGATTTCTCCCATTGCACCACAACTGCAAAAGCAATTTTCCCTCACGGAGTTCCAGAAGAGCGTCCTCGTGGCAACGCCGGTGCTGCTTGGGTCCCTGTTCCGCATTCCAATTGGAATGCTTACGGACCGATTTGGCGGCAGGCGGGTTTACACTTTGCTGATGCTTGTGTTACTGGTACCACTCTTTGGGATTACCACGGCGCACTCGTTTGCTGTGTTTGTGTTCTGGGAAGTGCTGCTTGGCATCGCCGGGACATCGTTCGCTGTCGGCATCGGGCACGTCTCTGCATGGTTTCCGCCGCAAAAACAGGGACTGGTCCTTGGCATCACCGCCCTTGGCAATGTCGGTACCGCAGTGGCGGGGTTCACCATTCCGAGTCTGTATCTTCATCTGGGATTCTCAGGAATGGCCTACACGTTGATGGTTCCTGTCGTGTTGTCTGCGCTTGTTCTTTGGATTTTGACGCGCGACGCAAGCAAGGCAGCGTCGGTACATCTGAGGGTCGTCGGACCGACAAGTGTCAAGGAGCCTGCTCCAGAACCAAAAGATGACCACAACAATCAACCTTTCTGGTCTTCATCTCGACTGTGGCTGCTATCTTTCTACTACTTCATCACGTTCGGAGGGTTCGTGGCGTTTGGCAATTATCTGCCGACGTTATTGCAGGGTCAGTTGCATCTCACTCCTGTAGATGCGGGTCTGCGTGCGGCTGGGTTCGTGTTGCTTGCAACGGCTTTACGACCTGTCGGCGGATACCTGGCGGACCGCATCTCACCTGCATCACTGCTCCTTGTTGCGTTTGCGGTCATCGGGCTGTGCAGTCTCGCTTGGGCCTACGGGATAAAGAGCATGTCTGTAACCACGCTGTGCGCACTATTGATTGCATCCGTGCTCGGGATTGGCAACGGTTCAGTATTCAAGATGGTTCCCGTCAACTTTCCAAAATCGACAGGCAAGGCAACAGGCATCGTTGGTGCCATAGGCGGCATTGGCGGATTCTTCCCGCCGCTGATTATGGGCGCTTTTCGCCAGCACACTGGCAGCTTTACGGGCGGTTTTCTGCTTTTGACGATGGTCGCGGTCGTGGCCTTTGTCGTCATCCTGATGACAGATGTAGAGCGAAAGGGCGCAGACGGGCCTCCGCGTCACCGTCGTGTATCTGCGCTGGACTGACCTGGCGAAAGCTTGGCACGGTAGGTCGACTGAAGGTGCTAGTAGGCAGAATCTTAATTTTGCTCCAGATACGAAGTGAAGGACGACCAGCATCTGGTTTCACAGAGAGGAGCGTTTCTCATGTCCGGCCCAGCCTTACGTCAACCCCATGCCCATCACGCAATTCACGACTCTGCGCACGGTGAAGCCGAGGAGTTGCTGCAATTGTTTCGACGTGCATGGGCAAGGGAAGAGTTCGAAGCGGCTGTCGGTGTCGCTGATGTGCTTGTCAGTCACTTTGAGACCCGAACACTGACTCATGCCAGTGAAGAAGAGACCGGTCTGTACCAAGAACTGCTGGCACGACATCGAGAGCTTTCGGAAACGATTGCAAGATTGACATCGCATCACCAACTCATGCGCGAATTAACCGCCGAAATCAAGTCTCTGTTACAGGCAACAGGGAAGATTTCTGACCATCCGAGTCAATTGGATGAAATCGAATCCAGGTTCAACACCCTGATGTGCATCAACGAGTACCACAGTCGCAGTGAGGAGCACATGCTTGCGGCTTTGGAAGTTGCAGCGTCGACGACAGACCCTAAGCCTGCTAATGGGTTCTAAATTCTGCCACAAGCCTATTCACATATCACAAAAAACACGGCAAGGGAGCAGAGAAATTGAGTATGCAGACAGAACAAGACGCGAAGTTTCAACAGAGACTGCGGCAACAGGCTATCGAGGTGGACAGGGAAGATTTGCTTGGAGTGCTCGCTTTACGGTTTGGTCAGGTTCCGCCAGACATTGAAGCGTCGATACGGGGGCTGATGGATGGCCCGCAGATTGAACGCCTGATTCTCGTAGCTGCAAATGTACCAAATTTAACACGATTTACAGAGGAACTTTTCGAAGGCAAACAGGCATTTCGCATGGTCGGCGACGGATTTAATCCGCTTTCCTCGTAAGCGTTGCTGATACCATCGACCTTCGCGATACTCAGGTTTTCAGAGAGGGTGCAGTGAGCTTGGCAGACCAAAGAAAAACACTACGGCGCGCGTTCTCGCACTTAAGGCGCGGTGAACGCATCAATCAGAACTGGACGGAACAGAGTCCTCGCCCGCGCGACTGGGAAGACACATATCGTGCTCGCTGGCAGCACGACAAGGTTGTTCGCTCGACGCACGGGGTCAATTGCACCGGATCATGCAGCTGGAAGATTCACGTGAAAGACGGGATTGTCGCGTTCGAGACCCAGCAAACGGACTATCCGTCAACGGGACCGGACACACCGGACTACGAACCGCGCGGCTGCCCTCGCGGTGCAAGCTTTTCATGGTACGAATACAGTCCGCTGCGCGTTAAGTATCCTTACATTCGCCAGGAATTGCTGCAGCTGTGGCGTGAAGAGAAAAAACGGGCAGAAAATGCGGTTGATGCTTGGAAGCAGATTGTCGAAGACCCTGCAAAGGCAAAGTTGTATAAGGAAGCCAGAGGTAAAGGCGGGTTGGTCCGAAGCTCCTGGGAAGAGGTCAGCGAACTCATTGGCGCATCCATCATCCACACCATCAAGGAGTATGGTCCAGACCGGGTCACGGGATTCAGCCCGATTCCTGCGATGTCTCAGGTCAGTTACGCAGCGGGATCGCGCTTCTTATCCATGATTGGCGGCACGATTGTCAGCTTCTATGACTGGTACGCGGACCTGCCTCCGGCTTCGCCGCAGATTTGGGGGGAGCAGACAGACGTCCCTGAGAGTGCGGATTGGTACAATGCTTCCTATTTCATCATCTGGGGAACCAACTTGCCGATGACCCGGACGCCAGACGCCCACTTTATGGTGGAAGCCAGGTACAACGGGACAAAGGTTGTTGGTGTGAGTCCAGACTATGCTGAATATGTGAAGTTTGCGGACCTGTGGCTGCCAGCGAAGGCCGGCACGGATGCGGCACTCGCGATGGCCATGACGCAGGTGATTTTGCAGGAATTCTACGTGGACAACCCGACACCGTACTTTTTGGAGTACGCGAAGAACTATACAGACCTGCCGTTTTTGGTGACCTTGCGGCCGACCACAGACCTGGAGGGCAACGAAACATACGTATCTGACCGCTTTTTACACGCGTCCGATGTCGCTTCTGACACCCCTCATGGCGAGTGGAAGACAGTCATCTGGGATGCAGGGGAAGACGTGCCGGCGGTTCCAAACGGCAGTCTCGGGTACCGGTGGGATAAGTCAAAGAAATGGAACCTCCACATGGAAGACGAGAACGGGCAGGGTCTGAGGCCGCAGCTCAGCTTTCTTAACGCGTCAGATGAGGTGAAAATAGTCGGCTTCCCGGTCTTCTCCGAACAGGAGACGGGCGTTGTCCGTCGGGGTGTACCTGTGAAGGCACTCCATACTGCGAATGGTGAGATGGTCTACGTCACAACCGTACTCGACCTGATGATGGCCCACCACGGGGTTCGCCGGGGATTGCCGGGGGCTTATCCAGTCGACTACAACGACAGCGTACCGTATACGCCTGCCTGGCAAGAGGCAATCACCGGCGTTGACAGGTCTCTTGCGATTCGGGTCGCGCGTGAGTTTGCGGACAACGCGGCAAAAACGCAGGGCCGCTCGATGATTGCCCTTGGTGCGGGTACGAATCACTGGTATCACAGCGACCTGATTTACCGCGCCATTATCAACCTTGTTCTGCTCACAGGCTGCCAAGGTGTCAACGGGGGCGGCTGGGCGCACTACGTGGGGCAAGAAAAGGTTCGGCCGCTCGAAGGCTGGACGACAGTCGCATTTGGTCTCGATTGGATGCGGCCGGCTCGGCAGATGAATGGGACATCATTTTTCTATTTTGCAACCGATCAATTTCGGTACGAAGAACAGGACGTCGCGACAAAAGCTTCGCCCTTAGCAGGAAAGTTCGGCGATATGCATCCTGCGGATGTAAATACGCTCGCAGCCAGGCTTGGCTGGTTACCGTCCTTTCCGCAGATGACCGAGAACTCGCTGGAGGTCATCAAGCGGGCCAGGGCGGCTGGGGCAAACACTGCTGATGAAGTATCGGCGTGGGTTGCAAACGAATTGAAGAATGGACGGTTGAACTTTGCCGTCGAGGACCCAGATAACCCGAAGAATTTCCCGCGTGTCATGTTTGTGTGGCGCTCCAACCTGCTTGGGTCTTCAAGTAAAGGACACGAGTACTTCTTGCAAAACCTGCTCGGTGCAGAGGGGCATCCGCTCGCCTCAGAAAACAGGGACTATCAGCCACAGTCCATGACGGTGAGTGAAGCGGTGCCGCGCGGTAAACTCGACCTTCTCATTGACATCGATTTTCGGATGACGGGAACTGGTCTCTATTCTGACATCGTCTTACCGGCAGCGACTTGGTATGAGAAATACGACTTGAGCAGTACGGATATGCACCCGTATATCCATCCGTTCAACCCGGCCGTGTCTTGCCCTTGGGAAACGAGATCGGACTGGGCAGCCTTTAGGACGCTCGCACAAACGTTCAGCACGATGGCAGAGGAATATCTGCCCGCGCAAGAAGACTTGGTGATGGCGCCGCTCGCCCACGACACACCGGACGAGATTTCACAGGTCAGTGGACGCGTCCTCGATTGGAAAAAGGGTGAGGTTGAGGCGATTCCAGGCAAGACGATGCCGAAGTTCATCGTCGTCAACCGCGACTTCCCGAACGTCTACAACCAGATGGTTTCGCTCGGGCCTCTCGCCGAAAAGTCGATGACCATCAAGGGCATGACGGTGTCTACCGAAGCCGCTTACAAGGAGTTCGCGCATCGTGTGGGGACCTACCCAAACAGTGCCAACGAGCTGGTCCGTGGAAAGCCGAAGCTGCATGACGAACAGCAGGTAGTTGAAGCGATTCTCACCTTGTCCGGCGCATCGAACGGGCACCGGGCCTACGAAGAATGGACAGCGCTCGAAAATTCGACGGGACTCGAACTGGCCGACGCGATTGCTGGTGAACGGCGCGGCGAAGCGATGACGCTCGCCGATATCACCGCGCAGCCGCGGTTGTCTCTTGCGACGCCGGTGTGGAGCGGGCTTGAAGGCGAAGGACGGCGCTACTCACCGTTTACATCGAACGTGGAGTACAAGATTCCGTGGCGAACCCTGACCGGCAGACAGCATTTCTACGTCGACCACGAGATGATGCTCGACTTTGGCGAAGGACTGCCGCTCTACCGCCCGCCAATTGATGAGCTGCCGTTTACGGATGCGGATAAGGAAGTGGCGGCAAATGGGGAGCAAACCTTGGTGGTGCGCTACCTGACACCGCATCAAAAGTGGGGCATTCATTCCACCTACACCGACAATCCGCGGATGCTGACTTTGTTCCGCGGTGGACAGACCGTGTGGATGAACGAAGAAGACGCAAAGGCCATCTGCATCAAAGATAACGACTGGGTCGAGGTCTACAACCGTAACGGCGCGATTTCTGCGAGGGCGGTACTCACATACAGGTTGCCGCGAGGAATTGCGATGATGTATCACGCGCAGGACAGGACGATTGGCGTACCGGGCAGCAAAGTCACGGGTGACCGCGGCGGTACGCACAACAGTGTCACGCGCATTATTCCAAAACCAACCCACATGATTGGCGGCTACGCGCAGCTGAGTTACGGATTTAACTACTATGGTCCAACCGGGCATCAACGAGACGTCGTGGCTGTGATAAGGCCCCTGAGGGAGGTTGATTGGCTTGAAGATTAAGGCGCAAATCGCGATGGTAATGAATCTTGACAAGTGTATCGGGTGTCACACCTGTAGTGTCACCTGTAAAAATACATGGACGAACCGTCCGGGAACCGAGTACATGTGGTTCAACAACGTTGAGACCCGTCCCGGACCTGGCTTCCCGCAGCGCTGGGAAGACCAGGACAAGTTTCGCGGCGGTTGGGTGCTTAAGAACGGGAAGCTCAAGCTTCGCGCCGGTGGTGCTGTGAAGAAACTCGCCAACATTTTTCACAATCCGGACCAACCGACGATTGAAGACTACTACGAACCTTGGACCTACGACTACGAAAACCTGACCGAGAGCCCTCGTCGTAAGCATCAACCGGTGGCCCGTCCACGGTCTCTCCTGACAGGAGAGTGGATGGATGCACCGCAGTGGGGACCAAATTTTGACGACGATCTCGCTGGCGGCTCCGAAGTCGCTCCGCGCGACCCGAACCTGCGCGGTATCGAGGAACACGTGGCGTTCACCTATGAACAAACGTTCATGATGTACATGCCGCGCATCTGCGAGCACTGCCTCAACCCGTCTTGCGTGGCCGCGTGCCCGTCTGGTGCACTCTACAAGCGGGATGAGGACGGGGTCGTGCTGGTCGACCAGGACGCGTGCCGCGGCTGGCGCTTTTGCGTGAGCGCCTGCCCGTACAAGAAGGTCTACTTCAACTGGAACACCCACAAAGCAGAAAAGTGCAATTTCTGCTATCCGCGAATTGAAGCAGGGTTGCCAACCGTCTGTTCGGAAACCTGTGTGGGTCGGATTCGTTACCTTGGCGTCATCTTGTACGACGCAGACAAGGTTCTTGAGATGGCTTCGGTGGCGGACGAAAAAGAACTTTACGAAGCACAGTTGAAATTGTTCTTGAACCCAAATGACCCAGCAGTGATTGCACAAGCTCGCAAAGACGGTATCCCGGACGCCTGGCTCGAAGCTGCGAAAGCGTCTCCTGTTTACAAGATGGCCATCGAGTGGAAGGTCGCTTTGCCGCTGCACCCGGAATACCGCACAATGCCAATGGTTTGGTACGTGCCGCCCTTAAGCCCGATGATGAACCACATCGAGAACGAAGAGGTTCTGTCCGCAGACGGTTACCTGACTGCAGTGGATTCGATGCGCATTCCGATGGAGTACCTGGCATCCATTTTGACCGCTGGCGACACAAAGGTCATCCGAACAGTACTGTTGCGCCTAACTGCGATGCGTGCCCACATGCGCGGCAAGAACGTTGGTGACATCGCCGACTCGCGGTTGCTTGAAGAAGCCGGTCTTGACGTCGAACAACTCGAAGCGATGGCAAGGATGTTCGGCGTAGCGAAGTACAATGAACGCTTCGTCATTCCGACGGGCAAGCGCACGATGGACGCTGATTTGTCCTACGAGCAGGGGGCCTGCAGTCTCGAAGGCATCGCACCGCCGGAAGGTGTGATTGCACCGGTTGCGAACGGCCCAATGGGGAGGAAGCTCTAATGGAGGCGGAGCCTACAAAGATGCCCGTACTGGATGACCAAATGGAAGAGCAGTGCACTAACCCAAAGCTGAAGGAAGAGTGCTCATGTCCAAAGCTCGAGGAGGAGTGCTCATGTCCAAAGCTCGAGGAAGAGTGGACAGACCCAAAGTGGAAGATTGTCTCGATGCTTCTCCTCTATCCAGGCACGGCAGAGTTTCCGGCGATACTTGCGGAAGCGTTTGACTGGGCGCTCGAACTGACCGGGCCCTGCGAATCCGATGCAGACGCCTTCATGCCGCTCGTCCGGCTGATTCAAACGCTAAAGGCCACGGACGTCGCGACACTTGAAGCGCAATACACGCGGTGTTTTGATTTTTCCGCCTCGACTTGTCTGTACCTGACCGCACACGAACTTGGTGACAGCAGAAAGCGTGGCCTGGCGTTAGTCGCTCTGCGGAGAATGCTCCGTACTGCCGGGTTTGCCGAAGACGGCCTTGAGTTGCCAGATTACCTGCCGCTCCTATTTGAGTTTCTTGCTGCGAAGCCAGTAGGGTTTGATGCCTCAGACCTCGAGCTGCGAATAGCGCGCGTGGTCCATGTCATCCTTCAAGCATTGAGAGATGACAATTCGTACCGGAATCTGTTCAGTGTACTGACCAGCTATTTGCCTCCTGCACATCTTCCCGATGGTGGTTTTGCGTTTGCGAATCGGGAAGCAGCAGACCTGGATGAACTGCCCTATCCACTGCACTACGACTAACCTCGTGAAAGGGTGAATTGACGTGGGCCAATTTTGGTGGGTCGTGTTTCCCTACCTCACGGTTGCCGTCATGGTGATTGGCATGTTGTACCGATTTGTCTACAACCAGAGGGGATGGGGCTCGAAATCGAGCGAAATTCTCGAAAAGAGATGGCTTCGCTATGGAAGCTTGATGTTTCACTGGGGAATTCTTTGCGTGATTGCGGGGCATGTGATGGGACTCCTTGTGCCCATCTCTGTCTACCACGCTCTTGGCGTCTCAAATGAGTTCTACCATACGAATGCGGATGTGTTCGGAGGCTTAGCCGGTTTGGTTGCGACGGCCGGGATTCTCGTTTTGCTCGCGCGTCGGACATTCAATGCCCGTGTGCGCAGAAATTCCAGCGTCTCGGACTTTGTCGCACTCATCCTCTTGCTTATCGTTGTTGGTCTTGGTGTGGCTGTGACAGTCGGATATAACAACATCGTGGGGCCATACGAATATCGCACGACGGTGGGACCGTGGGTCCGCGAGTTGGTTGTTCTGCATCCGGATGCAGCACTGATGAAGGATGTTCCGTTGTTGCTGAGGGTGCATATTATATCATCCTTTGCACTCTTTGCTGTCTGGCCGTTTACACGACTCGTCCACGTATTCAGCTTCCCCGTTCGTTATCCGTTTCGCGCACCGATGCAGTACCGGTCGCGCGCGCAGTACAAGCGGTGAAAGAAATCATCGCTTCGTTCGTTTGACAGGTCCCGGGGGCAGTCCGTGCGACAGGACGGGTCCGCATGACAGGTTGGGGTGGCGGTTCATTTCCCATCAATTTGGGGAAATCTATCGCCAATCCCGTGGTCATGGCAGTTGATTATCCCGTATAATTGAAGTAATCCGAACTGTACACCTGAAGACAGGGCGACACGAAGCATCAGGGTCCTTGTGTATGTTTTGTATGTAACCGCTGTCAAAGGAGGGAGTATCGGCCTTCACGCGAGGGCGGCAAGTTCACGGCAACACGGATATACGACTTCAAAAACGGCCGAGGTGATGACATGGATGTATTTGATTTATTTCGATTGAATGGAAAGATTGCGGTAATTACCGGCGGAGGCCGCGGCCTTGGACAGCAGATTGCCGAGGCGTACGTTGAAGCTGGCGCCAAGGTCGTACTATGCTCGCGGCGCGTAGAAAACTGCAAACAGGTTCAGGAACAACTAGAGTCAGCAGGCGGAGAAGCGCTGGCCTTGCAACTTGACGTCACCAATCCCGATTCTGTGGCGCAGGTAGTACAAGAGGCGATTGCCCGCTTTGGCAAAATCGATATTCTTGTCAATAACAGCGGTGCCTCGTGGGGAGCACCTGCGCTTGATATGCCCTATGACGCCTGGCAGAAGGTGCTGCAGACCAATCTAACGGGAACCTTTTTGATGTCGCAAGAGGTTGGCCGTTTCATGAAGGAACACGGCGGTGGTAAAATCGTCAACATTTCGTCCGTTGCGGGCCTGCGCGGTTCAGACCCGGAGGGACTTGATGCTGTCGGATACAGTGCCAGTAAAGGCGGCATCATTGCCTTGACACGTGACCTCGCCATCAAGTGGGCGCGTTACAACATCCACGTAAATGCGATTGCTCCCGGCTTCTTCCTCACAAAGATGACGAAGGATGTGCTCGCCTACGGCGGAGATCGAATCATTGCATCGACACCCCTTGGACGCATTGGTGGAGAGCGCGATTTGCAGGGGGCGGCACTCTATTTGGGGTCCGCGGCCTCAGACTACGTGACCGGGCAAGTCCTGGCCGTTGATGGAGGTTCGACTGCAAAATAGATGTTCGTGTTAAACTGTAATCGCAACCTACCAACCGGTCGGATTAAACTCCGATGGAAACGCATCCGCTGACATCGGTTGGAATTTGGGACCGAAGCCGGAATAGGAGACAGTGAGAAATCAGAAATACACCCAGGGTGGGAAATGAGTGACGACGAAGTGACGAAAGACGAGTTACTGAATCAACTAGGAACATACACCGAAGAGGACCTCGAGTTGGCCCTGCGCGCGGCGGATGCCCAGAAGCGCACCCGCGAAGAAGGTCTCTACTTCTTGCACTACTTTCTCGGCGAAGACAGGGTGAAAACGGATGACCATGAAGCGAGTATTGTCATGCCGATAGCGCCGATGGTCATGAACCCAGGAAACATGGTTCATGGCGGTGTCACGGCACTGCTCTGCGACAATGCCATGGGCATGGCGAGTTACCTGTCTGCACAGAGGCCGGGTGTCACCCTCGACATGTCCGTTCGCTACCATTTGCCTGGGCGCGGGGGTCAACTGACGGCGCGTGGAGAAGTAGTTCACAAGGGGGGCCAAATCAATTCAACCCGTTGCGAGGTACGAGACGACGTTGGCAGGTTGGTCGCCACAGCGACGGGGTCTTTCTATCACACGCGCAAACCATCATCAAGGTGAGTCAGCATTTCCTTGGACGGCATGTCCTTGGACATCATTTTCTTGAACAGGACTGTCTTGAACAGGACTGTCTTGAACAGGACTGTCTTGAACAGCACTGCCTTGAACAGCACTGCCTTGAACAGCATTTCCTTGGACGCATTTTGAAGGAAAGGTAGTTGACGAAGGTGGATTTTCGCTTTGACGACGACCTCTTACGAATGAAGGAGACAGTCCGGGATTTTATCGCCAACGAAGTCGAGCCTAAGGCGATGCAGATTGAAGCGGAAGATAGGGTCCCAGACGAAATCCTCACGCAGTCGAAACGCCTCGGACTGTTTGGACTGTCGATTCCTGAGGAATACGGCGGGATGGGTCTCGGTATGGTCGGTAAGTCAGCCATTTTCGAAGAACTCGGTAAAACGATTAACGGGTACACGACCATTCTCGGCGCCCATAACGGCATTGGTTCCGTCGGCATTGTCGAACTCGCGAACGACGAGCAAAAGGCCCGCTATTTGCCGAAACTAGCGAGCGGTGAATGGATTGGTGCATTTGCGCTCACAGAGCCGCAAGCCGGTTCGAACGCCGCGGCGATTGAAACGACTGCAGTCAAGAAGGGCGACAGGTACGTTCTTAATGGACAAAAGATTTACTGCACAAACGCACCGATTGCAAATGTCTTCACTGTCATGGCCGTGACCGATAAAGGACAGGGCAGCAAGGGCATTACTTCATTCATCGTCGAGCGGACGTTCCCAGGGTTCCACGTAGGCAGCGTCGAGAAGAAAATGGGGTTGCATGGTTCCCAGACAGCGCAACTCTACTTTGAAGACCTTGAGGTCCCTGTGGAAAACGTCATCGGAACGGTTGGCATGGGTTATGTCAACGCGTTAAAAATCCTCGCGAACGGTAGGGCGGGACTGGCTGCGCGCTGCCTCGGTTCAAGTGACTACCTGCTTGACATGTCGATTCGTTACGCCAAGGAACGGCACCAGTTTGGCAAGCCCATCTTTCATCAACAGATTATCCAACACTACCTGGCCGAGATGGCTGTTGAAATTGAGACGCTGCGCTCGTTCTTGTACCGCGTTGCGTGGATGATGGATGAAGGCATGCCAACTGTCAAGGAAGCGGCGATGCTGAAACTGTACGCGTCTGAGGTCTATAACCGCGTTGCAGACAAGGCGGTGCAAATCCACGGCGGCGTTGGCTACATCGCCGAGTATCCCATCGAGCGGTTCTACCGCGACGCGAGAATCACGCGCATCTATGAAGGAACATCAGAGATTCAAAAGAACATCATTGCCAGCAGACTGGCTAAGGACGAAAAGTAGGCCGCTACATCAGATTAACATGATAAGGTGGTCGCCATCTGGACAAGACAGGAGATGGACCAGCGTGGACTTTGAGCCGTCAGCGAAAGTCAAGGCACTAGAGGAACAGTTAAACGCATTCATGAACGAGATGGTCCTTCCGAACGAAAAGGTGTTTCAAGAACAGTTGGAATCCCAACCTTCGCGGTGGCAAATCCCTCCCATTATGGAGGAGATGAAAGCAGCGGCAAAAGCGGCCGGACTCTGGAATTTGTTCTTACCCGATGAACGCTACGGTGCTGGGCTTACGAACCTGGAATACGCACCGCTTGCTGAAATTATGGGGAAATCGCCGATTGCTCCTGAGGTCTTCAATTGCAATGCGCCGGACACTGGCAATATGGAGGTCCTCGCGCAGTACGGGACAGAGGAGCAACAGCAAGAGTGGCTGCTGCCGCTGCTCGATGGGTCCATTCGTTCATGCTTCTCGATGACTGAACCCGACGTCGCATCTTCGGACGCTACCAATATTGAAGCGAGCATTGTTCGGGACAAAGCTGAATATGTCATCAATGGACGGAAGTGGTGGTCGTCCGGCGGCGGTGATCCACGCTGTAAAATTGCCATTGTAATGGGCAAGACCGACCCAGGTGCTCCTCGGCATGAGCAGCAATCGATGATTCTTGTACCGCTTGACACCCCTGGTGTCAAGATTGAGCGAATTCTGAACGTGTTCGGCTACGATCACGCTCCCCACGGCCACGCGGAAATTTCCTACACGAACGTACGCGTACCGGCGGAAAACATCATCTGGGGAGAGGGCAAAGGGTTTGCCATTGCGCAGGGCAGGCTTGGCCCAGGACGCATCCACCACTGTATGCGCTCGATTGGCATCGCTGAACGAGCGCTCGACCTCATGATTGAACGGGTGACTGGCCGGGTTGCCTTTGGTAAACGACTGGCTGACCAAGGGGTCATTCGCACGTGGATTGCAGACTCGCGCATGGAGATTGAACAAGCACGGCTCCTCACATTGAAAGCAGCGTACATGATGGATACTGTCGGCAACAAGGCCGCCCGAAAGGAAATCGCCATGATTAAGGTCGTCGCACCGAACGTCGCACTGCGCGTCATCGACAGGGCGATTCAAGCCTTTGGCGCAGCTGGCGTGAGTGATGACTTCCCGCTTGCGGCGGCCTTTGCCAATGTTCGCACGCTTCGGCTCGCGGACGGACCTGACGAAGTCCACCGAGATGCCATCGCGAGGATGGAACTGAGGTCGCATACGAGGATGGAACTAAAGTCGAATACAAAGGAGTGACTGTATGACTGTGGAAGAGTTTACGGCGTTCGTCGACAAGCCGTCAAAGCCCGTAAAACACGAAGTCGAAAAAGGAGCCATCAGGAAATTCGCACAGGCCATCGGCGACCAAAATCCGCTCTACATGAGCGAGGAGTTGGCAAAGAAAAGCCGCTACGGTGGGATTATCGCTCCGCCAACCTTTGCGCGGACGTTTGACTACGGGGTGATTGAGGGCCTTTGGTTTGAGACCGAGGGTCTCATTCACGGAGACGAACGTTTCCACTACTATCGTCCGATTAAGGCCGGCGACGTCCTCCACTGCTCGCGAAGACTGGTGGATGTGTTTGAGAGGAGCGGATCGCTCGGCAAGATGACCTTCCTCGTTTACGAACAGACTGCTGCAGATGAGGCAGGAAACCCCGTCGTAAAAACAAAGTCAACCATTATCTACCGCGGCGCGTGACAGGAGGCAAGAGATATGGCTCACTATGCTGAAGGCGAGATGCTGAAAACTTTGACCAAACCTCCCATCACGAAGACACAACTGGTGATGTATTCCGGTGCGTCGGGTGACTTTAACCCGATTCACACGGTCGAAGAGTTTGCTGTCAAAGCCGGACTCGGCGGTGTCATCGCACACGGGATGTTGACGATGGCTTTCGTCGGCCAAATGTTAACCGATATTGTCGGTGAAAACGGAACACTGGTGGACTTTGGTGTACGGTTCAAAGGAATGGTCCGGCCGGGTGATATCATTACCTGCGGCGGACAGGTGACAAAGGTGCAGGACGAGCCAGGCGGCCAGCGTGTTTTTGCAAGTGTGTTTGCGCAGACAGATAAGGGAGACCGCGTCGTCACCGGGGATGCAGAGTTTACCACCTACGCTATTTGACAAGGAGGTGGAAGCGTGGGCGTCCATTCCACCGAGCTCATCGCTGTGCGTACAGGTGAAGAGCTGAATACGGAGAGACTGGGTCGTTATCTCAGTCACACATTGCCGGAACTATTCACAGAAGAGATAGAAATTCTGCAGTTTGCTGCAGGTCACTCGAATCTGACATACCTTGTCAGGTGCGGTCAGACGGAAGTTGTCCTGCGCCGCGCTCCACTCGGTCCTGTCGCTGCCAAAGCGCACGACATGGGGCGGGAGTTCCAGGTGTTGCGGGCGGTTCACCCCGTCTTTGCGCTCGCGCCAAAGCCAATTCTGTACTGTGATGATGACACGGTGATTGGTGCGCCGTTTCAAATTATGGAGCGGCGGCGAGGCATTGTGGTAGACGGGCAATGGCCAGACGAATACGACACGACGCCGCAACTTGCGAAGAGGGTGTCCTTGTCACAGATAGACACCCTAGCGCAGTTGCATGCCATTGACTATCAGAGCACGGACCTTGGCGACTTGGTCCACCCGGATGGTTACCTGGAGCGGCAGGTACAGGGCTGGATTTCACGGTACAATCGTGCCAAGACAGATGAGATTGCCGCCGCGAATGAGGTGATGAAAAAGCTGGCGGCTCATATCCCGCAGTCTCCAGCGCCAACAATTGTTCACAACGACCTGAAGTTAAACAATATGCTGCTTTCGCAAGACAATCCAGGTGAAGTGGTGGCGGTGGTGGACTGGGAAATGGCGACCGTCGGCGATCCGCTCACGGACCTCGCGACAACGCTCTCTTATTGGGCACAGCCGGGCGATTCTGATGCGATGCTGCACTTTTCCGGCGGCCTTGAGCACGTGCCAGGTCTGGCGACGCGTGCGGACATGGTTGAAGTCTATGCCAAGCTGACGGGCAGGGACGTCGACAACATCGGTTATTACTTGATGTTCGCGACCTTTAAAGTAGCGGTCATCTGCCAGCAAATCTATTTTCGCTGGGTACGCGGTCAGACGAGGGACGAACGGTTTGCAGGTCTTGGTGATGTCGCTCGCGGACTGATTGAATACGCTGTCGAGCTTGTATCTCAGTTCTAGTATGGTGATGAGTATCTACTTGGAGGAGGACGAATGATGGGAAACTTGACTGGCAGGGTAGCAATGGTAACAGGGGCAGGACGCGGGATTGGTGCGGCTACAGCGAAACGCCTGGCACAGGACGGCGCGACGGTAGCTGTGATAGATCTCCGTGAAGCCGACACGGAGGCGACGGTGAAGGCGATTCAGGAAGCAGGAGGTACGGCCATCGGGATTGGCTGCGATGTCAGCCAAGCTGCACAGGTCGATGAGGCCGTAAGCAAGATTGTGGAGGATTTCGGACGGTTCGATATTCTTGTAAATAATGCCGGCGTTATCCGGGACAACCTGCTGTTCAAGATGACTGAGTCCGACTGGGATATGGTCATGAATGTGCACCTGAAGGGCGCATTTCTGTGCACGCGCGCGGCGCAGGCGCACATGGTCACGCAAAAGTACGGCAAGATTGTCAACACCAGCAGCACCAGTGCACTTGGCAACCGCGGTCAGGCCAATTACTCCGCGGCGAAAATGGGGCTGCAAGGATTCACACGCACCCTTGCGATTGAACTTGGACCGTACAATATCAATGTGAACGCAGTCGCGCCGGGGTTTATTGATACTGACATGACGAAGGCAACAGCTGAACGGGTGGGTGTAGACCCTGAAGCTTTCAAGAAAATGGCTGCTGAGCAAGTGCCTTTGCGGCGTGTAGGAAAGCCGGAGGACATCGCCAATGTTGTGGCGTTTCTTGTCAGCGAAGATGCAAGTTATGTTTCCGGCCAGGTCATTTATATCGCTGGCGGCCCCCGCTAATCGTAGACTGCAGGCAGTATCGAACAAAGCGGCGTGACGAATTCCAAAACGAATTCCAAAACGAATGCCAAAACGAATGAAAAAATGACTGGCAGTGAAAAAAGGCAGCCTCGGTGGGTTTATCCCATTGAAGCTGCCTCTCGGCATCTATTCCCCAAGGTTATCTACCTGTACCGCACCGGTTCATCCGCCGATGTGAGACATCTCGACCTTTTTGCGACGGCCGGTTGCCTCCGTTCGAAGTTCTGAGTAACGGTCGCTTCGTCGATGCCAAATCGACGCAATCAATTCATACAATTGCTCATCCGACTCTCCCTGTCTCAGTCGTTGACGCAGGTCATGACCGCCGCCACTGAATAAGCAGGTGAAGAGTTGTCCTTCCGGTGACAAACGCGCTCTTGTGCAACTGCCGCAGAAGGCGCGCGTGACAGACGCGATGACACCAATCTCACCCTGACCGTCGTCGTAGAGATAGCGTGTGGCGACTTCGCCGGAGCGACGCGGAGCAATCGCATGCAGGGACCATCGTTCGTTGATTTTCTCGAGTATCTCACTGGCGGGAACCACGTCGTCCATGCGCCAGCCGTTGCTGTTCCCGACGTCCATGTATTCGATAAATCGGACGATATGACCGGTGCCGCGAAAGTACTCAGCCATCTGAGTGACGTCCTCATCATTAACTCCGCGCTTTACAACCATATTAATTTTCACAGGTGACAATCCAGCCGAGTGTGCAGCCTCAATAGCCGAGAGTACTTTGCTGACAGGAAAGCGCACATCGTTCATGGCCATGAAGACTTCGTCGCGCAAAGAGTCGAGGCTGACGGTGACTCGATGAAGTCCTGCATCTCGCAGTTGCTTTGCACGCGTTGGCGTCAAAAGAGATCCGTTCGTTGTCAGCGCGATATCTTCAATGCCGTCAATGCGCGACAGCATTGCAATCAATTCCTCGAGATCGCGTCGCAGCAGCGGTTCGCCACCGGTAATCCGCAACTTCTTGACTCCGGCTCGGGCAAACACTGTTGCAAGTCGGGTGATTTCCTCAAAGGTCAGAAGGTCTTCGTGGGGCAAAAATGCAAAATCCGGTCCGAAGACTTCCCTTGGCATGCAATATTGACAACGAAAATTGCACCTGTCGGTCACGGAAATTCGGAGGTCGACAAGTCCTCGTCCGAGCGTGTCGGCGAGCGGTTTTCGATAATTGGATGTATCATCAGATATGTTGTCAAATGAAGGCGACATTGACAAACCTCCTCACCTTTCCACTTATTGTACCGTAAACAAGACAAGACCGCAGTCGTAAGAAACAGGAATCTTGAAAATGGTGGTGTACGGGTAAACAGTTGGTCAAGGGTTGCCAGAAACGGTACAATTCATAGTTAGACGGTACAATTCATAGTTAGAATGAATGATGCACTAGACTGGCGCAAGCGGATGGGAGAGTGAAACACAATTGATATGGCAAGGCCCCTTCCGCTGTAATCATCATGGATGGGCTCGGTATGGCCGCTTCACAACATACCTTGTGGCTCTCATGGCCTTTATTGCAACCCTCTTATGGGGGCCAGCGCCGACGGAGGCACAGGCAGCAAGCCTGAAAATGAGTGCTTCCGTCGGACTCAATGGCTTTTACGACCGATACGGTTGGGTTCCTGTAGAACTTCGCTTTGCTGATGTGCCCGTGTCGACGAGCGCTGTCGTCAGTGTACAAGTCAATGCTTCCTTTGATGCCAGTCGCAATGCTGGTGGAGCGCTCGAGTGGAGTGTGCCGCTCGTACGGGGGCGTGTAGCCACTCGTGAGATATCGGTGCCAGGATGGGTCGTCTACAGCAATGCTGTGGTGGATTGTCTCGTGAATAACGAGGTTGTTGCGCAAACAAGATTGTCTGGAAATGAACTGGGCAAAGTTGCATTTGTCGGAGTGCTGTCGACGAGAGCAGAGGCGGCCCAATTTCTGACGGGGAGCACCGATGGTGCGGGCGGTCTGCCCGTGCTTCCAATGACATTTGCGGCGAATTCGTTGCCAACCAATGCGAACCTCTTACAGTCCCTGACTGCTGTTGTCGCGTCTCCGGACGAGCTTGGGGATATGAATAGTGCGCACCGGGAAGCTCTACTCGAGTGGGTGAGACTCGGCGGATTACTGGTAGTAACCGGGACAAGTCCGACACCACCGGCCTTTGAAGCGGGTATATTACCTCTCGTCGCCGGACCATCACACGATGTCGCGGGGTCACTGTTCGCGCGGTTTGCGGGCACAGGTTCGTCTCCGCCGAAACCCGTGTCCGTAAGCGTGTCCAGTGCGCGACAAGAGGCTGCAATCTGGGCTGGCAATCAGACGACACCGCTCATCGCGGCGCTTTCGCTTGGCAGGGGGACAGTGGTGCAAACCGCCTTTACGCCAACGGAGTCGTCACTGATTTCGTGGTCGAATAACGCTTCGCTGTGGACACAGATCCTTGGACGAGCCACCGCCGAGCCGCAAAGTGCGTTACCGCCAAAGTTGACTGCGCAACCGGTCGACAGTCTGGCATCTGCAAGTGCGGTTCTCGCACCACTGCGGGTACCGTCGCTACCGTTTTGGGCGATTATCTTTGTCATTTATGCGGCCTTGGTGGGGCCCATTCTGTTTATCGTGTTGCGGAAGTTCCGCGTTGAACCATGGGCGTGGATTGTGCTTCCGCTCATCAGCTTGGTAACAACGCTCGGCATGTACAGTTTTGGCGTAAGGGAACGACCACAGGGACTTCTGACAGAGGGCGTCGGTGTCTTCGATCTCGTTGGCGACGGAACAGCGGAAGGTTACGGCGTACGCAGCTTTATGTCGCCGTCAATTAGCCCGGTGGATGTTTCAAGCAGCGGCCAAATGATGGTGCTGCCGCTGTCTCAATCAGACATTCACGCGGTGGATTCGGCAACGGTTTACCACGGTACATTCACTGTGGTTCACTATCCGCAGGTGGGGCGTTGGACGGTGCACGATGTGGTGTCCTCAGGGGCCGCTTTGAACCAGGGACAAGTAGACTTGCAGTTGTGGTCCACAGCCAATCAATTGTCTGGGATTGTACGTAACGATACACCGTATGCCTTGCATGACGTTGCGTTATGTTGGAATGGTAAACTCGTTCTCGTTGGTGACATGACACCGGGGACAGTGATTACGATTGGCAAGACCACAGCGGTGGAGTCTGCAGGCGGATCGTACCTGACCGCGTACAGTTCATACAACCACGACCTCACACGAGGGATTGGCCGGTCCATCAGCAACTTTGCGGCGCAAACGAACCTGATGCGTGGGTCGACAGATACAACGGATGTCATGATGGTGGCCACGACAACAGACAGAACACCAGGTCTGCCTTCGGTAGTGAGTGAGTTGCGGACTTCGTCAGACCACAGTCTCGTGCTGGTTCGCGAATTCGGGAACGTGACGATTTACCCGTCGATAGGGGTGACGATTCAATGATTTCGACGCAGAACCTGTGTAAGAAATACGGCAAACACATCGTCGTCAACGGTCTGAACCTCAACGTCAGACAGGGGACTGTCTACGGTATCGTCGGCGAAAACGGCGCTGGGAAGACAACCGCTTTGTCGATGCTTGTCACGCTCACAACTCCATCCTCGGGGAAAGCTTACATCAACGGATTTGAAGTCACGCGTGACCCCGTTGGCGTACGCCGCTCGATTGGCTATATGCCTGACGCATTTGGTGTCTTTGATGACATCCGCTGTGAAGAATATCTGCTGTTCTATGCGGATTGCTACCGGGTTCCCCGTGATGTGGCGCGTACGCGGTGTAATGAATACCTGAGCTGGGTCGGCCTCACTGACAAGCGGGATGCTTACGTCAATACACTGTCTCGAGGCATGCAGCAACGGCTTGAGGTTGCCAGGTGTCTGATGCATGACCCGCCTGTGTTGATTCTCGATGAACCGGCATCGGGACTCGACCCCAGGTCACGTATCGAGCTCCGCTCGGTGCTGCAGCGGCTCAAGGAAATGGGAAAGACCATCCTGATGAGCTCTCACATACTTACGGAACTGGTCGAAGTAGCAGACGAAATCGGCATCATGCGCGGCGGTGAAATGATGGCCGTTGCGTCGGTGAACGTACTTAAAAACCACACAACTGCGTACCGGACGCTGCACATCGTGGGTACAGGTCCAAGCGCGTCGTTCGAGGCGGCCTTCAAGGAAGACAAACATGTGCTGAACTATCATATTCATAAGGAGTATGTAGAGGTCTTCTACGGGGGGACTGTAGACCAACAGGCGTGCTTGCTCGATTTGCTGATTGCTCATGGGGTTTCCGTTCGTCAGTTCTTCGAATACGAAACCAACGTCGAGGAATTGTTCCTAAGACTGACGGACACCTCGTTGGCTGAGAGTTGGTTGAAGCAAGAGGCGGTGGTTCCATCGTGATGCACAATCCGCTTTTGAACAAGGAGTTTCGCCAACGTATGCGGACAAACCGAGCGCCTGTGGTCATTACCGCGTACTTGGTCAGCATGGCGGCGCTCACGTTTCTGATGCTGTATGAGAACGTACAGGGGCAGTTTGCACTGCTTTTGCCGGCACGAAGTGAACAGGTATTCTTGGTTGTCAGTTTACTGCAAATGACGGTCGTCGCGTTTTTGACACCTGCTTTTGCAGCTGGGTCTATTAGTGGCGAGCGAGAGCGAAGGACACTCGCTGTGCTCCTGACAACACCGCTCAGTCCAGGAGAAATTCTCATCGGCAAAATTCTGTCATCGAGTGCCTTGCTTGCCCTGCTGGTGATGGTGACGCTGCCACTCTACAGCCTTGTGTTTCTGTTTGGCGGTGCCGTTCCACAGGAGGCCCTCGCGGTGTTTGGGTTCCAGTTGTATACCATCCTGGTGATTGCTGCGCTCAGTGTCGCGTGGTCCACACTCGCTTTGCGTTCGGGTTGGAGTACGGTCCTTTCCTACTCAACGGTCACGTTTATGACGCTGGTTACGGGACTACTCGGCTATGCGCTGCAATTCGCCGCCGTCCGCTTTCCTGCAGATGGTTTTCTTGCGCAGTGGGGGAACGAACTGTTGCAGTTGAACCCGTTGTGGGTTGATGCAAGATTGGAAAACGCCGTGACAGGTCCGTTCCACTCTTGGTTGATTTTCGTCGCATTTTACTCGATTTTGGCGCTTGCTTTGTTGGGACTCAGTGTGTGGCGTTTGCGTCCGCAAGTTCTTTCTTTTATGCCTGGCGTGTCTCGCAGTGACGAACGCAACTATCAATGACGTCGTTGTTTCTTGCATCCAACTGTCGGCAGAGGGCAGGCTAATGACGTTTGGCTTGTTCAGGACTTCCATTTTTGTTCCGCCCATATTACAATGAGATTGTTTTGCTAATGAAAAATATCCTCATTAAAGTTTTCTGGATGGCAGCGGCGCAGTTCGGTGCAATCAGGTGAGAGAGAGGGAAGGACATGCGCGCAAGACAAATCATTCTGGTGAACGTCATCATCTTCATCGTCCTTATCGCGGCGGTGCTTGGAGGCGTATGGTACTTCTACAACCGTCACAACTACATCACGGTGAATGACGCACATGTTGATGCAAACATGAGTTACGTCGTTGGATTGACACCCGGAAAGTTGACAACCTGGAACGTTTCAGACGGATCCACTGTCAGTTCTGGAGACGTCATCGGTATTGAAAAATTGCCGACCGGGCAAACCATGAACATTACAGCTCCGATAAGTGGTCAGATAGTACAAAGTGCCGCGACTGTCGGGGAAGTTGTTGGGCAGGGGACGATGCTTGGCGCAGTGGCGGATATCCACCACGAGTATGTGACGGCTTACGTTCCGGAGACGGAAATCCGCAACGTCAGCGTGGGTCAGGTGGTTGACATTTATGTGGATGCCTATCCCGGCGATTCGTTCAGCGGAAGCATACTGAGCATCAGCAATCAGTCTGCTGCTGCGTCATCGCCGTTGCCAACAGGTGCCTCAACCGGATCGTTTACAAAGACTGTGCAACGGATTCCCATTCGCATTTCCATCGACGCAAAGCAAGGCAAGTACATTATTCCGCAGATGAATGTGACCGTTCGTATCCATAGGTAAAAAACTGGCTCTCTGCGTAGTGGTCATCATTGTACGCACGAGATCGGCGTGTAAATGGGGTTTGTGGGTCCATCAATCTCAGAAACAGTCAGGTCGGTTCCGCTTCGGTGAATCTGGAGAGGAGGTGGGCGCTTGCAAGGTTCGATGTTCGTAATTGTTGCGGCTGTGCTCATTTTGTTGTTGCTGTTAATTTGGATGAATATTCTCATGGTCCGGCGCGGCAAAAACAAGGTCAAGCAGGACAACGGGGCGCTTCATGAAGCTTCCAGTCATGAAACAGTTGCTCACGCAGCTTCCGCTCACACCGATGACAACGTCGAGACAGACGCATCCACGAAGGATACGCCTGGGACGTTGCCAACGACGGCGGGTGCAGACTCGTCGACGGTTGCGAAGCAGAACAAGGAATCAGACGCTCCAAATGGGGGCGGAAATGGTGGCGAAGAGGATACGGTGAGTCGACGCCGTGGCCGCGGACATCACGCACAGGACGCTGCCAGGGAAACAGCGACCACGGTTCCGTCACCCGAAGACAAGCCAGCACAGCGCGAGAACGAGTCTCACGACGTAGAGGTTGTGGCTTCGCACTATCGGCAGCGTCAAGGACAAGGGAAGAAGATGTTTGACCGCAGTCCTCTGCCTTATTTTCTCCACGGGGCATCGGTTCCGGAGTTTGATTCAAGTGAGTGGCATGACGTCTTCCTACGTTTGTCCGGTGACGTGAATGTCATGGGCTGGGTTGCTTTTCACAACGACACCGCTGGTGCTTCAGACCGCGAGTACGAACACAGTTTCCTTGACGTCTTGCGGATGTACAAGCGCAGCGTCACCAACCTTCAGCGTGAAGTTGGATTGTCGCATGTGCTTGAAACCTCTGTGGTCGGCGAAGAAGGGAAGATTTGGTTCCTTAGCGGTAATCAAGATCACTGGTTTGCACTCTTTGTTGACCGCAAGGCGGACGTACACGAGATTGCCAAACCGTTCATGAGTCTGTTGCTGTCGAACGAGTGAAGGATGCTGCGAGACAGGAATAATGCTCTCTGTCATCGACATCGAGTGTCGCAATCTAAGGCGCAGGCCGAACATGGCCCGCGCCTTTTTGTATGGATTCCATATACTGTGTTGCCTTCGATGGCACCGCCGCATAATCGGACGGGCTTGCGCGTACAGATTAGGGACGGTGCTTGGGGGGAAGGCTATGCGAATTGCGGTACTCATGATTTTGGCACTCTTAATGGTGCTGTTTGGCGCTGAGTTATTCACGAATGCGGTGGAATGGCTCGGTGTAAAACTAAAGTTGGGACAGGGGGCGGTCGGCAGCGTCCTCGCAGCACTCGGAACGGCCTTGCCGGAGACCGCAGTTCCTGTCACCGCAATCCTGCTCGGGCGGGGAAATCATGCTTCAGAAGAGGTTGGAATCGGGGGGATACTCGGAGCCCCTTTTTTATTGGTCACGCTAGGGTCACTAATACTCGCGTTGTCGTTATTACTCACGCGCGGTAAAGTGCGCAATCCAATGCAACTCATGGTGCAAAAGCAGTCTTTTCATCGCGACATGTCTTTCTTTCTCATGGCCTATTCAGGTGTGCTCGTCATCGGTATCATCAGGTCTCCCTGGTTACACACCACGGCCCCGTTTGTCCTGTTGGCGCTGTACGGTCTGTTCGTCTGGAGAACGGTTCGGGGGGCCAGTTCAAGCGATGCTGAGGACCTCCATCCGCTTTACGTGCAGTGGAAAGCCGAATCGCCAAGTGCAGCGGCGGTTGGCGTCCAATTGGCTGCCTCTTTGCTGGCAATTGTGGGAGGTGCGCACTTGCTCTCAAAGGGCGTTGAGCAGATTGCGTCCTTGTGGAACCTTCCGCCTTTCGTTCTTTCCGCTATCTTGATTCCACTCGTCACTGAGCTTCCTGAGACGCTTAATAGTGTCGTGTGGATAAGGCAAGAAAAGGACGCCTTGGCCCTCGGTAATATTACGGGAGCCATGGTGTTTCAAAGCACTATCGTTCCAGCCCTAGGTATCTGGCTGACCCCGTGGCAACTCAACGGACAGGCGCTCTTAACAGGCGGCCTGACGCTCGCTGCAGGGGCTCTAATCTTCGGCTTTTTTCGCTTGCGACATCAACTGGTGCCGGGAATACTGATTGCGGCGTCCTTGCTCTACTGGCTGTTGCCGCTGCAGACGGTAGCCAGTCGCTACGATGTCGTTGAGGCGTGGTGGATTTCTGGGGTCTTAATTGTCACCTGCTTTTTCTTATCCTTTCAGATTAGCCGTCGCGTGCGCAGCGTGTAACAGAGGCGTGTAACAGAGGCGTGTGACGGAGGGCTTGTGACGGAGGGCTTGTGACGGAGGGCTTGTGACGGAGGGCGTGCAACAGAGGCGTGTGACGGAGGGGTGGGGAAGGCGTGTAACGAAGCGTGCAACGGAGGCATATGACGAGGGCGTGTGACCAACCGAGACACAAAATGCTGTATCCGGCATGTAGTTTCCTGTGTTGGTGAGTTGGTTCCTGCTTATGATACAATAGTTGAGGAAAAAAACACGTGCATTGCGCGCACGAACATGCTGGGAGGTTTTATAGTTGGCGACTCAACAAGTTACAGATCAGACCTTTTCTGCGTTTTTGCAGTCAGATAAACTGGTGTTGGTCGACTTTTGGGCAACTTGGTGTGGACCATGCAAGATGATGGCGCCGGTCCTAGAGGATATTTCATCAGAATACGAGAGTCAGATTGTTGTTGGCAAGCTTGACGTCGACCACAATCCGGCGACTGCACAGCAGTTTGGCATCATGAGCATCCCGACCTTGCTTGCATTCAAGAATGGCAAGGTTGTCAAGCAGATTATCGGTTACCGACCAAAAGGTGACGTGATTGGTCAGTTGGCTGACGTGATGTAAGCTCATCCGTGACTGGCGTCGCCGTGTGATGATCATCGGCGGATCGCAAGAATGAGCGTCATCCCAAGAATGAAAAGCGCGAGTTGAACGAGCCAAGAGGCTGCCGCACCCGGTTCGGGGTGAAGGCAGCCTCTGTTGCTGGTGCGATAGGTGTCCCGCAGGGTTAGACGACCGTCGGGATTCTGGGGTGACGGTCGTGCGGTGCCCATCCCTTCAGGTGGCCGTGCAGCATCAGCGACGGGACTTCATTTCTTGAAATGTGTATTCTACAGCCGCAAGGGTCTTCTCGATGTCGGTATCGTTGTGCGCTGTCGAGACAAACCAGGCTTCGTATTTAGACGGAGCGATGAATACTCCGCGTGCCATCAGACCGCGGAACATCTCTGCAAAAAGTTCGCCGTCGGACGCTTTGGCGTGCTGATATTGAGTGACCTTATCGATACCGAAATAAACCGTGAACGCGCCGCCGATCCGATTGATAGTCACAGGCAATCCTGCTCGTGCCGCACTCTCCAGGATACCGTGTTCAAGCTTTGCCCCCAGCCGACTCATTTCCTCGTACACACTCGGGTCACGCAGAATAGACAAGCAGGCCATGCCGGCTTTCATGGATGCAGGGTTCCCGGCCATCGTTCCAGCCTGGTAGACAGGGCCGAGAGGGGCGACCTTTTCCATGATCTCGCGGTTGCCGCCATAGGCCCCAATCGGCAGCCCGCCACCGATAATCTTGCCCATCGCGAATAAGTCAGGGTGGACTCCGTAGAGCTGAGCCGCAGAACCGTAGTGGAAGCGAAAGGCAGTAATCACTTCGTCAAAGATGACAAGTGCTCCTGAGGCGTGGGCCATGTCAATCACGGATTGCAAGTACGTGTCACTTTCCGGCGCCACCATACCAAAGTTCCCGACAATGGGTTCGACCAGCACCGCGGCCACGTCCTCGCCGTGCACTCGCAGGGCTTCCTCAAGCGCCGACAAGTCGTTAAAAGGCACAGTGATGACATCAGAAGCAGTGGTTTGGGGGATTCCAGCGCTGTCTGGAATCCCAATGGACGATGGACCTGACCCAGCTGCCACCAACATCGCGTCCGAATGACCGTGGTAGCAGCCCTCAAACTTTATCAACTTGTTACGCCCAGTGACACCCCTGGCCACACGAATCGTGGTCATCACAGCCTCGGTCCCGGAGTTGACAAAGCGGATCCGTTCGAGGTCAGGAATGGCAGCCCGCAGAGTCTCAGCAAATTCGACCTCAAAAGGCGTCGGCGTACCGTAAAGGATGCCATCTACTGCCGCTTCTTGAATGGCCCGAACCACAACAGGATGGGCGTGACCGTGGATAAGTGGGCCGTACGCTGCCAGGAAGTCAATGTAATCATTGCCATCCACATCTGTAAAGTGTGATCCCTGACCTTTAGCCATGACAATTGGATAACCGCCTCCGACGGCTTTAAATGCCCTCGATGGACTGTTGACACCGCCCAGGATGACTGCCTGAGCCCGTTCATGCCAAAGTCGAGACTGCGTTGTATCCATGTGTTCGTTCATCCTCTCGTCGCTGTGTTTCGCGTTCTCAGGTCTCTAGCGCGACACTTTTTCTTCCACCATGCCTAAGTAGTACTCTGCCAACCGACCGGGTGCGTCTTTACGTACCTACGGTGCGTAAGCACCGCGCACTCAGCTGGCGGGTCAGCACTCCCTTACGCATCCACCGTGGGTAAGCGACGCGCATTCAGCTGGCGAGTCAGCATAACGCGTTACCAGCGCGCTATTCAACTTGGAGCCACCGTTGCCAGCGAAGAATAACGCGTCGCGGAAGCGCTAAGCGCTCGATTTGAGCAAATAACGCCGTGGCAAGGCGTTATTGTTGACCGTTTCGGATTATAACGCGCTCAGAGCGCGTTATTTCCAATCAACAGTTGTTGAAGCGGTTCGAATAGCGCGTTCTCAGCTCATTATTCCGCCACGCATCATCGTACCACATCAGACAAAGTGGGAGTCTGCACAATCAAACCGAGGTTTCCTCGATTCTGCCCTCATCCATAGGAGGCAGGCCACCCACCAAATGCAGGGCCCAGGCGGCCATCCATGCAGCCATGTGTGCAGGCATGTGTGGCTGCGGCTGTGGTAAAGTGTGGGTAAACTCAATTTGGAGGCGCGAGATGGACGAGCACGCAAGACTTCGTTCCCTGCCGGCTGTGGGGAAGTTACTTCACGAACCAACCATTCGGGAGAAGTTTGCCGATACTCCCCGTGACCTGCTGGCAGCCGCACTTACGAACGTGTTAAGTCGACTGCGTCAGGTAAGTGGATATGGACAGCTCCCGGCGTCTGGTGGCCCGGAAGCCTCGGTCGCATCGCCGGCGGGTGCGGCGTCTGGTGGCCCGGAAGCCTCTGCCGCATCGCCGGCGGGTGCCGCGCCTGGTGCCCCAGAAGCCTCGGTCGGACAGCTCCCGGCGTCTGGTGCCCCGGTCGCCCCGGAAGCCTCAACCGCATCGCCCCCAGGTGCCGCGCCGGCAGCCCCGGGTGCCCCGGCCGCACCGAGAACCACCATCCTTGACGATGCGGCGTGGGAGCAGCAGACGTCGGTAGAGGGCATTGCGCTTGCGGCCGAGCGTTGGCTTAACCAGCGATTCGAGCCGCATCTCCGATCCGTCATCAACCTAACAGGTACCGTCATTCACACCAACCTGGGTCGAGCACCGCTTAGTGAACGCGCCCTACACGCTATGACGACAATCGCACGCGGATACAGCAACCTCGAATTTGACATTCCTCCTGGGGTTCGAGGGTCACGGCACAGCCACGTCGAAGGTATACTGTGTGAGTTGACGGGGGCTGAGGCGGCGATGGCGGTCAACAACAACGCTGCGGCGGTCTTGTTGGTGCTGTCGACACTCGGTGCGGGTGGTGACGGGATTGTTTCGCGCGGGCAATTGGTCGAGATCGGCGGATCGTTTCGAATTCCTGACATTATGGCATACAGTGGGGTCAATCTGGTCGAAGTCGGAACGACCAATAAAACCAGACTTGCGGATTACGAGCAGGCGGTGACCGACCACACCAAAGTCATCGTTAGGGTCCACACGAGCAATTACCGAATTTTAGGATTCACGGAGCAGACGGAGCGCAGGGACTTGGCGATGCTGGCGAATAGACGTAACATCCCGCTGTACGAAGACCTCGGCAGTGGTGCCTTGTTTGACTACCAGGCTGTCGGAATTGGCGACGAACCCACCGTCAAGGCCTGTGTTCGTGCGGGGGTAGACGTGGTCTCCTTCAGCGGAGACAAATTGCTTGGCGGTGCACAGGCCGGATTGATTGTTGGCAAGAAGGCTTGGATTCAGAAGATGAAGCATCATCCTTTGGCGCGGGCACTTCGTCTTGACAAAATGACATTGGCAGCACTCGAGGCTACGCTCATGGACCATCTGGATGATACGCTGGCAAAAACCTACATCCCTGTGGTGCGGATGATCACGGAGTCGTATGACAGTGTCGCCTCTCGGGCCACGGCCCTTGCAGCGGCTATTCGCAGCGACAAGATGCTCTGCAAAGTCGTCCAAGTAGAACTGCAGGACGGTGAATCCACGATTGGGGGTGGATCGTTTCCAGGAGAAACCTTGTCGACGCGCATCCTCATCCTTCGCACACAGGGGTTGGCGGCCGACAAATTCGCGGAACAGTTACGAACGATTCCATCGGTTCCAGTTGTGGGTCGTGTCAGCCGCGATACTGTGCTTTGGGATGTCAGAACACTGCAACCGGGGGAAGAGGACATAGTGATGACTTCACTGCGCGAATGGGGCCAGCAACAACAAGCCTAAAGTGACCGCTAGGTCGTATTGCATAATTCCCTCGCTGGTCTGGGTACGCTACCCGTCAGAAACCAGCAGAGGGGGATGGACATGCACGTATGTGAAGCTGACGAGCAACGTGCGTATCTGGCTTGGGACTTGTTTGAATCAACGCGATCCGATTTGTCAGCGCTGCTCCGTCTCGAAGACAGCGATGTGCTGCCACTGGATGTGACGCCAAGCGTATGGCGACTATTATGGGACCGCACAGGGAAGAATTAGAAACAAGGAATGAAACAATTGACGGGCGTCGCAGATATCAGTATAATATCGCCCATAAATTGCTATTGGTATATACGGTCTAAGATTCGATGCCAAGGACAGTAGCTGTCATCGCGGTGCACAGAGAGGCTTGCCGAGGGTGGAAGCAAGCTCGCCGAAAACAGTGAAAGACACCTTGAAGAACCCTTGTGAACGCATTTCGATGCCAAAGCATTCGATGCCAAAGCATGTGGCGTATGCGCACGTTACGCGCAGATGAGTGGGGATGTCGGGCATGGATACCGATGTCTCAATCAGGGTGGCACCACGGAGCGCGCTTTTTCCGTCCCTGTCGAAGCGACAGGAGGAGGCGCGTTTTTTGATTTTCTCAAAAGCACATACACCTAAAGCCGACACCTGATTGAAACTGCAGGATGGCCGCGGCACAGACGGTTGCCGAAGATGGTCGTAGCACAGGTGGCCGCCGCAAACGTGGCGGGTGCACAGGTGGCAACTACTTTAGATGGCCGCCGCACAGACCGCAACGTCACAGATGGCCGCCGCACAGACGGTTCGGACATTGTTTTCAGAGAGGAGCACATGACATGTTAACCCAGCGTCCACGTGGGACGGAAGACATTCTACCAGGTGTTGTCGAACACTGGCAGAAGCTTGAGGCGTCGGTCCGAGAAGTCTGTCGACTGTACAATTTCCGAGAAATTCGCACTCCTGTATTCGAGCACACGGAGTTGTTTGCGCGAGGGGTCGGCGAAACCACAGACATTGTGGAAAAGGAAATGTACACGTTCATGGACCGTGGGAATCGGTCGCTTACACTCCGTCCTGAAGGCACGGCGGGTGTGGTTCGGGCCTACGTCGAGAATAAGCTCTACGGCAATGCAGACGCGGTGAAGCTGTACTACATTGGCGCTATGTTTCGGTATGAGAAACCGCAAAAGGGGCGAGATCGGCAGTTTCACCAGTACGGTTGTGAAGTACTGGGTTCGGAAGACCCAGCCGTCGATGCTGAGGTCATCGCACTCAACCTGGATATCCTTGATAACCTCGGAGTGAAGAACGTTGCTGTAGAACTAAATAGCGTTGGTTGCAGCGTGTGTCGGCCGCTTCATAAAGAAGAAATGATTCGACGCTTGCGTCCTGTGGCGGATAGACTGTGTGCGGATTGCCAGTCGCGCCTCGAACGCAATCCGCTTCGGATATTTGATTGTAAGAATGAATCCTGTCAGGCGTTGCTTCGCGAATTCGAAGCGCCCACCATCATTGATTCCTTGTGTGATGATTGCCGCAATCACTTTGACTCGGTGCAAAGCGCGCTTACGACAATGGACGTCAAGTTCCACCTCAATCCACACTTGGTTCGCGGTCTCGACTATTACACCAGAACCGCCTGGGAGTACGTTGCCGACGGGTATAGTTCTCTCGGCGGTGGGGGCAGGTACAACAGTCTTGTGGCCCAGGTGGGCGGTCCCGAGACGCCTGGGATTGGCTTTGCGGGCGGCATCGAGCGGGTTTTGATGGTTCTCGAGGCACAAGCTCTTGGTGCGAAACAGGAACCGCAACTGGACTTGTATGTGGTGGGTGTTGATGAGGCTGGGAAGCGGGCTGCTGTAACGCTGTTACAGAAGGCTCGCCAGCACGGCTTCACTGCCGATAGGGATTATCTCGGTCGCAGCGTCAAGGCCCAATTCAAGGCAGCGGATAGGTTGAAGGCCAGGTACGTTGCCGTACTTGGCGAGAGTGAAGTTGAGGCAGAGCGCGTAGCACTGAAGCATCTCGCTACGGGTGAACAAGTGGAACTGACCTGGGACGACGCAATCCATCAGCTGAGCAAAGGGGTCTGAAGAGATGCAAACTATGACTAGAACGCATCGGACACTGGAAACGAAGGACGTTAAGCCCGGAACAGAAGTGGTTCTTGCAGGGTGGGTAAGCCGGCGTCGGGATTTAGGCAGCCTGATTTTTGTGGATATGCGTGACCGCAGCGGCATCGTGCAGTTGGTGTTCGACACTGCCAAAGGGACCACCAAAGCGGCGATGGAACTGGGTAATGAGCTTCGCAACGAGTACGTGCTTACAGTGCGCGGCATCGTCGAACTGCGGGATGAAAAGTCCGTCAACCCCAAACTGGAGACTGGCCGCGTCGAAGTTGTTGTGCGGGACTTGGACATCTTAAACGGATCGAAAACGCCGCCGTTTTACATCCAGAACGACGTTGACGTTGACGAGACGGTACGACTTCGGCATCGTTACCTCGATTTGCGTCGTCCGCAGATGCAACAGATGCTGATGCTCCGCCACCAAGTGAATCAGGCTCTGCGCGGTTACTTGAACGACCAGGAATTTGTCGAGGTTGAGACACCTATCTTGACGAAGAGCACGCCCGAAGGGGCACGAGACTATCTTGTGCCAAGTCGCCTACAGGCTGGCTCGTTCTACGCATTGCCGCAGTCTCCGCAGCTGTTTAAGCAACTCTTAATGGTCTCGGGCCTTGAACGCTACTACCAGTTTGCGCGTTGTTTCCGCGACGAGGACCTGCGTGCAGACCGCCAGCCAGAATTTACTCAGCTTGACATTGAGCAGTCGTTCATTCCACTCGACACCTTCCAGTCGATGATGGAACAAATGCTCCAGGGTGTGTTCCAGGATGTCCTTGGCGTCGAGGTGCCGCGTCCGTTCATGCGCATGTCTTACGCTGAGGCGATGGACAAGTATGGCTCTGACAAGCCGGACTTGCGTTTTGAAATGCCAATTGTGAACCTTGATGCGGCAGCATCTGGTACAGCATTTCGGGTCTTTACAGACGCGCTCGAAGCGGGTGGAACGGTGAGAGCGCTGGTAGCCCCAGGGTGTGCAGCATATTCGCGCAAACAAGTCGATGACCTGACAAAGTTTGTGGCGACGTACGGTCTTAAGGGTCTCGCCACCGTCGCTGTGACGGAAGACGGTGTCAAGTCATCGATTGCAAAGTTCCTGACAGACGATGAGTTGGCGCAAATCGTCAGTGTTTGCGGGGCAAACGCGGGTGATCTCGTTTTGGTCGCAGCTGCAGGGACAAGCGTTGTCCGTCAAGCACTTGGGGCACTGCGCTTGCAACTTGGCGAGGCACTGCAACTGATTGACGAAAACGTTTATAAATTTCTTTGGGTGGTGGACTTCCCGCTGCTTGGCTACGATGAGGAAGAGGGCCGCTACGTCGCTGAGCATCACCCCTTCACGATGCCGAAGTGGGAAGACCTCGATAAGCTCGAGTCAGACCCGGGCAATGTGCGGGCACAGGCGTACGATCTCGTTCTCAACGGCTACGAAATCGGCGGCGGCAGCATGCGTATTTACCAGCGTGAGGTGCAAGAGCGAATGTTCAGGGCGCTCGGGTTCAGCATGGAAGAGGCCCGCAAACAATTTGGTTTCCTGCTCGACGCGTTTGAGTACGGGACACCGCCGCACGGCGGTATCGCCTTTGGCCTCGATAGACTGGTCATGATTATGGGCCGCGGCAAATCGCTCCGAGACTGCATCGCATTTCCGAAGACATCGAGCGGCACAGACTTATTGATGAGCGCTCCGTCTGGGGTCAGCGAGGAACAACTCGAAGTACTGCACCTGTCGCTGCGGAAAGGCAATCCAGTAGAACCATTGGTTTAAACCTTGCCTGACAGTCGTGACGGTGGTAACATAAACACACAAACCGATGCAGTTATCGTAGACCTGCATCATGACAAGGTAGCTCTCCCTGCGCTGTTGGTGCAAGCCTTAGGTGTTTTGAGCCAACACCTTTTTTGAGGGAGTTCGAGTCGCGGTTGCACGCACATGCCACTCACATTGTTGACGTGGACTTGCAAACAGACTGCGCAGGACACCCACCTGCGAGAGCAGGTTCAAAACGGAAGGTTTCACGGCAGGTGCGGGGTAGCCTACATACGGAAAAGGCGGCTGAGAATTTTCAGCCGCCTTTTTGGTTTATCCCAGCATCTAGAGGTTAAAGGGCTTCACCTGGCGATAGAGGTCGCGTCGGGGACATAGGACTTGACCGACTGAATTACTCGGATTTATACTCGAAACATTCACGGGCTTTTGAGTGCGACAAGTGGAGCCAGTTTTGTGTTCGACGTGTGGGATTGATTTGTGGCATCATGTCCGGGTACAAATTCGTGAAATGGATTACTAGGACGGATGTCCGGAGACAAATTTGTGAAATGGATTGCTGGGACGGATGTCCGGAGACAAATTTGTGAAATGGAATTGCTGGGACGGATGTCCGGGGACAAATTTGTGAAATGGAATTGCAAGATGGACCTGACGGGAGTGGAGTGTGTGACAGACAAAATAGATTTGCGGAGCGACACAGTCACGAAGCCAACAGAGGAAATGCGAAAGGCCATGTATGAGGCTGAGGTCGGAGATGACGTGTACGGGGAAGACCCGACCGTCTTACGGCTGGAAGAATTGGCCGCAAGCATGCTTGGCAAAGAAGCTGCATTGTTTGTAACCAGCGGTACCCAGGGAAACCAAGTGGGGATTGCAACGCACGTTAGTACCGGGGAAGAAGTCATCACGGAAGCACAGGCTCACATCTTTTATTACGAAGCCGCTGCGATTTCTGTGTTCAACGGGGCCCAGGTCCGTCAGATTCCAACCGACAACGGCATCATGACGCCAGAACAAATTCGGCGGGCAATTCGCCCGAAAGACGTTCATCAACCTCGGACCGCCCTCATCGCGGTAGAAAATACCCACAACCGCGCCGGCGGAACGGTTTGGCCGCTTGAAGCCTTGAATGGCGTGCGAGAGATTGCAGATAACGCTGGTATCCCGGTTCACATGGACGGAGCCAGGGTATTTAACGCTGCCGTGGCACTCGGGGTTCCAGTCAGTGAAGTTGTGAAGGACGTCGAGACCATCTCCATTTGTCTGTCCAAAGGTCTTTGCGCACCCGTTGGCAGCGTCCTGGTTGGTCCGCGGGATTTCATCGAACGCTCCCGCCAGTGGCGCAAACGTATGGGTGGCGGCATGCGTCAGGCTGGTGTGATTGCAGCACCTGGAATTGTTGCCCTCACGAAGATGGTAGAACGCCTGGCGGAAGATCATGAGAATGCCCGTTTCCTTGCCGAGAAACTGGCGACAATGGATGGTGTGCATGTCGCTCTCGACAAAGTAGAGACAAATATCGTCATCGCCGACATTGCTAACACCGGACTTTCTGTTCCGGACTTTCTCAGTCGTCTAAAAGAGCAGAACGTGCTTGCAACCTCCTTTGGTGAGTCGCTGGTTCGCTTTGTCACGCATCACGACGTGACCCGCAAAGACCTGGAAAGTACGGTTGACGCCGTCCATCATGTTGTAAACGGAGCGAGGGTTCACTAATGGACCTGTTTGAACTGGCGGATGAACGGGAGCAGGTAGACTCTGCACCACTCGCGTACCGTATGCGTCCGCGTGCTCTCGATGAACTTGTGGGACAAGAAGATATCGTCGGGCCTGGCACCTTGCTGCGTCGAGCCATTGAAGCGGACCGGCTGTCTTCCGCCATCTTTTACGGTCCACCTGGGACAGGCAAAACCACGCTGGCGCAAGTCATCGCCCAGTCCACCAAGGCGCGGTTCATGACGTTGAACGCAGTGTCCGCAGGTGTCGCAGACATTCGTGAAGTGGTTCGGACGGCCCAAGACGAACGGTCGATGTACCAGCGGAAGACGGTGCTCTTTATCGACGAGATCCATCGCTTTAACAAAGCTCAACAAGACGCACTTCTTCCATACGTGGAGCAGGGCCTCCTCACATTGATTGGCGCGACCACGGAAAACCCGTATTTCCAGGTGAACCCGGCTTTGGTATCGAGATCGCACGTGTTTCGCCTGCAACCACTCGACGAGGCGGCTCTTGGGACTTTAATTGACCGGGCGCTGGCCGATGATGCACGAGGGCTCGGGTTCATGCGCGCGACGGTGACAAGCGAAGCGAAAGACGTGTTGGTGAGGGGATGCGGCGGAGACGCCAGGCGGCTTCTAAACGCCCTTGAGCTCGCTGTCTTGTCCACCGGCGTACAGGCCGACGGGGCTGTTGTTGTGACGAAAGACGACGCGCTCGCTTCGATGCAGGAACGGCAGATTGTGTATGATACTGCCGGTGACGAACATTACGACACCATTTCCGCCTTCATCAAGTCCGTGCGCGGCTCCGACCCGGACGCCGCTGTGCTGTGGCTCGCGAAGATGCTGGCAGCCGGAGAGGATCCACGGTTTATCGCCAGACGTCTGATGATTTCGGCGTCCGAGGATGTAGGCAACGCCGATCCGATGGGTCTCGTTCTCGCGACCTCTGCATTGACGGCCGTCCAGCACATCGGGATGCCTGAAGCGCGCATCATCCTGGCGCAGGTGACAACGTATCTTGCGAGTGCGCAAAAATCGAACGCCGCGTACAAGGCTGTGAACGAAGCGCTAAGTGACATCGAAAACGGTCTCCCGCTCAGCGTGCCACCACACCTGAGAGGTACCGGGTATCAAGGTGCTTCGAAGCTCGGTAGTGGGATTGGCTACTTGTACCCGCACGACTACCCGGGGCACACTGTCGAGCAAAACTACTGGCCAATTGGGGTAGACGCGAAACCGTATTACCAGGAACGCACAGATATAAAGACAGTAAGCCGGCAGTAAAGAAGGAAGCAAGGAAGCAAGGAAGCAAGGAAGCAAGGAAGCAAGGAAGCAAGGAAGCAAGGAAGCAAGGAAGCAAGGAAGCAAGGAAGCAAGGAAGCAAGGAAGCAAGGAAGCAAGGAAGCAAGGAAGCAAGGAAGCAAGGAAGCAAGGAAGCAAGGAAGCAAGGAAGCAAGGAAGCAAGGAAGCAAGGAAGCAAGGAAGCAAGGAAGCAAGGAAGCAAGGAAGCAAGGAAGCAAGGAAGCAAGGAAGCAAGGAAGCAAGGAAGCAGTAGGACCGGTGCCTACGCCACCGATGGCGTGGCGCTGGCGAGAAAGAAAGGGGGAAGCCGATGAAGATCTCCACCAAAGGTCGCTACGGCCTGATGTTGCTCGTCGATCTCGCTCAAAACGACAACGGCCAACCAGTTGCCTTGAAAACCATCGCAGAACGACAAGGGTTGTCTGAGCACTACCTGGAACAGTTGATTGCGCCGCTGCGCAACCGAGGTTTTGTAAAGAGCGTAAGAGGTGCGTATGGCGGGTACATTCTCGCCAAGTCGGGCAGTGAGATAACGGCGGCCGATGCAATCCTAACCCTTGAGGGGCCGCTGGAAATTGTCGATGGCGAAGTAGATGACGGCTTTCACGACCTGTGGGCGCGGCTCCAAGAATCCATTCGCAGCGTACTGTCAGATGTTACATTACAGGATTTGGTTGCAATGCGAGAACGCCAGCAGGGGTCGTACATGTACTATATCTAGGACTCTGGGATTGTACACGTGTTGTACCCAGGAACTGTTGTGGCATAACGGGAGCCAACGGGAGCCGGAGGTACTTGACAGGCCTCGTACGGAACATGAGTTTAACATTCAGAAGGTAGAAAGTGTGACGTCTAGTGATTTACCTCGATTATGCGGCAACCACACCGATAAAGAGTGATGTCAAGGCGGCGATGCTGCCTTTTTTGACGGGTGAGTATGGTAATGCGTCGAGCATTTACGGACTTGGCCGCACGGCGAGATCTGCGGTTGATAACGCGCGCGGCATCATCGCCCGCTTTGTCGGTTGTCATGATAGTGAACTGACTTTTACGAGTGGTGGGACGGAGTCCATCCACAGCGCCTTGCTTGGTGCCTGGTTGGCTCGGCCGGAAAGAAAACATATGATTACGTCTGCGGTGGAACATCACGCGGTTCTTCACACCTGCCATCTCCTCGAGGAACTAGGACTTGAGGTGACTGTTGTAAAGACAGACGGCCATGGTAAGGTACGGGTTGCCGATGTTCTCGATGCCATCCGTCCCGATACACTGCTCGTGTCCGTGATGACGGTCAACAATGAATTGGGAACAGTCAATTCGATTCAGGAACTGGCTCACCGCGTTCATGCGGAGCATCCCGGGGTTTTGGTGCACTCAGATATGGTTCAAGCGGTAGGGGCATTTCGACTGAGTCTCGAGGACCTTGGCGTCGATTTTGCCAGCTTTACGGCTCATAAATTGGGCGGACCAAAGGGCATCGGGGCGCTATACAGCCGACGGGGGACACGGTGGAAGTCAGTGTTGCGCGGGGGGGCGCAGGAGCGAGATCGGCGTGCAGGGACAGAAAACGTCGCAGGCATTGTCGGCTTCGGTGCTGCAGTTGAGTGGCTGGAGCAACATTTTGACCATCATTGTGGCATGATTGCAGAGCGGTCACAACAGTTGCGGCGCGGTCTGGAGCAGATTCCTGACGTCGTATGGAATAGCCCGGCGGATGCGGTTCCGCAGATATTGAACTTGCGGTTTGTCGGGGTCCGAGCGGACAGGTTGTTGATGCGCCTAGACATCGAGGGTGTTGCTGCGTCCGCCGGATCGGCGTGTGCTGCGGGAAGTCTTGACCCGAGCCACGTGCTGCTGGCAGTCGGGCTGAGCCAATCAGCTGCGCGCGAATCCGTGCGCTTCAGCTTTTCCGACGAAACGACAGAAGATGAGATTGCCCGGGCCATCGTCATCATCCAAGATACCGTTGCTTGGTTTCGGCGTGACAGTCATTGACGCATTCAGACCACTGCGTGGCCTTGTGTGCGACGTCTTGAGACGTGGCTAGGGTCAGGAGACATTTGTGTTGCGGGCAACATCGCGAGGGGTTGAAGATTTCGTAATTTAGAGAAATACGATGTTTTCACGGAATCTACCGTTGCCACAATGCCTGGAATGGGGTACGATGATAGTAAGGTTTCTGTATATTTTAGCCTTCAAACTTTCTTTGCAGTGGGCCGACAATCGAAGCGCGGTCTTTTTGCGTGTGTGCGTTTGGGCTCTCTTGCTGCATCGTAAACCTGGGGTAGTATTACACTCCAATCTACGTTCTGTTTCCACGTGATATGCATTTCTATAGTTTAACCATCCTGTCAACTGGACAGGCTAGATGTTGATTATTCCCGCAAAGGAGACGACACGATGCGTTGCCCGCACTGTAATTCACGAGATTACGGCAAAATTGGTGCAAACCAGTTTTATTGTTGGGGTTGCTTTATGGAATTCAGCATCTCCGGTGATGATGTACGGATGTTCGAAGTGGCCGAAGATGGTTCACTTGTCGCGGTTGACCCCTTAGCTCCTACCCTCGAGTATGAGGCCGGTACCGCATGATATCGCTCTAGGCTGAAACCGAGAGCGATATCATGCGTGGTCCAAGTCTTTGAGACTTGCTCCTTGAGAATTGCTCTTCGAGACTTGCTCCTCAGGAAATCAAGTCCAAACGAGATTGCAGCGCTCAATTGGTGAAAATCGAGTCGAGGGAGTCCATAAGCTCCGGGTCAGTTCACATATCTCGTACGCCATCTCGATAACAATCTCGAACACCATCTCGAACGCCCGACGATGAGGTAAACTTCGGGGGGCTGTCTTCTAAAGTTGATGGAAAATTGACCTGCCAATTTGGCAGGTCAATTTTTCTTTACCCTCTTTTTTACCTCTTCCCTTCCCTTGAGTACCTCTTTCTTTATCTCTGTAGCCGCTGTCAGGTGTCGATTTATTGGCTGTATCCGCCTTCCTGGTCATCGTGGTCATCGTGGGAACGGCAGGCCGTAGAGTCCAAGACCCGCGGCTGCAAATCCGACGATGAGCGTCGCTGCGACGTACAAGGCGGCTGTTGGTGCGCGGTGTTGTCTTATGAAGGACACAGTTTCATATGAAAAAGTTGAAAACGTAGTATATGCTCCGCAAAATCCAGTCCCGAGAAAAAGGCTCGCAGCAGTCGCAGTGTGGGGTAAGAGCAGTCCAGCGATCCGCGTCACGAGTCCAAGAAGCAGAGCGCCGGTCACGTTGACAGCGAACGTACCAAGAGGGAATGACGAGGGGTAACGCGCCACAGTCCATCGTCCAACCAGAAAGCGACAGACAGCTCCGAGACTTCCCCCGATTCCTACCAACAACCAACCCACACTGGCTCCACCTCGTCTTCCAGCAAATTTGGGCCTGCCTCCCGTCTTGCACCGTATTATGCCTAAACCCTTCGATATCTTGATGACATACGGTACCGTGACTGCCTACGCCCTAACCACGCGCCAATAGACCCGAGGATAATGCCGCCAGCGACGGTAAGTAGCACGTAGACCCACGTAAAGGTGTACAACCCCGCTTGAACAAGCTTCCAGGTCTCCACGACGAAGGTTGAAAAAGTTGTGAATGCCCCGAGAAAGCCTGTGCCAATTCCTAGGCGCATGAGTGGGTGAACGTACATCCGCTGTGCCGACACCGTGTAGAACCAGCCAAGGACGAGACAGCCACTTAGGTTTATAAGAAGTGTCGCCACGGGGAATCCATTTATCGATCCGGTCAGTTCTGTGATGACGTAGCGTAGCAGCGCGCCCGCAAATCCCAACAAAGCGACGACTACGACTTCCATACGGGTCACCTCGACTCAGAATGGACAAGGCCTTCCTTCACACGGTATGCATTTCGATGGGGGGTGTATGCCTCTTCTTAAGCGGCAGCATTGTCATCGAAATGAAGTGAATAGGACATGCATATACTGTGGAATGATGGAAGCTATTGCAGGAAGGTCGGCCGATATGGGAAAGTGCTGGGAGTTTGTTTCGGGGTAGGCCGTCAGCAGTCTGGGGAGTCTGTGAGGGCTCGGGGTAGGCCATCAGGGGTCAGATGGGACTCGCCCCGACGAAGGTCATGAATCTCTTAGCGGGAGTAATGAAGGAGAGAGCGCCATGGATGTATCAAGCCGCTATCTCAAAGTCGCTCTGTCAGTCCTTGTTACGCTGGCATGCCTGTACTTGGTGGGGATGTTGCGTGGATTCCTTCAGGACGTCTGGAAAGTTATCTACGTCGTCTTGCTTCCGTTTCTCATTTCGCTGATTGTCGCCTATGCGTTACAGCCCATCGTGGAGTTACTCGTCAGACGGAAAGTACCACGGGGTGTTGCGATACTCGTCATCTACCTGGCTTTCGTCTTGTTAGTCGCGATTGCCGTCCTTCAGGCAATTCCTGCTGTGACGAGACAGTTTACGCAATTGACGGCTCATTTTCCGGTTCTCATTCAACAGATCGATCAGTGGGCGGGGGCTCTCTCTGCACACAAGAAATATCTGCCGGACGCGGTTCGAACGGGAATTGAGGATGCGTTGACAAGGGCGGAGCAGGGGCTAGCGGGATCGGTCGCTAACCTGTTTACCATGCTCACAAGCACAGTGAGTGCGATCTTTGTGATTTTTGTTGTCCCATTTCTGGTGTTTTACATGCTCAAAGACGGACGATCGCTCGGGCGGTCCTTGCTTCGAACCTTGCCGGCGAGGCGCAGGCCCCAGGTCAAAACGTTGTTGCTGACGGTGGATGAGACCCTCGGCACGTATGTGCGCAGTCAGTTGTTGGTGATGTTGGTTGTCGGCGTTCTAACCTACGCAGGGTTCCTCATCATCGGGCTCCCGTATGCTCTTTTGTTTGCAACGTTTCTCGCCGTGGTGGACGTTATTCCGTACATTGGCCCACTTCTTGGAGCTGCGCCCGCTCTGATTCTCGGACTTTCGATAAGCCCGCAAATGGCCCTCAAAGTATTGATTGTAAACGTCGTCGTGCAGCAACTGGAGGGTAACCTCATTTCACCGCAGATCATGGGGAAGACACTGCACATGCACCCGATGGCCATCGTAGCAGCCCTGCTTATCGGTGGAGAAGTCGGCGGCATTTTGGGTCTGGTGTGTGCTGTGCCGATTTTGGCTGTTGTGAAGGTTGTGCTGAAGACAGTAAAAGACCTTCGCCAGCCGCAGGCGTAAACTTCATTCCGTAGACAAAGTCTATGAATTTCTGCAGAATATGAGGAGATTGATGGGACTTCCTTAGTTTGGGATGAGGTGAACGAGTTGCGGATGCCTCTATGGGTCAGCGCTTTGGCTGTTGTCGACGGAATCGTGTTTGTGGGAAGTTGGATATTGAAAGGCCTCCATGTACATGAATTTGCAACGCTCTTGGCCATCATTTATTGGGTTACGGTATGGATAGGTGTGATGTTGGCGGTATACGGCTTCTTCCCATTGACGCGGGGAGGAGAATCTCAGCTGCGACGCAGCGTCATCTGTATTCTGTTTTCACTCGTACCGGCATGCATTGGATTGGTGACCATTCTCGGGCACATTGGGACACCCGTGGGTCACGTTGGCGTGTAATGCGTGAAGATGCAAAAGTATCGCTAGGCCGAATCACGGCAGGGTATAACCCTCGAGCTAGGATACAGAACTATCGCTCGGTGGTTTGGAGGGGGGGTATCGGAACGACTGTGGGATACAGAATGATACTTACGATACCCCCTGGGGTTGACGAATAGGGATATGAAGGTAGCGCTAAATTTGAAATATACCCCCGGGGGTTAGGGTCGAAGGTACAAAAGTATCGCTGCATTTTTGCATATACCCGTGTAGGTATGCAGGTCCGCTTCAGAGGGCTGGCAGTTTGGCCTCCACGAAGAGCCCCGAAGGGTACCCGCCCAGCCGTAAGATGCAAAAGTATCGCTAGGCCGAATCACGGCAAGGTATACCCCTCGAGCTAGGATACAGAACTATCGCTCGGTGGTTTGGAGGGGGGGTATCGGATCGACTATGGGATACAGAATGATACTTACGATACCCCCTGGGGTTGACGAATAGGGATACGAAGGTAGCGCTAAATTTGAAATATACCCCCGGGGGTTAGAGTTGAAGGTACAAAAGTATCGCTGGATCTTTGCGCATACCCATATGGGTATGCGGGTCCGCTTCAGAGGGCCGGCAGTTTGGCCTCCACGAGGAGCCCCGAAGGGTACCCGCCCAGCCGTAAGATGCAAAAGTATAGCTAGGCCGAATCATGGGAGGGTATACCCCTCGAGCTAGGATACAGAACTATCGCTCGGTGGTTTGGAGGGGGGGTATCGGATCGACTATGGGATACAGAATGATACTTACGATACCCCTGGGGTTGACGAATAGGGATACGAAGGTAGCGCTAAATTTGAAATATACCATGGCGGGTATGTGTCTAGAGTAAGAAGTGATACCTAGATATAGCTATATACCCCGGGGGGTTCTGGCGCGCCATCGACACCCTCCACACCCTCCACTCGCTCAGAGTAACTTCTGCGGAGACATTGCAAATGGGTGTGCGTATATTTGACACAGCAGGGTTTGTTCAATACAATGTGACCAGAAATCCTATTATGGTGAATACATGGTCTTATTTGGAGAACGAAAAACGATGCGGGAATCAAGTATGCATTCGCCTTCAGGCGTCCAGAGAGAACACCCTAGGCTGCAAGGTGTTTCGCGAGCTGAATGCAGAAGCCAGTCCCAAGTGCGCTGAACAACGCCGGGTTCGCCCGTTAACGCGATGAGAGTGACGGCGGAGCCTGCCTCCCCGTAATCAGGGTGGTACCGCGAGAGAGAGCTGCTCGTCCCTGTGGGGATGAGGGGCTTTTTTTGTTGGCTGGAAGGTTGCGTTCGCTACTCGACCTCGGGCCCGAATTAAGGTTTAGTCCCAGGCAGTCCCAGGCAGTCCCAGGTTGTAACAGGCCGCCACAGGCCGTCACAGATAGGTGAGGAGGCACAGACATGAAATGGATGTCAGCTGAAGAGATTCGCAATGCGTTTAAAGACTACTTTGTCAGTCAAGGACACATGGCTTTGCCAAGCGCGAGCCTGGTTCCGCATAATGATCCGACTCTCCTTTGGATTAATGCCGGAATGGCTCCACTCAAGCCTTACTTCGACGGGCGCGAAATTCCGGAGAATCCGCGGATTGTCACGGCCCAGAAGTGCATTCGTACGAACGATATTGAAAATGTCGGATATACCGCGCGCCATCAGACGATGTTCGAGATGCTCGGAAACTTTTCGTTCGGCGACTACTTCAAAGATGAGGCAATTTCGTTCGCGTGGGAATTTTTGACGAAAGTCTTGGAACTGAATTCCGAGCTTTTGTCGGTCACCGTCCACCATTCCGATGACGAGGCTTTCGCCATCTGGAATGAGAAGGTCGGGATTCCGAAAGAGCGCATCGTGCTCGGCGACGAAGACAACTTCTGGGAAATCGGGGAGGGACCGTGTGGTCCTTGCTCAGAGATATTTTACGATAGGGGTACATCGTTCGGCTGCGGCCAACCAACTTGCGGCCCGGGCTGTGACTGCGACCGGTTCCTCGAAGTCTGGAACCTCGTGTTCACGCAGTACAACAAGGAGCCGAACGGGGAATACACGCCGCTTCCGAAGAAGAATATCGACACGGGGATGGGGCTGGAGCGCATCACTTCCATCATGCAGGACGTGTCGAACAACTTTGAGACGGACTTGTTCCAGCCCGTCATCGCGAAGACCGAAGAAATCGCGAAAGTCCATTATGGCAGCGAGCGGCACACGGATGTGTGGCTCAAGATCATTGCCGATCACGTTCGCACCGTCGCCTTCGCCATTGGCGACGGCGTGTTGCCGGGCAACGAGGGGCGAAGTTACATCATTCGCCGCTTGCTGCGGAGAGCAGTGCGCAGCGGTCGGAAACTCGGGGTCGAAAAGCCGTTTTTGTACCAACTGGCGAGCGTTGTCGCGGACATCATGGGCAATGACTACCCCGAGGTGCGAGAGAAGCTTGACTTCATCACGCGCATCATTCGTATGGAAGAAGAACGCTTCCTCGAGACCCTGACCGAAGGCGAACAATTGCTGCAGTCGAAACTGGCAGAGTTGAAGTCAGACACTCACGGCGCACCAGGCACTACGGCAGGTGGCCAGGCTGATATGGCACCAGGCACTACGGCAGGTGGCCAGGCTGATATGGCACCAGGCACTACGGCAGGTGGCCAGACTGATATGGCACCAGGCACTGCGGCAGGTGGCCCGGCTGGCATGGCAGGCGTGGAAACCGGCGCGGCACCTGGCGCAGCAAATGGGCCCGTTCTATCGGGTGCAGACGCCTTCCGGCTGTATGACACGTTTGGCTTCCCGCTTGACCTCACGGAGGAAATTGCTGCCGAAGCTGGTGTCAGCGTTGACAGGGAAGGCTTCAACCAACTGCTCGAGGAGCAGCGGGAGAGAGCCCGTTCCGCCAGGCACGCCGCGGATGGCATGAACGCTGACCGTGGGGCGCTGGAGGGCATCACAGCGCCAAGCAAGTTTGTGGGTTACGACAGGCTCGAGACGGACAGCAAGGTCATTGCCATCGTGCAGGCGGGAGAAGAAGTTCCTGCGCTGGGAACGGATGCCGAAGGCGAGCTGTTCCTTGATATCACACCGTTTTATGCGGAGTCGGGCGGCCAACTCGCGGATGAAGGCGTCATCCTGTTTGACGGCGGCGAGGCACAAATCCTCGCCGTCCGCAAGGCACCGCACGGGCAGAACCTGCACACAGTGCGCGTTCAAAAGGGTACGCTGCAGCAAGGGGCAGCGGTGCACGCCGTTGTCCGGACCGAATGGCGGCGCGACACCATCAAGAACCACACGGCGACGCACCTGCTGCATAAGGCTTTGCGCGAGGTCCTGGGACATCATGTTGCACAGGCGGGATCGCTGGTCGAAGCGAGGAGGCTTCGCTTTGACTTTTCTCACTTCGGCGCACTGACGGAGGAAGAACTGCGGGAAGTGGAAGCGAAGGTCAATCAAGCCGTCTGGCAGGATTATCCGGTCGTGATTGAAGAGATGGACATCGACGCTGCAAAGGCAATGGGTGCCATGGCGTTGTTCGGCGAGAAATACGGACAGACTGTTCGTGTTGTGCAGGCTGGGGACTACAGTATCGAGCTGTGTGGCGGCTGCCACGTTGATCGCACCGGTGTGATTGGATTGTTCCGGATTGTGTCAGAGGCCGGTATCGGATCGGGCGTGCGTCGCATTGAAGCAGTCACGGGTCGGTATGCTTACGAGAATGTGCGGGAAACTGAGGACAGACTGGAAATGGCTGCCCACGTATTGAAAACGCAGAAGACCGAGATTGTCCCGCGTATCGAGCGATTGCTCGACGAACTGCGCGAAACGGAACGAGAACTTGAGTCCGTGCGCGGGAAATTGCGTCAGGGCCGTGCGAACGATTTGCTTGGCCAGGTTACATCCGTACAGGGTGTTCCGTTGCTGGCCGCCGTTGTCCCGGACACCGATATGGACGGGTTGCGACAGATGGCGGACCAACTGCGCAACCGCATGACGTCTTACGTGGTCGTTTTGGGATCCGCTCTCGATGACAAAGCACAGTTTGTCGCGGCGGTGTCCAAAGACCTTCAGGACAAAGGTCTGCAGGCAGGGCAGATTGTCAAAGAAGTCGCCAAAATCGCTGGCGGCGGTGGTGGCGGCAGACCAGACTTAGCTCAGGCTGGCGGCAAGGACGCGGCCAAAGTTCAGGACGCAATTGAAAGTGCGGCTTCAATCGTGCGCAAGTTCGCAGGAAATCAGGCAGATTAGGCGAACTCAGTGAGAAGTGAAGTGAATGCGAATCCGCTCGCTGCTCTTTGCCGAGCAGCGAGGATTCAACTTAACGGTAAGCGAGGTGGCTCTGGTGAATTTCGACCACACAATGCGCTACGAACCTAGGGTTGAGAATGAAACTGCAAGAAAAGCGTTCCAACTGGCGTATCGAGCGTTGATAGAAAAAGGTTACAACCCGGTGTATCAGATTGCGGGTTACTTAATTTCAGGAGATCCGGCGTATATCACGAACCATCTCGAGGCGCGCAATACCATTCGGCGGATTGAGCGCGATGAACTGATTGAGGAACTGGTTCGTTCCTACGCGGAGCAGCATGGGCAGAATTCTCGCGATTGATTATGGGACCGTTCGGATTGGACTGGCGCTGTCTGATCCGAGCGGGTTTCTCGCGCAGAGTCTCGATGTCCTCAAACGGCGATCCGATGACGACGCCATTATGCGCATCGCTGAGATTGCCAGAGAGCGTGAGGCCAGCGAGATGGTGGTTGGATTGCCGCTGAACATGAACGGATCGGAAGGCGAGAAAGCAGACATCTGTCGCGCCTTTGCAGCAAAGTTGGAAGAGCGAACAGGTCTGCCCGTCCACCTGTTTGACGAACGACTGACCACGGTGGCAGCACAGCGTACGCTGATTGAGCAGGATGTCAGGCGAAGCAAGAGAAAGCAGGTCGTGGACGCGGTCGCGGCAACAGTCTTATTGCAGACCTACCTGGACTTTCGCAACCGGGATTCGCGCAAGCAATAGGGGCTGTCTGCTCGTTCGACGATTATTCGGCAAGGACGATTATTTGGTATGTATGTATAGATGCTCGCAAATTGGGAAAGTGAAATATGAGGGATTTGAACTGGTGACATCCATCTGAGATGCCACCAGTTTCCGTTCTCAGGTGAACCAGTCGAAGGCGACTCGAGTTGTCGGTGCAAACGGGCCCCTCAGAGCAACCCGACCGCCTGACCCAGATGGGCAAGAACGCCGATAAGGCCAAAGCGCCGTCTGGCCAGAGAGGCCTCGCACAAGAAATTTCACGGATTTAAGGATGACGCGACCGTTGAAGGATGAAATACCGAAGGGGACCTTAAAGCGCAATTGGCAGCGCTACATTCGCAAGCTAACTGCGGTGTCGGCAAGCCTTGCACTGGGTGCGATTGTCCTCGTGGGCCTGTGGGCTTATGTTGCGTACCAACCTCCCGCTGCCAAGAACAAAGGACTCTCGCGTGTCGTCATAGCACGCGGTGAAAGCGTGAAAGACATCAGTCGGCAGTTGGAGCAAGCCGGCTTGATTAAGAATGCGTCTATCTTTCGAGCGTATGTTCGTCTGTCTCATACGGCATCGTCGCTTCAAGCGGGGATGTACGATGTTCAGCGAGGCGCAAAGATATCAGAGATGGTGTCGCAGTTCAAACGGGGGGATGTGGTTCGCAGCACGGTCAAGGTGACGGTACCGGAGGGGTACACGGTCATGCAGATTGGTGACAGGCTGGCGGCGAATCACGTTTGTTCGAAGCAGGCATTTTTGAAGGCTGTCCAGGAAGGCACGTTTACGCAGTGGTTCGTATCATCGTTGCCGAAGAGCAAAGATATCAAGTCTCGCTTTGAGGGGTATTTGTTCCCTGATACATACGAATTTGTCCAAGGTGAGGCTGCACACGACGTTGTCAACACGATGCTTCAAGACTTCCAGGAGCACATCGATGCTGCAAACGTGACGCATACCCTGAAGGACGAACGAGCGGCACTGCCTGCGCTCATCACCGAGGCGTCACTGATTGAGAAGGAAGCCAAGGTGGAGAGTGATAGGCCGCTCATCGCCAGCGTCATCCAAAACCGCCTGAAAAAGAACATGAAGCTTCAAATCGACGCCACCATTCAATACATCCTTGGCCACAGGGAGATTGTGACCGACAAAGACCTGAAAGTGAAAGAGCCGTACAATACCTACCTGTATTACGGGTTGCCGCCGGGCCCGATTGCGAGTCCAGGGTTGACTTCCATCATGGCTGCCCTGCATCCGGCCAAGAGCACATATCTCTATTACGTCGCAAAATATGACGGGTCTGGGACAAGCTACTTCTCTTCCACGGAAGCCCAGCATCTGCGCAACGTCCGGCAGAGTGAAGCGAATTTCAAACACGGTGGCAGTTCTTAGGCACCTTCTTCGTCCGGTGGACTGTGTATGCGCTGCACTCATAGCAATTCGTTCGCAGGGAAATACTAGCCTGGGAAATGCTAGGCAGGTAAATACTGGGTAAGGAAATCCTAGGCAGGTAAATACTAGACAGGTAAATACTGGGCAAGGAAATCCTGGGTGAGGAAATGCGGGGTAGGGAAATGCCGGATAAGGAAACGCTGGTTGGAGAGCTTTGGCGGGACGTGATGAAGTGAAACACCGCATACTGGCAATCTGGACAATCTTTATTGTCGCCACAGCCGTCCTTACAGGCCGGCTTTTTCTTGTGACGCTGTATCCGGACAAGTCTACTGTACGAATCCGATGGCAGGACAAGGTGCGAGTGAAAGCCGCGATGGAGCATATGGACGGAAAGATTACAGATGATGGGCGTGGCCGCATCTTGTTTCGGAACGGACAGGCGCTCAGTGGGCAGGTGCGCCATGCAAGTCTCTCTACAGCGAACGGATCGATTCCATATCTCATCCACACGGAACGCACGGTGACAGACCAGTTCCCACTTCGCCAATCCAGTCTGGCCGTCGCAGGTGAAGTCGGGTTGCCAGATGTTTGGCCGACACCAGATAGGGTGGTTGCTGAACAAGGCAGAAGCGGTCTTGAGCTTACTTTTGATGCACTGCTTCGGGGGCGTCGTCCGGGTTATATCGGGGTCTTGCGATTGGCCTCGGACAAGGCAAAATCCGCCGGGCAGGGCAACGAGGCGTCCCGGAAGCCCTCAGGCAGCGCAAAGTCGGCTGGGCAGGGCAACGAGGCGTCCCGGAAGCCCTCAGGCAGCGCAAAGTCCGCCGGGCAGGGCAACGAGGCATCCAGGAAGCCGTCAGGCAGCGCAAAGTCCGCCGGGCAGGGCAACGGTGAGGCGTCCAGTAAGCCCTCAGGCAGCGCAAAGTCGGCTGGGCAGGGCGACCGTCACGCGTCAGGAGGGTCTTCCAGTTCTGGCGGTGCTGGCACTTCCGAGACGATAGACGGCAGCACAGTGTTTCAGGTCAAGCCCCAACCGGGGCCGGACCTCAGGACAACGCTTGATGTAGCCTGGCAAGACACTATGGATAGTGCGCTCCAAAAGGAATCGGTTCGGCTCGGAGCGGTAACCATCCTTGACGTAAGAAGCAACGAGATTCTGGCAATGGCCAACAGCTCTGTGCGCGGGGGGTGGGACTTGCCGGCAGTAAAGCCGGCCATACCGGGCTCTATCATGAAACTTGTCACAGCTGCGGCTGCGTTCGAAAGCTATCGCTTTAGCCCGTCGACGAGGTTTTATTGCAACGGCGTCTCGCACCTGGCAGGAGTACAGATGCGCTGCTGGACCGTTCACGGAAGCGAGACGTTTACGCAGGCGATTGCTCGGTCGTGCGACATTGCACTCGCTGTCATCGGATCGGAGGTTCACAGGGCAGGGCTAGAGGCGATGTGGCAGCGCCTGCACCTTAACCAACCCGACTTGCAATCCGTCGATGGGCATCCGATTCTGCGGGAAGCGCAGGAAGGCGTGCTGTTTCGGCGCAGTGGAGGCGACAACGGTCTTCTCGCGAACACCGCCATCGGCCAAGAGGACGTGCGGATGACACCGCTGCAGGCTGCCAACCTTGCGTCCACGATTGCAAACGGGGGCATCTACCGCGATGTGAACCTGGTGCTCGATGCAGAAATGAAGCACAACCCGGTCAGGCACTTCGCTCGTGGCAGTGAAAGTCGCGCCTTCTCCACATTTACCGCACAGAAGCTGACGGAAGCAATGTCGCTCGCAGTGACAGACCCGCAGGGTACCGCGCACGATCTCGCTGCGTTCAACCTCCCCATCGCCGCCAAAACGGGTACCGCAGAACTCGCAGACGGCCGCGTCAACGGGTGGATGATTGGGTTTCTCCCGGCTGACAAGCCTGAAATTGCATTCTCCGTCTACGTTGGCGATCTCCCGGGATGGGAGGCGCACGTTTCTGTCCATCGGATCGCCGACGCTGTGATTATGGCGTACAGGCAGTTTCGACCTCCTGGCGACATAGGATAGTGACAATGAGCGCTGACGGAGGTGGATGCATGCCCGGACTATTTGCCCTGCTCACCCTGGTCCTCAAAGACATTGCTGTGTTTGTATCGTACGTCAAGCACAACGCTTTTCCGGCACCACTGTCGGCAGACGAGGAAGCGGAATGTATCGCCCGGATGGCCGACGGCGATGGCGATGCACGAGACAAGCTCATCGAACACAACCTTCGTTTGGTTGCACACCTAGCAAAACGCTTTGACACGACGGGCCACGATTCCGAAGACCTTATCTCCATTGGTACGATTGGATTGATTAAGGCGGTGGAGAGCTATCGCCCGAATCATGGCACGAAGTTGGCGACGTTTGCAGCGCGGTGTATCAACAACGAGATCCTCATGTACCTGCGAAGTACAAAAAAGCATCGGCGACATACATCCTTATCCGATCCGATTGGCACGGACAAAGACGGCAACGAGATGACCTTGGCCGATCTGCTCGGCACAGAACCCGATGAAGTCATCGACACCGTCGATCTCAGTTGGGAGCGCCAGAAGGTGTATGAGAGCCTGCCGATGCTCCCCGATCGCGAACGAGAAGTCATCATGAAACGTTTTGGCATCCCCGACGGCGAAGAGCGTACACAACGGGAAATCGCGACTGAGCTGGGAATTTCACGCTCATATGTCTCAAGGATAGAACGCAAGGCCCTAAATCAGTTGTATGACCAGATGCGCGCGGGGAAAGGCCAGGTGCGTGCGGGGAAGGGCCTGAGCTGAAGTGGCCCGACGAGAGCGGGGCGGGGGCGGCCGTGGGAGCGGGGGCGGGGATGGTTGGAGCTGGCCCGCGTGCGCTGAAGCCGCCGCGGAGGCGGGGGAGGAGTGTGCCCACGTGCGCTGAAGCCGCCGCGCAGGCGGGGGAGGAGTGTGCCCGCGTGCGCTGGAGTCGCCGCGCAGGAGGTAGGATCTGGCCCGCCTGCGCTGGAGTCGCCGCGGAGGCGGGGGAGGAGTGTGGCCGCGTGCGCTGGAGTCGCCGCGGAGGCGGTAGGGTCTGGCCCGCCTGCACTGAAGTCGCCCGGTGACTGCAAAGTGGGCCCGCTCGCAGGGGTATGCGGAGAAATTTAGGATACAAGATGACCGCTAGCTGCGAGAAGGAGGGGGTATACCCCGCGAGCTAAGGTACACAAGTATAGTTAGGCGTTCAGGGGGAGGGGTATCGGATCGACCGCAGCGTACAGTTTGATACTTACGATACCCCCTGGGGTTGACGAATAGGGATATGGAAGGTAGCGCTATTTGTGACACATACCCCTGGGGGTAGGGGCGTAGAGAACAAACTGAGCCTTAGCTGCGTCGTGGTACCCCTGTGGGTATATGTCGTAAAGAAAGAAAGTATCGCTACCGGGTTGAATATGCTCACGCGGGTATGTCCAGCACAGTGAAATGATGCTTCGTGTGGAGAGGGGTGCGACTACAGGTTACCCTGGTGGGTATGTTTCTTCACCTAGAGGTCGCTTTAGGGGGTACCCGGTCATCCGTAAGGAGCACAAGTATCGTTAGGCAGAGTGGTGGCCGGGTATACCCCGCGAGCTAAGGTACACAAGTATAGTTAGGCGTTCAGGGGGAGGGGTATCGGATCGACCGCAGCGTACAGTTTGATACTTACGATACCCCCTGGGGTTGACGAATAGGGATATGGAAGGTAGCGCTATTTGTGACACATACCCCTGGGGGTAGGGGCGTAGAGAACAAACTGAGCCTTAGCTGCGTCGCGGTACCCCGGAGGGTATATGTCGCAAGGAAAGAAAGTATCGCTATTCTGCCTCCCGCCCCGTCACCCCGTCACCCCGTCACCCCGTCACCCCCGCCCCAGCCCCCGGTGCAGCTTCATTACCGACATCCTTTGGTTGAGCAACCGTTTGTGTGCTATTGTTTGACTAGCCTGATACGATGTTGGAGGAGCGGGGGGTGAACGCCACGAGTTTATGGTTGAGAATGATGCCCGATGAATACGTGGCGTCCATTACAGAGATTGATTTGGACAGGTTGTGGAAAGATGGGCGACGGCTCATCTTAACCGATCTCGATAATACTTTGGTTCCTTGGAATCATCCAGAAGTTCCGGATGATTTGACCATCTGGCTCAAGAAAGCCGAGGAAACCGGGTTTCGTGTGTGCATCGTGTCGAACAACAAAGGCCCCCGTGTGCATGCATTCGCGGAGGCTGCAGGCGTGCCATATCTGGCTGCTGCAAGAAAGCCGAAGCCGGATGCATTCCTTGAAGGAATGCGCCGCTTCTCCGTATCCCCGGCTGCGACGGTGATGGTCGGCGATCAACTTTTGACAGACGTCCGCGGCGGCAACCGAGCGGGACTCTACACAATCTTGGTGCTGCCCATCCACCCTCGAGAATGGTGGGGGACGCGCCTTGTTCGCAGATTTGAACGGGTCGTGATGAGAGTACTTGTACGCCGAGGTCTGCGCGTGCCACCAGGACCCAACCGAGAAAATGGATCATGACGCGAAACTGTGCCCTTACGGGCACATCCCCCAGCCGCCATGGGCCCTGGGGAATTTGTTCCCGCGGTCTCCGCTTCTCTCGGTGACACGTGTCGAATACGGACCTGCCTAGCGCAACTAGGACACGACGTGGATTACCGGACCTGCCTAGCGCAACTGCGACACGAGGTGGATTACCGGACCTGCCTAGCGCAACTACGACACGACGTGGATTATCGGACCTGCCTAGCGCAACTGCGACACGAGGTGGATTATCGGACCTGCCTGGCGGAACTATGACACGTGTTGATTACCGCATCTGCTTTATGGAAGGATGGAAGTTGGATGGCACAAACATGTACAGGCTGTGGAGCCACTTTGCAGTCTCAGGAACTAGACGCACCCGGCTACGTGCCAGAGAGTGCGATGGGTAAACCGCATCCTCTCTGCCGACGCTGCTACCGCATTCGGCACTACGGGGAGTTTTCGCGAGTGGCGTTGCCACTCTCAAGATATGCAAAAGAGGTCTCGGCCGTAATGCAGAAGCCGGGGCTCGTGCTCTACGTCCTCGATGTCTTCGATTTGTCAGGCTCGATGGTCCCGCATTTATTCGAATACATCGGCAACAGCCCTGTCATCGCGGTTGTGAATAAAGTGGATTTGCTACCGCAGGAGGTCTCGCCTCATCTGCTCAGGAATTGGATCTCCGAGACCTTAATGGAGGCTGGAATCCGCCCTGTTGATGTGTGCTTTGTCAGTGCTGAAAAGGGCATGGGCTTCGAGGAACTAGAAGCAGCCATCGCCCTGCGTCGAGAGCCCCGCATATACGCCGTAGGGATGGCAAACGTGGGTAAGTCAAGCATCTTGAATGCGCTCGCGAAACGTTTAGAATCCGAGCCTCCTTTTACGGAATCGAGAGTACCGGGAACAACGCTAGCCAATACCCACGTCGAAATGATGTTTGGTGGGCAGCGCAAGAAGACAGTGATTGATACGCCTGGACTGATTTTGAAACAGCGTATCACGGATGTACTCTGCAACGATTGCCTGAAAGTGGTCATTCCCAGCTCTCGCTTGCGCCCGCGCATCTACCAACTGCAACCGGGTCAGACAGTTTTTCTCGGTGGACTCGCCCGACTGGACTTTGACAGTGGCCAGCCGCAGTCATTTGTGTTTTACGTGAGCAATGATGTCGTCGTCCACCGGACGAAGCTGGAACGGGCAGAGGATTTTGTGCGTCTGCACAGTGACGACATTCTCAAATGCCCTTGTGATACATGCCGTGATGCGCTTGGCCCATGGAACTCGACTGCGGTTCGGGCTGGCATTGGTATACCACGATCCGCTTTAAAAGTGGAGCGAAATGAGATTGCCATCGGTCCACGCGGTGGAGATATTGTCGTTCCAGGTCTCGGGTGGATCGCGCTCTCTGGCGCACCGTTTGGCGGGACGATATGGTCCAGATCGAGTGTGCAGATGGACGTTCGCGACAGGCTCATCGGATCGCTGGCAAGGCATTAGGCAACCGGATTGAATGGCATAAAATCACGTCCTTGCAAATACATCTAGAACATCCTACTTGACCAGATGTCCATTAAGGCAGAACCATGTACAACCTGTTGGTGATTTGGAAATTTACAAGAATTCCTTACCTACATGGTTTTATCAATGCCGTGAGTGGAGATGCTGGAAAAGAAGTCTGTTCCAGGTGGTGAATAAGATTGCCGAATTATACGGCGGTTAACAATCCGGTGCGCCAGCGTGTTGTTGTTCCGGTGCTGCAGCAGAGTTCTGAATCTACTCTGTCCGTGGACGGGCTGTTTGGACGGTTGCAAACTGTCGTAGCCACTACCCGGAAAACGCATCCGGAATTAACTGAGTACCACTTGCATGATGTCGCGTTGCAGATGGAAGAAGGAGAATTGCGGGCTGTGCTCGACTTTCGCAAGTAGAATACACGCCAACAAGCCAGAGGAATCATCCATACTGCTACAATCTGCCCCATACACAAGTATGGGGCATTACTTTGTTCGTTTCGCAGTTGACCGTGCATCGTGCCTGTGCCATACTCATCATCATTGCTGGGCAGGGAGGAAAAATATGCAGGAGATTTACGGACTGATTGGGGACCCGGTAGGGCATAGTCTGTCACCTGTGATGATGAATACAGCTTTTGATGTTACGAATATGCACGCTCGTTACTTCGCATTTCCCATAGCGCCGAAAAATCTCGTAACCGCCCTGGATGGGATGCGGGTACTTGGGTTTCGGGGCGTCAATGTGACGATTCCTCATAAAGAGGCGGTGTTTCGCGCGCTGGACCACGTCTCTGCGGAAGCAGGGTTAGCGAAGGCGGTCAATACACTTGTGCCTGAAGCAGACGGAGGCTGGACTGGACATAATACCGATGTGGAGGGCTGGTGGAGCAGCTTCAGCGAGGGCGGTCAGCCAAAACCGACATCGGTTGTGACGGTTCTTGGAGCAGGGGGAGCTGCCCGGGCTGTCCTCGCCGGTCTGAGTGTGCATGCGGCAGGTGCAAGCGTTCTCTTGGTTGCTAGGCGGGCCGGTCAGGCGATACAGCTCCAAGAGGAATTCAAGTCCCACTTGGAAATCGACGTGGGAGAGTGGCAGGACAGACACCGAGAGTTGGAGCGTGCTGATTTTATTGTAAACACCACACCCATGGGCATGTGGCCGAGTATTGAGGTGAGCGTCCTGGACGACGAGAGCTGTCTGCACACTGGACAGGTGGTTCAAGATCTCGTGTATCGTCCCCTCGTGACAAAGTTACTCGAACAGGCGGCCCGTCGCGGCGCGACAGTTGTGGACGGGGCGCGAATGCTTGTCGGCCAGGGAGCACGCGCATTTGAACTGTGGACCGCTCACACAGCGCCTGTTGCTGATATGCGCAAGGCCGTGCTTGAGAGACTTGTCGAAGCGAACTGAGGCAAGGGTTTTCGCTTGTTACGGGGAGGTTCGGGACGTCGGCCTCGTGGCGCGCGTCGTTCCAGAAGTCGGCCTCGTGGCGTTGTATGTTATACTGTCTGCGAAAGGAAGATGTCCGTTTTGTTAACTGGTAAGCAAAAGAGGTACTTACGCGCGATGGCGCACCATCTTCAGCCTGTCATGCAAATTGGCAAGAGCGGCGTGACTGGCGGTGTTTTACAGCAAGTGGATCTTGAGCTTGAGACGAGGGAACTGGTAAAGGTGTCAGTACTTGAGACCAGTCCCGTGTCGAGAGATGAGATTGCCGAAATGGTCGTTGAAGAAACGGGCGCACAGTGGGTGCAGTCCATCGGAAGAACCATTGTGTTTTACCGTAGATCGACTGAGAATCCTGAAATAGAGTTGCCAAGATAAGAAGGGCAGTGCCATGAGACGGATTGTGTTATTTGGAGGCACGTTTGACCCGCCGCATGTGGGCCACCTGTTAATGGCGCAATTAGCCTTTGAACAGTACAGCTGTGATGCGGTCTGGGTGATGCCATCACCAACACCGCCGCACAAAGCGAACCAGTCGGTAAGCCCATACGAGACGCGCCGTGAAATGACACGAGAGCTGCTCAAGGGAGCAGAGGGACTGGTGCTCTGCGACGTGGAGGCAGAACGTCACGAGCCCTCATACACCGTCGATACGGTACGTATTCTGCAGGAAGCATATCCTGATATAGAGTTTCAGTTTTTGATTGGCTCGGACAGTCTGCGCGATTTACCATCGTGGCACGGTTGTGACGAACTCTCGACGCGTATTACGTTTCTTGTCGCCGCGAGGTCAGAAGCACCATTTACGGAGACCTATGCGCAGATAAAAGCTGTGCTGCCACACTTGGTGGCCCTACCCTTGCAAATGCCTATGCTTGACGTATCCTCGTCGTTTATTCGACAGCGGCTTGATGAGGGGAAACCTGTCTGCGGCTTGGTCCCGGACAACGTCCTTGCTATATGGCAAAAACACGTTGATGCGGCACAGTGAGCGCCGCGGAGAGTGCGGTACAGCGCCAACGTTTCGCGGCACAGTGAGCGCCGCGAAGAGTGCAGTACAGCGCCAACGTTTCGGGGCAAAGTGAACGCCACGGAGAGTGCAGCGCCACGTTGCTGACCAAATTGTTTGCGCTGCAATGCAATGCCAACGTTTCACACGTACAGAGGATTTACGCGTCCATCCAGTATTTACGTTTCGGCAGCACGTGAGTGCGGCCATCGGGATGTTTTCGGTGTCGGATCACGAATGAGTATAAGGGGAGTTTTGACGTGACCGAGCAAACTGTTATCGACCGGGTAAAAGAAGCCCTAAGCCCCGCCAGGTTCTTGCACACGCAAGGGGTGGTGGAAACGGCTGCAAGTTTGGCCGCACGGTATGGGGCCGATGTACAGTGGATGCGTCTTGGCGCATGGGTCCACGATATCGCAAGAGAATGGCCTTATATGCAGTTGCAGCAGTACGTGGAGCAAATCGAGATCCCAAGCGGCTTTGCTCTCATTCCGAACCTTTTACACGGACCCATCGGCGCGTCGATATTTCGTGATTGGTTCGGGCCGGATCACGCTGAGGTAGAGAACGCCATCCGCTATCACACGACGGGGAGACCCGGCATGTCCAAGATGGAGATGATTCTGTGCCTATCCGATGCGATTGAACCATCACGAAAGTACCCGGATGTCGAGCGGATTCGTGAACTGGCGGAACGAGATCTTGGAGCAGCCCTGGCAGAGTCGCTCGACAGCACGATTCGCTATCTCTTAGATAGACATGAGCCCATATTTCCGTTGACGGTAATGGCGCGTAACGAGTTGTGGGAACGCTACAAAACAAACGCAGAGCAGACCGGATAAAAGTGAGTGAAGCTTCCCGAGATGCTGGGGTGAGAAGCTTCCCGAGGTGCATGGTTTACAAGCTTCCCGAGATGCTGGGGCGAGAAGCTTCCCGAGATGCATGCGAGATGCATGATTGAGCAGTTTGTCGAGATGAATGAGCGAGAAGCGGATGAAAAGGTTATCGCTGAATCGCTTATCGATTGGAACACTGGGAGGATTGGAATGGAGCTAACGGCCAGTCAACTTGCAATTGAAGCGGCTACCGCCGCGGCAGACAAAAAGGCAAAAGACATTAAAATACTCGATATTGAAAGTCTCACCCCAATGACAGACTGCTTTGTGATTTGCTCTGCAAGTTCAAGCACTCAAGTTGAAGCGGTGGCGCGGGCTGTTGAGGAAAAAATTGAGTCACTCGGCATCCGCTGTAGGGCGAGAGAAGGTCTGTCTGAAGCCCGCTGGGTATTGCTTGATTTTGGCGATTTGGTGGTTCACGTGTTTCGTCCCGAGGAACGCGAGTTCTACAACCTGGAGCGTTTGTGGGGAGACGCGGTCGAGGTGCCGTTCGAAGCATGAACGGCCTTCCTTACACAGGGTTTGCGGAGTTATACGACGGATTTATGGCTGATGCACCGTACGACGATTGGCTGAACTGGTTGGACAAGGTTGACCTGTATGACCGGGTTGTAGCCGACGTCGGCTGCGGCACGGGTACCCTTGCCGTCGAGTTGGCGCGGCGGGGGGCGAGCGTCATCGGGATCGACCAGTCCTCAGACATGCTTGCCGCAGCGTCTGGGCGGGCCATGGAACATAAGACCCAAGTACGATATCTCTGCCAGGACATGCGCGCTCTCGTCTTACCAGAGCCAGCGGACATTATCTTGTCCACATGTGATAGTCTCAATTACGTCCTCACAGAGGATGAGCTGCGCACGACATTCAATCGGTTTTCGAAAGCGCTCAAGCCGTCGGGGGTAGTCTACTTTGACATGCTCGGACCCGAACGGTTACGAAAGTTGACTGACGGCGTGTGGTTTGAACTGCACGATGATGCTGAGGTTTGGTTCACGTCCGAGGTTCGACAAGGCGGGCTGATTGAGTATGAGATCCACGGCTACTTTGAATCGGAGTCGGCACCAGGGCTATACGAGCGTGTGTTTGAACAACACAGGGAACAGTTTTATCCGATGGAGGTTGTTCTAGGGTTACTCGAGCAATCCGGGTTTTCAGTGGACCATGTCCTTGGCGACTTTGGCCGTACCTCTCCAACTTCAGCAGACCGCGTGGTGTTTGTGGCACAAAAGCGGGGATGAGGCGCAATTTGGATAGATTTACCTTCTTGCTCGAGCGGCTGACTTGTGTCATCCGCCGGTCTGGCGCAGGATGACTGAGTGACATGACCTGTGTCATCTGCCGGTCTGGCGCAGGATGACTGAGTGACATGGCCATTGTGATCCGTTGGTTAAGGCAGGATAACTGAGTCACACAACCTTCGTGTTTGACCGACTTGCAGACTTGCACTGGCGGTTAGACGGATTTCCCCTCCGTGTCCGTTGCAGAACCCATTTCAAACTGGTCAGTATATGTGTGCAGGTCGCTCAGCGACTCTGGATGATCGTCGAAGAATAACACCAGAGCTTGCAGACATTGCAAAGTGTTTGGGCTGACGTGGTGTTCGATGCCCTCAACGTCTTTATGGATAGTCTCCTCAGAAACACCGAGCATTCTTAGAAACTCTTCAAGCATATGATGGCGTTCCTTCATCAACTTGCCCAATCTTTGGCCCCTGGCTGTAAGCAGAATCCCGCGGTATTTCTCATATGTGACATAGTGGTTTTCATCAAGCTTTTGCAGCATTTTGGTGACAGACGATGGCTGCACCTCGAGCGAGGAAGCGATGTCGGAGACACGCGCATACCCTTTTTCGTGCATTAGTTCATAGATTTTTTCCAAATAGTCTTCCATACTGGGAGTCAGCAAGACAGCAACCCTCCGATTCCTCGTTTCTCAATCTTACACGAATCCCCTGGTGTTTGCTACCGAACCGGCCTGGATGCGTGCCCCTTATGGAGTAAATATATCCAATTTTTGTACAGGACGAGCCCAGTGAATGTCGAATTTGTCCTTCATTCCGCCGTGATGGGGGCAGTGACCGTGTCAGGTAGAGATGACGAGATGGCTAGTCGTGTATCTTATGACAACGATGCTGTACATGATGACGCGATGCGGCCGGGCGACAGAGAAAGCGACAGAGAAAGCGACAGAGAAAGCGACAGAGAAAGCGACAGAGAAATATGGGACTCTTCACTTAGTTTTCGCACATGGATACCGGAAGCAGAGGGCCGGGAGTCGCAGGACCTGAACAGTTCGGAGGGCTGGAACACGTCAGAGAGTTTTGATGGGGCCGAAGGCTGGAACGGATCGGCGGGTTGGGGTGGACATGCTGCCCCTGAAAGAAACGCGCAGCGAGGCAGAAGGGATGTTTGGCAGCGCATCGTATGGGTAGGCATCCTACTGTTTGGCCTGAGTGCTGGAGCCGGGTTAGGCATGGGGTTGTCACAGATTCGGACGACTGTCGCACCTTCGACGAAAGCTGCCGGGGCGTCTGCAGACACAGGATTCAAAGCCGTGTCGAATGATATCGTTGTTGATGTTAAGGGAGATGTACGAAAACCGGGGCTGGTTCGGGTCGCAGCCAATGCGCGGGTAAAGGACGTCATTGAGGCAGCTGGGGGGTTTCTCCACGAGGAGGATAGTATGGCAGTGAATCTGGCCGCACCAGTGGACGATGGCCAGGAGCTTGTGGTACCTGATGTGCTGACCGGGCAGTCGGCAGGCAGCAACTCGGGAGTGGAAGTGAGCCGCACTGTCAATGCCGCTGCCCCGGGAACCGGCATGGCGAACGCCAACGGCAACGTCGCCAATAACGGATCAGAGCCGAACATGAAAGTTGACCTGAACACGGCGGACGCTGAAACCTTACAGACGATTCCAGGCATCGGGCCGTCGAAAGCTGATGCAATTTTGAGGTTTCGGCAACAGCATGGGCGCTTCGAATCGGTCAATGAGTTGCAGAAAGTTGGCGGCATTGGCCCGGTGACATATCAGCGCATTGCCCCGTATGTGGTTGTTCTGGTGGCATCGACGCAGTCAGGAAGACACTAAACCAGCACGAACGTGAACGTTCATGATGCTGTCTTCTCGACAGTAAACTCATGACATGACGCTTCAAAGTGTTCTAATGAGGGTTGCACTGATTTGTGGACTGAACTTATAGTGATTTTATGGGTGTTCTAAGGACGGTGATAATGTGCCCTTGCACATTGCTGGTATCGGAATTCTTACAATTGTTTTGTGCGTTATTGTGTTGTGGTCGGTGTTCGCCGGCATCCGTATGGGATTTGCGAGCGAGCTTGGACATGTGATTCTGCAGGTTGGTTACCTAATCTCTGCGATTGTATCCATTTGGCTTGCATGGCGTTGGATGAACGTGGTGGCAACCCGCATTGCAGGCTGGCATCCGGCGGGCAGTCCGACATGGTTAAACCACTTCATCAGCCTGTGGCAGAGTGCACCTCAGGCAGGCCGGGTCATCGCCTTTATCGTCTTCTACATTCTTATCTCTGCGGTTCTTCATGCTATCATTCGACCGGTCGCCGCACTCGCGAGTCACGCTGTCCCCGGGCTCCTTGCTCGCAATCAAGTTTTAGGCGGAGCACTTGGGCTCGTGTCCGGTGTGATACGTTCGGTATTTTTAGGCGCGATTCTGTTTGGGGTCTTGCACTATTTTTCCGTACCGTGGTTAAACCAGCTTGTCTCTGGTTCAAATCCGTACCAGTATGCATCGCGCCAGTTCTACACACCGTATTTATCCCCGGTTCTCGATAAGGAGCTTCCGGTTCTCGGCAAAGACGCAACGCAGTTGGTTTCGAAGAACATCAGCTTGTTTGTCATCCCGAGCACTTCCGCGAGTCAGCGCGGTGTCCTGATAGTACCAAAGCAGATATCCAATCTGGCCAAACAGATTACAGTGGGAGACCACTCACCCAGACAGAAGGCGTACGCCTTGTATGAATGGGAAATCCACCATATCCGCTATGACTGGACGAAATACTATAACTATGTTGACTACGGGAAATGGGACGGGCAAACACCGCTTCAGACCGTTGAGACCGGAAAAGGTGTCTGTGCAGATTACGCGCTTCTCTATGCCGAGATGGCCCATGCTGTAGGGCTGACGGTTCAGATTGACGAGGGCATGGGGGGCACACCTGGCAACGAGGGATCTCACGCATGGAACGAGGTTTGGGACAGTTCAGCCAAGCGTTGGATAACCGTCGACACGACTTGGGGAGCCAGTCAAGACAAGTGGTTTGATGCACCCGGATTCTTCAGTACACATTTTCAGCAAAAGGCCATTACGATTCAGGGGGCTTCGGCCTGAGGCGTTCTGGCCTCGTGAAAGCGGTCCTGTACCTGAGTTCCGCTTCAATCGTTTATGGAATGTTGTGTGCTGAATACTGGCCAAGAGCTATCTTTACGACCATTCTCCTCATCGTTATTATCACCCTGATTAGCCTCGTGACCATCGCGGGAGTCACCTACCGTGTTCGCAGGATGGTGGCGCCCCGTGTGGCACGGCCAGAAAACACGAGTGTGTCGGGCGTGTTGAGGAAATCAGGCGCCAATGGCCCAGCCAATGATCCAGCCAACGATCCGGGTGCGGCTGGTCTCTCGCGCAATCTTCGGTGGGTTGTCCTGATGGTGGTGGTGTTCGCCGTTGCCGGAATCGCGTACGGTGGTTTGCGGGAGGCTATGACACCGCATATCCCACGCGAGGAGTGGTTCGGAAGATCGGCTGTGTTTGATGCACAGGTCACTCAAATGTACGAAAACAGCCGTGGCACAAGCACGCTGTATCTTGTCATACACCGGATTGGAATTGCAGATGTGCGCCAGCAAGTTGCCATCCGAGCGTCCTGGCGGACGAGTTCCCTGACACGGTCTGTAACGCCGGGTGAGGACATCCGGATAGCTGGCATTCTTGGCAGACCCCCGGCAAACACGAAACAGACAAATATGTTCATGCAGTTACCTTCTTATCCTGTTAGCGGCAGGCTTTTAGCAGTCAGGAATGAACAACCCTGGCTTGTGCGCATTCGGGACTCATGGCTTCGGACGGGGTCCACATCTGCATGGGTGACACCCGGTCATCAGCAACTTGCCGCAAGCATTGTTTTTGGCGCTGACAATTTATTGCCCACCGTCAAAGCAGCATTCCTCGCCGCCGGGCTGATGCACGTACTGGCGGCGAGTGGGGCGAACATTGTGCTTCTTGAAATTACGCTGGAACACGCCCTGCACCCTCTATGGCGATGGTTGCACCTGCCATTTTGGTTGTGGAGCCTGTTCTTAGTTATTGTCATTTGGATTTTTGCCGGCATGTGTGCGTTTCAAGTGTCCATCGTAAGAGCGGCGGTGATGGCTACGTATCGATGGGTTGGACTGGCTGTCGGTAAGAAATCATCGATTTCGATGAGTCTGTCTGCCGCCGTGTTCATCATGGGAGTAACGGCACCTTATTCCATGCTGACCCCTTCTGCCTGGTTGTCCTTCATGGCAACGGGGGCGATTGCACAGTCGCTGCTAAAGGGCGCATCTGCGCGACGAAAGACCCAGGTACCGAACGTGGTCATCTCGTTTGCGCAAAAGGCTCTCGCGTCGGTCGTGGCATCCATTCGCACCACGTTCGCTGTCGAACTCTGGGTCACGCCGTTGGTGCTCGCCTTGTTTAGTCAGATAACCCCATATTCAATGCTCGCCAACGTGTTGTGTGAGCCAATCATCGCATTTTTGTTACCGTTGTCTCTATTGTGGCTAAGTCTCGCCGCCCTCGTGAAGTGGATAGGATTTGTTTCCTTCGCCGCGCACTTGGCTGGCCTTTTTGAGGACAAGTTGGTGGGTGCGCTGGAGCGGATCGTGGAGTCCATTGCCGCTTGGCCCGGTGCCCTTTGGACGGTGAATGGTCTGCCGGGATGGTGGATTCTGCTCTATTATTTGCTCTTGACATTTGTGACCTGGGCTCTGCGGAATTGGCGCAAATTCGGCTTGACACGTCACGTCAGCTCGTGAGGATTATGCTATAATTCGCATGGGAAGCTTGGTGGGGCCATCCATCAAGTGGCATCCACAACAGAGAATGTACAGGTCGCGTTTTGCACACTGTACAACAAAAAGCGTCATCGAAAAACAAACATTTACGTGGGAAGAAGGTTTACATGATGGCGAACATTCTGGTGCTAGGAGCCGGATATGCAGGAATGATGGCAGCAACAACCTTGGAGCGTAACAATGAGCCATTCACGCTCCTCAACAATCATCCGTATCATTACTTCACGACACTGCTTCACGAAGCTGCAGGCGGACGCAGGGAACCGATGGACTATACGGTTAGGATTACCGATTTGCTCCGTAAATCAACCTCGAAATTTGTACAGGATGAGGTTGTCTCCATCGACCGCGAGAAACGTGTTGTTCACTGCAAAAGTGGAGATCAGAGTTATGATTATTTAGTGGTAACCGTCGGTTGGATTCCAGAGTATTTCGGGATTCCTGGGATGAAGGAGAACAGCCTTGTTCTTCGCAACATCGATACGGCTGTGGAGATCCGCAGTCACATCGAACGGGAGTTCCAAGCCTATTTGAAGGACAACGACGAACGACACCTGCGCATTGTCGTGGGCGGTGCCGGGCTTACAGGCATTGAGTTGGTCGGCGAGTTGCTCGACTGGATTCCGAAACTGTGCATTCAATATGATATTCCTCAATCGAAAGTAGACCTTCAAAACATTGAAGCAATGCCGAGCATCTTACCGATGGTTTCGGAACAACTGCGAGAAGTTGCTGCGACCCAGTTGACGGAGAAGGGTGCGCGTCTGCGGACCAATACCAAGTTAGTATCGGTCGATCCCGGTGTAGTCCACTTGGACGGCGACGAAACGGTCGAAGCGGCCACGATTATCTGGACTGGCGGCGTGCGCGCAAACCCGATTCTGACCGATGCTGGTTTCACCGTGGATAGGCGCGGGCGTGCCAAGGTCAACGAGTTCCTCCAATCGGTGGACGACAGCCACGTATTCATCGGCGGAGACTGTGCGTGGTTCGAAGAAGATGGCAGACCACTGCCACCAACCGCACAATTTGCGACACAAATGGGTCCGGTTCTTGCAAATAACGTGACCTCGTTCATTTATGGCCAACAGATGCAGCCGTTCCAAGGCCACAATCTCGGAACGCTGGCTTCCTTGGGCTCGGAACTGGGCGTAGGAAATATGATGGGTGTTCCCGTCAAAGGCGTCATCGGTGGGCTTGCGAAGGAAGTTAGTAAGATTAAGTACTTGTGGCAACTCGGCGGTGTCCGGTTGGCCGTTGACAAGACTGCAGAAGTTGTCCAACTGTAAGAGGCCCTCTGGCTGCAAGTATCGGATGGGGACGGATGGCAACAAGGAGGGCGCTTGTGCTCGATTGGAATCAGGCTTTAAAAGAATTGAAGACCAAGCCGCATGCGCCCGTGTACACCTGTGTCGGTCCTGAATTTACGTTGGTGGAAGAGTGGCTCGGTGTCCTGCTTGATACCCTCTCCACAGACGCTGAAGCACCGGTGGACAAAACTCGATTCTCCTTCGACGAAGGGGGCTTGGGAGAGGCTCTGCTTGCCTGTCAGAGTCTCTCCTTATTTACGTCCACTCAACTGGTGGAACTCTCAGATGTCTGGGCGGCAACGACGGCTAAAGGTGCCTCGAAGGCCAAGCATTCTACGGAAGCCTTGGAGGATTACTTGGACAATCCAGTACCGCAAAATATTCTCGTCGTGACGGTAACGGCGGATAAACTCGATGACCGCAAGAAGTTAGTCAAGAAGTTGAAGCAGTATCCTGTGATTGACTGCACCACGCCGAAAGAAGCACCTGGACGGAAGATGGTTCATTCGCTTGCGAACCGGTATAAAATCCAGATTGAGGACGATGCCATCGCAGAACTTTGGCGTCGGTGCACATCGGTGTCGCGCTGTGCTACGGAGATTCGGAAGATCTGGACGTACACTGCTGGCCGACCAATTCACATCGATGACGTGGTAGAACTGGTGGTGCCACCTGCAGAAGACAATATCTTCGAGTGGATTGACGGCGTCGTGACAGGCAACTCCGATAGGTCTTATCGTGCGCTCTCCGATCTCGTTCGCGCCGGTCACGACACCTTTTCTCTCTTCGGTATGATGGTGCGGCAACTGCGATTGATGTGGTACGCAAAAACGCTTGCCAGTCGCGGCTATACACAGCAGCAAATTGCAAGTGAAGCAGGGGCGCATCCCTACGCGGTTCAAGTGGCGCAGCGGCAGGCTCAGGGTGTTGAACCGCGCGCCATCGAAAGTCTGCTGACGGTGGTCGCGGATGCCGAATACCAGGTGAAGTCAGGGCGGCGTGACTCCGAACTGACACTCGACTGGGTGGTCGCGGCGTGCCTTGACACAGTGAAGCGGGCAAAGGGGCACAGTGCCACCAGGGTGGGGAATCCTCGCAGCGGTCAAATGGCCGGTCGGTAGATGTCCGCGCTACCCCGTGCGGCCAGAGCAGGTGGCCGGTTGCGGGTTGCCAGTGGCGGGCTCGGGTGGCCAGTGAAGGGTACCCAGAGTGGGCGCAGGGGGCTCCTGGTGAGGGCTTAAGAGAGGGTACCACGCCCAGTGTAGCGTACAAAAGTATCGCTAGCTGCCGAAACAGGGGGGTACCCCCTTCTAGCTAAGATACAGAAGTATAGCTGTGCAGTTTCGGGAGGGGGTACCTTACCGGCTGTAACGCACAAAAGTATCCCTTCGATACCCCTTAGGGTTGACGAATAGGGATATGAAGGTATCGCTATTTTCCACATATACCCCGTGGGGTACACGTTTAGGATACAATTTGACCCTTGTAATTTGGCCTATACCCCCTGGGGTTTGGAGCGGAAGATACAGAAGTATATCTATATACCCGTAAGCCCCTGCGCAGGCACCAGGTCCGGGCTTAAGAGAGGGTACCAGGCGAAGTGCAGGGTACCACGCCCAGTACCACGCCCGGTGTAGCGTACAAAAGTATCGCTAGCTGCCGAAACAGGGGGGTACACCCTTCTAGCTAAGGTACAGAAGTATAGCTGTGCAGTTTCGGGAGGGGGTACCTTACCAGCTGTAACGCACAAAAGTATCCCTTCGATACCCCTTAGGGTGACGAATAGGGATATGAAGGTATCGCTATTTTCCACACATACCCCGTGGGGTACACGTTTAGGATACAATTTGACCCTTGTAATTTGGCCCATACCCCCTGGGGTAAACGATTAGAGTATATAACGCATATAACGCAAAAACGACCCATCGGGTCGTTTTCTCCGTTCCTGATGCTTCACGTATGATTTTAACAACCATATCCGCCAATTAAGCGTTGGCAACGGCGTTAAAGCGTCGTGTCAGCCGGGACTTTTTGCGGTTTGCTGCATTGCGGTGGATGATACCCTTTGTCGCGGCCTTATCGAGGGCGCGGGTCGCAATGTGGAGAGCCAGGCTAGCCTGATTCACGTCACTCTGCGCCAAAGCCGTCTCGAATTTCTTAATGGTTGTACGAAGCGCCGACTTCAGGGACACGTTACGCAAGGAGCGGCGCGCATGAACGCGAACGCGTTTCTCTGCCGATTTGATATTTGGCACAGTCTCACCTCCTTGCATGGCCTATCGTTTACAGACAAAAATGAGTTTAACACATGGGCCCTGCTACTGCAACGAAAATGTCGCGTACTCAGCACCATTTACGTTAATAAACTGCAATCCTCCTGTATAAGCCAACGCCAGGCGTACAAGCTATTCGTGAACGCAGCGACTGGCTGCAACTGTACAGGAGGGATTCTTGTGGGACGAGCAAAGACACGCCAGGGTCAACGGGATGACCAAGGTCAGGGAAATAGGTTGCACACCAAGGCGAAACCGCATAGCGGGAACCATCATACATCGCATGAGATGACCTCAAATGAAACGTCCAGGATTGACTCGTCTACAAGCGAAACGTCCAGGATTGACTCGTCTACAAGCGAAACGTCCAGGATTGACTCGTCTACAAGCGAAGCATCCGGGATTGACTCGTCTACAAACGAAGCATCCAGGATTCATTCACCTACAGAAGATGCATCCGCAAATGTTTCTATCACAGACGATGTATCGACAAATTATCGGGCCGGTAATCGTTCATCCACAAATCCCTCATTCAATCGTGAGCCAATGAACACAAACAGTACATATAGCCCGTATACGGATATGGCCATCGAGGCTCACGAGGTTGCGCGGCAGGCTCGCGAAGTCGTGAAAGGGGTGCGCGAGGAGTCTCAAGATGTGGGGGACGTGCACATCTCGCGCATCCATGTGCTCAATAAAAATGGTGAGCGGGCGTTGGGCAAGCAAGTGGGGCGGTACACCACTCTGGACGTTCCCAAACTTCGGCGGCGCAACCCTGAGTTACAGGCGGAGGTGTCTCGACTCTTTGCAGAGGAGTTAGGTAAACTGGCCGATCTCGATGAGAACTCCAAAGTGCTCGTCGTCGGCCTTGGGAATGAACATGTGACACCTGACGCACTCGGACCCAAAGTGGTGGAGCGGCTATTCGTGACTCGCCATCTATTTCGCTACATGCCGGAAGCACTTGGTGATGGCTTTCGTACGGTCTCTGCGGTTTCGCCAGGAGTCCTTGGAGTCACGGGAATTGAGACGAGTGAGATTGTAGAAGGTATTGTCGAACACGTCAAACCAGACGTGGTCATTGCCATTGACGCCCTCGCCTCCCTGTCGTTAAATCGCGTGAATGCGTCGATTCAGATCGCGGATTCGGGAATCAATCCTGGGTCCGGCGTAGGCAATCATCGCAAAGCACTCAATGAGGAAACACTTGGCTGCAAAGTTTTTGCCGTGGGGGTTCCGACGGTCGTCCACGCCGCCACCATTGCAAATGACGCGATTGACCTTGTGCTCTCACAATTGAATGAATCGGTGCCTGGCAACCAGGCTTCCCAACTGTTCGACAAGTTCAGTTCCCAAGAAAAATGGAAGTTGATTCAAGAACTGCTTGAGCCGTTGGGTAACAATCTCATGGTTACGCCGAAGGAGGTCGACGAGTTCGTCGACGATACCGCTGAGGTGCTTGCGAAGGGATTGAATATGGCTCTTCATCCGGCGATTACGGCCGAAGAAGCAGCCCAAGTGACACATTAGCTAAGAGCAGGGACTCTGGTGCCCGCCTCTGTCATACAGTGGGCGCTGTACCTGCTGTGGGCCTATGCAGTACAATGGCCTCTTTACTGCCAGCCCTCGGCAGTCCACGCCGCGTCATTGCCACTCGGCCAGGGTAATACAGTGGCCGATGTACCTGCAGTGGGCCTTTGTAGTACAGTGGCCTCTTTACTGCCAGCCCTTGGCAGTACAGTCGCCGCTGTACTTCCAGTCGGCACCTGTATTACAGTCAGACGTTCATGCCAGCCCCCTGCAGGACTTTTTGCACGTAGTGCTGGGTTTCGGGATACGGAGGTACGCCGCCGTGCGTAAGGACCGCTCCAGGCCCCGCATTGTATGCGGCTACGGCTAACTTCATATCGCCGTGAAACTGGTTCACCAGCGATGACAGGTAACGCGTGCCGCCCCAGATGTTTTGAACGGGATCGTACGGATTTTGGACACCCATTTCTTGCGCGGTGGCCGGCATTAACTGCATCAGCCCAATCGCTCCGGCAGAACTGACAGCGTTCGGTTGATATCCCGATTCTGTTTGGATGACGCTGTTGATGAGCTGAACAGGCAACCCAAACGCAGCGCTCGCTTGATTCACAGCGTCTGTCACGGTCTGCGATGGGACATTTGTTGAACTTCCATTTGCTGGGCTGCTGCCTGGGAACAGGTCATTTGCCCCCGACAAAATCGACGAAACTGACGAAGACATCGGTCCGACTGACGAAGATGAAGCCCCGTTGACAGAGCTGTCCCCTCCAATAGCCGCGATTGTTTGACCGAGCAACGGTTGGGACACCCCACCTAATTCACCAAGCAACTGTTGCAGCCAAAAGTCTGCGACGTTTGTGGGAGTGGACGTACCGGCGGTCGTACCCGCTGGCGACATGGACATAGGCGACATGGGCGATGATGAACCCATCGCTGTCATATCCATCATTTCTGCGAGAAGTGCAGCCCAAGACGCGAACGTGGTGTTTGACTGAACCCCAGTGGCCGCATCAGGCATCCCATATATGTTTGCTGTGCCAAAGAAATTCGACTGACCGGCTGTGCTGTTTTGGGCCAGAGGACTGGCCTGTCCGTTGACGGATAGGGCCGGCGAGGTCTGTGGAAAGTTCAAAGAGTTCAATGACATCGGCTCCCTCAAAGCTGTTGCGGATAAACATTCTGCAAACAGAGGTGAATTCCTGCAGTGTCACGAGGGCCGGCCGATTCCGCTCCCCGATTCCGGTCCCGTATTCATCGCTTCTTCTATTTTAAATCTCCCAAGAGAAACAGTTTACTAGAGTGATAATCTTCACGGTCGCCTCATATGTATCAGGCATGGGACAAAGGTCTCGAGAGAGACGGAAGAAGACCACCCACGGAATGAGGCGGTACTGATGAACGACATTCTACAGTCGATCCGTCAGACAGTGAAACACGGACTGGCCATCGTACTGTTCACATTGCTTTTACTTGGCATGATGGGTGCTGCTCTTGGCTTGTTTTCAGCTGGAATTAGCGCTTTGACGGATCATCAGAATCCAACGTCGGCCGTGCCAACACTGGGGACACGCACAGGAGGGAGTGGCCGCGCCGCGTCCCCAGCATTGTCACAACAAGGCTCAACTCAAGGCGGTATTCAAGGCGGTATTCAAGGCAGTGTTCAAGGCAGTGTTCAAGGTGGTAATGCTTCGGGTGGTACTCAGGGTGGGATTCAAACGGGTGGTACTCAGGGTGGTACGCAAGCTGGTGGTGCTCAAGGTGGCAGCCTGGCCAATCCGCAAGTTGGCTCTGGACAAAATTACACACCATCAGGGTCCGGAGCAGCAGGTGCGAGCCAAACACCATCGACGGCACAAACGGGTCAAGACCTGGCAAACCGTTTGAGTGAGCAACTGCGGAACATGCAGAGTCCCGTCACTGGAAGGTTGGACTCTGGCGGTGTGGCGCTTGGAAATCAAGTACAGACCATGTTCGGGCACTTTCTCTCCGGGTTGCTGCAAACACTCTTTGTAGAACAGGCGAATGGCAGCCAGTCGTCTGTGCAAGGAAGTGGCTACGCGCAAGGGGGCGGTGGTGGCCAAGGCATCGGGACGGGTCAAACGGGTCAGACGACTCCATCAGGAACAGGCAGCGGTCAGGCCAGCGGTGCCGGTCAGGGTACGGGTACAAATTGAAAGCGACATTTGGCCAGGGACACCCCTTTGACCCATTTGACCCATTTGACCCCTTTGCACCCCTTTCGCGTCCGCGTTCACACGAAGCTCGCATTTAAGTTGTTTTAGGAGGACCACCCACCATGTCAATCGCTTTGGAATCGCGCCGCAAATGGTTAAGAATCGCGCTGCAAATTCAGGTCATCTCCGTGCTCTGGACCGTCATTGAAGCGGCGGTTGGAGCGGTGGCAGCGCAGCTTAGCGGCAGTCTTGCCGTCTCTGCATTCAGCGTGGACAGCGCCATCGAGCTCGTCTCCGGCATTGCGTTGCTGCTGCGCTTTGTCATCGAAATGCTGTCATCTGCAAAGTCGAGTGAGGCACGGGCATCGGTGCCAGAACGCATGGCAACAGGCGTGGTCACCTTTTGCCTGTTTGGTCTTGCTGCTTTTATTTCTTGGCGATCCGGTCAGGCCTTAGCCACACGCCACCCAATGCAGGTGAGCACCATTGGACTCATCCTGGCTGGCCTGTCAAGTGTCATTTCCCCGTGGTTGGCAAGGATGAAGCGACGTGTCGGGATGAAACTTGACAGCCACGCTTTAATCGGTGATGCCGCATGCACGATGACATGTGCCTATATGGCGTGGGTCTTGTTGCTCGGACTCGGAATGCAGTGGCTGTTTGGATTTTGGTGGGTCGATCCGCTTGCGGCACTCGGTATTCTGTACTTCGTGCTGTATGAGGCGTGGGATTCGTTTGCGGCCCTTCGAAGCGGCACCGTGCATATCCATGACGGCCTCCATCACCACTCGGGTTGATTGGCGTGTCGTCCACCCCATGCCTGTGTCATTTTTCACAGATCAGCCTGATGAGCATCGTGAGGTGATTTGTCTGGTGCAGATGACTCTCTTTCAGTCATCGAGCAAGTTGCTAGGGAATTCGGCGAATTTACCGTGATCCCCGTGGTTTATTGGGAAGAAAGTGAGATAGCGGATCGGATCAAGCCCTATCTGTCGGAGGTCGATGCCTGGCTTTGCAGCGGCCAGGTACCGTTCTGGATTTCCAAGGAACTTCAAGTGGAGCGCCCGATTTTTTATACGAGGCACTCTAGTGAAGGCCTGTACAAGGTGCTTTTGTATCTATCCCACGAACAAGGGCTACATATTTCCGATCTCAGCTTTGATACGCTGAGTCCCGATACCATGAACGGGCTGTTGTCAGAGATAGGTGTCGATGCGAAGCTCCACCTAAAACACTACACCGGTGTCATTCATTCCGAAGAGCTTGTTCGGTTCCATCAGGCGCTGTGGGAACAGGGACAAACGAAGGCCGTTGTCACATGTTTGCGATCCGCCCAGCTGAAGTTGCAGCAACTCGGCATTCCGGCGATGCACATCACACCGACGAAGAGCGAAGTGCGACAGGTACTCGAGACCATGGCCAAGACGTTAAATCTCTTGGCGTCGCGTGATGCCCAGGTTGTAGTTCAGCTCATTCACCGGTCGCAAACCGGAACAGACGTAACGGAACAGGTGTTGGATGCAGCCATCCATCGATACGCTCGTCACTTGCATGGAACGACACAGCAGGTACACACAAATCGGTGGGCCGTTTACACAACCCGCGGTGTCATCGATGAAATTACGAGTCGCTTTACACAACGTCCTCCATTTGCGAAGGTCACGGCGCTCGCAGATGACGCCGTCTGTGGAGGTATGGGGGTAGGGGCAACCGTTCGAGAAGCATTAGACCGGGCCCGGTTGGCACTGGAACAGGCGCAAATTTACGGCCCGGGGAACTGGGCGTCCGCTCTCGAGACGAACACAATCCTGGCCCCGCTCGGAGAACAGAAATATCTGCTCCCCTTGGACTACGGCCGAGAGGATTTACAACAGTTAAGCGGTGAGGTGCCTTTGAGTGCACTCACACTGTCCAAAATTGCAAGTGTACTGACCAAGCGTAAATCGACGCGGATCACGGTGAACGAATTGGCGGAGTATTTCAACATCCTCCCGCGCAGTGCACGTCGAATCTTACTGCGGCTTGAAGAACATGGACTACCCTCCTTCTGAGTATTTTTGCACGCCGCGCAGTTAGCAAACCGGGTGCTTTCGCCGGGATTCTTGTCGGCGTGGCCATGGTCGTGTATTTTACCATGACCAAACAATCGCTGCTTCTCGGTCTGAACACAGGTTTCTGGGCACTCCTTGTGAACTTCATTGTGGTTTTGGTTGTCTCCGCAGCTAGGAGTGACGTGTCGCGCAACCATGCCACCAGCAGTGCTGTATAGTCCGATGTGAAGTCGGTCGTATGGCGGCATCTACCCATACGATATCGTCCGCCCATTGTCGTGCGCGAACTCAGAATGATATAATGAGGAACGTTTGATGAGCGTGCCGCGCCTTGGGCGCGGCCCGTTTCATAGAGGCCCAGGTGTGGGCAGCCAGATACGAAAGTGGATGGCTATACGAAAGTGGACGGCAGATGACAATCAATTGGTTCAGGCAATCGCCCGGCCCCATCTGCATGGCGGCCGAAAGGCGAACGGTTTGCAAGGAGGATGCAGGTCCCGTTGGACGACAAACAATCGCGTATCCGAAATTTTTCAATCATTGCTCATATCGATCACGGGAAGTCGACCCTCGCGGATAGGATCCTTGAATTCACGGGAACTGTGGCGGATCGTGACATGCAAGACCAGTTGCTCGACCAGATGGACCTCGAGCGTGAACGGGGTATCACCATCAAGCTCCAGGCCGTGCGCTTGAATTACAAGGCGAAGGACGGAGAGCAATACATCCTCAACCTTATCGATACACCAGGACACGTTGACTTTACGTATGAGGTCTCGCGCAGTCTGGCGGCTTGTGAAGGCGCGTTACTTGTCGTTGACGCAGCGCAGGGCATCGAGGCGCAAACTCTGGCCAATGTGTATTTGGCGCTCGATAACGACCTCGAGATTCTCCCTGTTATTAATAAAATTGACTTGCCAAGCGCAGACCCTGAACGGGTGAAGACGGAAATCGAAGACATTATCGGTCTCGATGCCAGTGAGGCCGTGCTCGCTTCAGCGAAGACGGGCATCGGAATTGAAGAGATTCTCGAGCAAGTTGTCCATAAGGTGCCGCCGCCGACGGGCGATAAAGATGCGCCGCTGCAAGCGTTGGTGTTTGACTCGCACTATGATCCGTATCGCGGTGTCATTGTCTATGTACGTGTGGTCAATGGAGCTTTGAAGCCGGGCATGCGCATTCGGATGATGGCCACCAAAGCCGAAGTGGAAGTCCTGGAAGTAGGCGCATTCAAGCCGGTGATGTCTGCGATGGATGGGCTCTCCCCCGGCGAAGTGGGTTACTTCTGGGGCAGCATCAAAAACGTCCGCGATACGCGCGTCGGTGACACAGTGACCAGCGCCGAACACCCCGCCGCTGCGCCGCTTCCTGGGTACCGTCGCGCAAATCCGATGGTCTTCTGCGGTCTGTACCCGGTCGACAGCAATGAGTATCATGACCTGCGCGACGCCCTCGAGAAACTCGTGCTCAACGATGCGGCGTTGTCGTATGAACCGGAGACTTCGAATGCGCTTGGGTTTGGTTTTCGTTGCGGCTTTCTCGGCTTGCTGCACATGGAAATCGTGCAGGAGCGGCTAGAGCGTGAATACGGTCTGACGCTCATTACGACGGCTCCATCGGTTGTTTACAAGGTGTTTCACACGGATGGAACCAACATCGACATCGACAACCCCAGTGCGATGCCGCCAGCGGATCGTATCGATCACGTCGAGGAACCGTATGTAAAAGCAGACGTCATTGTCCCGAACGATCACGTTGGTGCGGTGATGGAGCTTTGTCAGGAGAAGCGCGGAATCTTCAAGAACATGCAATACCTGGATGCCACGCGTGTAACCCTGACCTATGAACTGCCGCTGTCTGAGATTGTGTACGACTTTTTTGACAGGCTGAAGTCGTCGACGCGCGGCTACGCATCATTTGATTACCAATTGATTGGCTACCAACCATCAAGTCTGGTGAAGTTGGACATTTTACTCAACGGTGAAGTGGTTGATGCCTTGTCTTTTATCGTTCATCGGGATAAGGCTTACCTTCGCGGGAGAGTTTTGTGTGAAAAACTCAAAGACTTGATTCCGCGGCAGATGTTTGAAGTGCCGATTCAGGCTGCGATTGGCAACCGGGTGATTGCTCGAGAAACGATTCGGGCCATGCGCAAAAACGTTCTGGCCAAGTGTTACGGCGGTGACATATCACGGAAGCGCAAGCTGTTGGAAAAGCAAAAGGAAGGTAAGAAACGCATGAAACAGGTGGGCAACGTAGAGGTGCCACAGGAAGCATTCATGGCCGTCCTGAAGATGGAATGACGAAGCCGGTTGAAGTCCCAAACGGCGCTCAAACCGGGTTCGAATTGACTCCGCATCGGAGCTCTGCATCAAGCGGCGAACTGCATCGTGTGGTGCTGCGCGATGACATGCATCGACAGGCTCCTACGTCTCTGTACGTGCACATCCCGTTTTGTAAGAGCCGCTGCTTTTACTGCGATTTCACGACGTATGTCGCACCTCGACCTGAGGTCATGGCATACGTCGAATACCTGAAGCGGGAATTCGAATTACTGGCAACAGAGACGGACCAACCCATGAAGACAGTGTTTTTTGGCGGGGGCACACCCACATACCTAAGTGCCAAGGAACTTGACCAAGTGTTCACATCTCTCCATCGGAATTTCCAACTCGCAGCTGATGCCGAGATGACCGTGGAAGCAAACCCAGGGACCGTCGACAGCGAGAAGCTTGCGGTTCTGCGGGACCATGGCGTGAATCGAATTAGTTTTGGTGCGCAGACGTTTGATGAAAACCTGCTCATGGCCATCGGTCGAACCCATGACCAAAGGGCGATTTGGACAAGTGTCGAACTCGCGGCGCGGCACGGTTTTTCACGCATCAACCTCGATTTAATGTTTGGGCTTCCTGAGCAGACCTTGGATTCGGTGGGGAGAGCTATAGAGCAGATTGAACAACTCGGTGTGCGACATGTGTCCGCTTACTGGCTCAAAGTAGAGCCAGGCACACCTTTTCACAAGTGGCAGGAACAAGGATTGCTGCCGCTCCCGGGCGAGGACACCGAAGCCGACATGTATGAGTTCGTTCGGGAGACCCTTGCGCAGAGCGGGTTTGTGCACTATGAAATCAGCAATTTTGCAACCCCCGGCGAGGAGGCTCTGCACAACCTTGTTTATTGGCGCAACCAACCGTATTTGGCGGCGGGAGTTGGCGCTCACGGTTATGTTCGCGGTGTGCGCTACGAAAATGTAACCGCCCTGACTGATTATGCTCGACTTCTGTCCGTGGGACAGCGGCCGATTGCAGACACCCATCAAGTGTCTGCTGCGGAGTCTGCTGAAGATACGATGATGCTCGGACTGCGGTTGCGCGAAGGCGTGAGTGCATCGGGCTTTGAGCAGCGCCACGGTGTGCCACTCAAGATTGTCTTTCACGAACAAATACGTCTGCTCACAGAACAGGGACTGATTGAGGCAAATGATGGGGTCTATCGCTTAACCGATAAAGCTTGGCCGATTGCGAATGTTGTCTTCGAAGAATTCGTCGGCGCTCTGACGTCAGCGCCCTTACAATAGATTGACATTTTGCTTTGCACTTGCTAATTTGTTGATGAGGATTTAGCACTCAAGTGACTTGAGTGCTAATAACTGAAGTGGGTGGCTGCAGTGGGTGACCGCGTGCGGCTCGCACTTCGGTGGTTTTCGTAGCTTTTTTGTGGTAAAGGAGGGAACGTCGTGCTGACACCGAGACAAAAACTGATTCTGAGTGCAATTGTCGAGAATTATGTGCGGTCTGCGGAACCGGTCGGATCACGGACGTTGTCTAAGAACCAGGACTTCCATTTGAGTCCGGCTACGATTCGCAATGAAATGTCAGACCTTGAAGAGCTGGGCTTTCTCGATCAACCTCATACCTCCGCTGGACGCATTCCGTCACAAAAGGGGTATCGGTACTATGTAGACCATCTCCAGCCAAGTTTGGATTTGGACTCGGCGACAGTGCGCGCTTTGAGAGACTTGTTCCGGCAGCGCATGGATGAAATGGAGCGCGTCGTTCAACAGACATCTGTCGTGTTGTCACAACTGACTCAGTACACGGCGATTGTGCTTGGTCCTCAGGTGAATCATGAAAAGATACACCATATCCAGCTCATCCCGATTGGCCACAACAAAGCAGTGGCGATACTGGTGACAGATACAGGTCGTGTCAGCAATCGGCAGGTTCAGTTGTCTGAAGACATTTCTTCGGACGAAGTTGCAAGAATGGTAGAACTGTTGAACAACCGCTTGCACGGGGCATCGATGACGCGGCTAAAGTCCAGTGTCTATCGGGAACTCTCAACGGAGATGGCCAACACGCTTGAGCATTATGAAGATGCCATTGCGTTGTTGGACGAGATCGGCAAGGTACCTGATGTAGACGGTAGCCGAGTGTACGTGGGCGGGGCAATGCAGATGCTAGATCAGCCTGAGTTTCGCGACGTCGACAAGGTCCGACCGTTGCTCGAGATGTTGGAGCGGGCAGACAGTTTTGGACTCGGACGCGTGGTGACGATGAACAGCCCTGGAATTCAGGTGCGCATTGGTTTGGAAAACAACAACCCAACCCTGCAGGATTGTACCGTCATTTCCGCTGCCTACACAGCAGCGGGGCAACCAGTCGGCAGCATCGGCATCATTGGACCGACGAGGATGAACTATGGACGAGTGATTCAGATTCTCGATTTGGTTTCACAGGCCTTGACAGATACCATGACGGAGCGTTTGTCGGGCAATTCCAGTTAGCTTTTGAACAGCACGTGGGTGTTTTTTAATGCAGGACACGCAGAGTAAGCCACCAAAAATGGCGGAGGAGGCGGGCCATTGGCAAGACGAAGAAGTGAAACGCAGTCGCAGTCGGGTATCGTCGAAGAACAGGAATCTACAACCAGTCATACGAGTGTAACGGAAGACGGCCCGGATACCGAGACAAGGAATACAGCACAGAAGCCTTCGGCCGAGGATGATATTTTTTCAGCGGGATCTTCCGAAGACGGCAGTACGGAGGGCAGCGCTGACGCCGCGTCGTCACAAATCGGCGGTTCACATGGAGAATCCGAGCGTGAATCTGTGCTTGCCGAGAAGTTGAACGAAACCGAAGCGAAGCTGTTACGCACGCTTGCTGATTTCGACAACTTCAGGCGCCGTACACGTCAGGAACACGAGGACCTGCAGAAGTTTGCTGCAAAGAAGGTGCTCGAAGGGTTGCTTCCGGTTGTGGACAACTTTGAACGGGCACTCGCGGCATTCGAAAATAAAGATGCCGATGAAGACATTAAAACAGGCATCGAAATGGTCTACCGTCAGTTGCAGAATGTGCTAGTTGGACAGGGTGTTGCCGCGATGGAAGCGGTGGGTCAACCGTTCGATCCGTTGGTCCATGAAGCAGTCATGCAGGAATCGGTGGATGGGCAGGCTGCTGGCATTGTGCTGCAAGAACTGCAAAAAGGGTACATGTTGCATGACAAGGTTCTGCGTCCTGCCATGGTGAAAGTCAGCGTTTAAAAATTAGACTCGAGAGAGGAGCATTACATATGCCGAAAGTTATTGGAATTGACCTCGGAACCACCAATTCTTGCGTTGCGGTCATGGAAGGCGGAGAGGCTGTCGTCATTCCGAATTCTGAAGGAAACCGCACCACACCGTCCGTCGTTGGTTTTGCGAAGGATTCAGCGGAGCGTCTCGTCGGCGACGTCGCAAAGCGTCAAGCCATCACGAACCCAGACCGCACCGTGATTTCCATCAAGCGCCACATGGGCACTTCGCACAAGGAGTCCATTGACGACAAGGCCTATTCTCCGCAAGAGATATCGGCGATGATTTTGCAGAAGCTGAAAGCCGACGCAGAGGCATTCCTTGGCGAGCGCGTCACGCAAGCTGTCATCACAGTGCCTGCTTATTTCAGTGACAGCCAGCGCCAGGCAACGAAGGATGCAGGCAAGATTGCTGGTCTTGACGTGCTTCGAATCGTCAACGAACCGACCGCAGCTGCTTTGGCATACGGGCTCGACAAGGAAGGCGAGCATACTATTCTCGTCTTTGACCTTGGTGGCGGCACATTTGACGTGTCGATTCTCGAACTCGGTGACGGCGTGTTTGAAGTCAAGGCAACCAGCGGTAACAACCACCTTGGCGGTGACGATTTCGACCAACGGGTGATGGATTACCTGGCAGATTCCTTTAAGAAGGACACGGGCATCGACCTGCGCAATGACCGCATGGCGGTGCAACGTCTGAAAGATGCGGCTGAAAAGGCGAAGAAGGAACTGTCGTCGACCCTGACAACAACCATTTCTCTACCATTCATTTCAGCAGATGCAACCGGTCCGAAGCATCTTGAAGTCAGCCTGACACGGGCCAAGTTTGAAGAATTGACGAACGACCTGGTGGAATCCACACTCGGACCGACAAGGCAAGCGCTCAGCGACGCAGGTCTAAATGCATCACAGATTGACCGTGTGATTCTCGTCGGCGGATCGACCCGTATTCCTGCAGTCCAGGAAGCCATCAAGAAGTTGATTGGCAAAGAGGCGTCGAAAGGTGTGAACCCGGACGAAGTCGTAGCTGTCGGTGCCGCGATTCAGGCTGGTGTTTTGACGGGAGATGTCAAAGACGTTGTCCTCCTCGACGTAACTCCGTTGTCTCTCGGTATTGAGACGATGGGTGGCGTGTTCACCAGACTGATTGACCGTAACACCACCATCCCGACGTCGAAAAGTCAGGTTTTCTCGACGGCAGCGGACAACCAGACATCGGTTGAGATCCATGTGCTGCAAGGTGAGCGCGAGATGGCGGCAGGCAACAAGACCCTTGGCCGTTTCACCCTTGGCGACATTCCACCAGCACCGCGCGGTGTGCCGCAGATTGAAGTTTCATTTGACCTGGACGCAAACGGTATTGTGAATGTCTCGGCGAAAGACCTTGGGACCGGCAAGAGCCAGCGAATCACGATTACTTCGTCAAGCGGCCTAGGTAAGGATGAGATTGACCGCATGATGAAGGAAGCGGAACTGAACGCCGAGGAAGACAAGAAGCGACGTGAACAGGTCGAGATTCGCAACCAGGCAGACCAACTGCTTTATCAGACCGAGAAGACCCTGAAAGACCTCGGCGACAAGGTAGACAGCGAGCTGAAACAGGAAGCGGAAGACAAGCAAAAGGCACTGCGTGAAGTTTTGTCAGGCAGTGACACAGACGCCATCAAGAAGTCGTCGGACGAATTGACTGAGGTGTTGCATAAGCTGTCGACAAAGCTGTATGAACAGGCAGCGGGCGCAGAGGGTGCGAACCCTGGCGCCGACAGCGGAGCGAAGAAGGACGACAACGTCGTTGACGCCGATTACAACGAAGTAAACGACGACAAGAAATAAGCTGTACAGGATTGATTTGAATCGCAGCGTGGCAGGCGGCAAACGGGCCTGCCACGCACGTGCGTCCGTTATCATCACTGTGGGAGGGGAATGTAGGCTTGAGCAAGCGGGACTACTACGAGGTATTGGGTGTCGAAAAATCAGCGTCCCCGGATGAAATAAAGCGGGCCTACCGAAAACTCGCCCGACAGTATCATCCGGACGTCAATAAGGAAGACCCGAACGCTGAAGACAAGTTTAAAGAGGTCAAAGAAGCCTACGAAATCCTGTCTGATGAGGGTAAGCGCGCCCGCTACGACCAATACGGTCACCAAGACCCAACGCAGGGGATGGGCGGCGGGTTCGATGGTGCTGGATTTGGTGACTTTGGCGGATTTGGTGACATCTTTGACATGTTTTTCGGGGGCAACGGAGGGCGTCGTGGACCTCAACGCGGAGCCGATCTCGAGTACGAACTGGCAATCGGCTTCGAAGAGGCCGCATTTGGGACGGAAGAGGAGATAGAGATCCCGAGGACAGAAACCTGTTCAACGTGCAGCGGCAGCGGTGCGAAGCCTGGCACCAAAGTGGAGACCTGCTCGGTCTGTCACGGCACAGGCGAGCAACAGACAACGGTGAACACCCCGTTTGGCCGCATGGTGAACCGCAAAGTGTGTTCGGCCTGTCGGGGAAGCGGCAAGAACATCTCGGTTCCTTGCTCGGAATGTCATGGCGCGGGCCGCAGGCGTGTGCGCCGCGCGGTCAAGGTCAAAGTACCGGCTGGTGTGGACACCGGAACAACACTGCGGATTCCGGGTGCCGGTGAGTCCAGTCCGAGCGGCGGACAACCGGGCGACCTGCATATTGTCATCCGCGTGCGACCTCATGACATCTTTGAGCGCGAAGGCACCAATGTGTATGTCAGCTATCCGCTCACCTTTGTCCAGGCGGCTCTCGGCGATGAGGTCGAAGTACCAACTCTTGACGGTGCTGTCAAGTTGCGCATCCCTGAAGGTACGCAGACGGGTACGTCGTTTCGACTGCGGGGCAAGGGAATTGTTCGACTTGGGTCCACTGTGCGAGGCGACCAACATGTCCGGGTACAGGTCATTACGCCCACACACCTTACAGACAAGCAGCGGGACTTGCTTCGTGAATTGGGTCGCGAACTCGGGGAACATACGAGTGAGCAGACGAGGACATTCATCGAACGCATGAAAAGCGCCATTCTTGGCGACAGCTGAGTACACTCGCGGTTCATAGCGGACCAAGGAGAACGGTCCGTCATGGAAAGGGCGGACGCTCGGCCCGATGAAGACACGGGCCATGGAGAAACGGTGTACCAGAACACGCAGGAGACTATGTCGGCCGATCCAGGACGTGGATCGGCTGTTCTGATGAGGTGAGTGGGATGAAGTGGCTAGAGGTATCGTGTCGAGTCCCGCAAGAGGCAAGTGAGGCGTTGTGTGCAGTCATCCTCGACTGGCCGGAAGTTCAGGGGCTGGCGGTGGAAGGGGCAATTGATAAGACTCCACCTCACCCGGAATACGGCGAATGGCTGGATGACAGTCTCTTGCAAACGGACACGGTGGTCGTGCGTTTCTACCTCCCGGAACCCGCGACAGTGGAAGACGCAGTATCCCGGACAAAAGCAGCGCTTGCCCTTGTCCGCAGGTCGGGTCTCGATATCAAGGAGGCTTTTGAGGACATCTCCTGTCTGGTGCTGGATGAAGATAGTTGGGCGTCTGCATGGAAAGAGGATTATCACCCGATTCCCGTCGGACAGCGGCTCATCATTGTTCCAGAGTGGGAGTTTGGGGACCTCACACCCACAGCGCTCGCCAGTCGCATACCGATTGTGCTTGAGCCTGGTATGGCTTTTGGCACCGGCACTCACCAGACGACACAGCTGTGCCTTGAAATTCTTGAAGAGGTCGTCGGTGAAGGAGACCGCGTCCTCGATGTGGGTTGCGGAACTGCCATTTTGTCGATTGCTGCGGCAAAACTTGGCGCTTTGGAAGTGCTGGCGATGGATATCGATCCGGTGGCTGTATCCACAGCCCGCGACAATGTCGCGAAAAATGACGTCTCGCACCGCATCTCTGTCATGAACGGAAACCTGCTTGAGCCGCGCGACAGCGACGTGACCCCCGTGGTGACAGAACTGGGCATTGTGACTCCGTTGAAAGATGCGTATTTGTCACCAGACGAGTTGGACCGATTGCCTGCGTGGGACGTCGTCGTCGCGAACATTCTTCGCGACATCATCATTCTCCATCTACCGATAATCCGCAGATGCCTTCGTCCGGATGGAAAGTTGCTGGTTTCGGGTTTCGTCGAAGAACAAGTCGAAAAAGTGACGACGGCTATGGAAAAAAACGGATTTCGCATTGCGAACCGCAGAGACAAGGATGACTGGGTGGTCCTTGTGGCGGAGTTGGCTTCATGAACCCTCGCGTGTTTCTTGAAGTAAACCGGTTGTCAGTTGGTGAGCGGGTTGCCATCAGCGGTGAGGATGGTCATCACCTGGCGAGAGTTCTGAGAGTAGAACCGAGTGAAGCTGTCGCGCTTGGGGCAGGTGAGCGAGGATACCTCGCAGAAGTCGAATCTGTTGACGCCAAGGCTGGAACCGTCATGGTGCGCGTCCAAACCGAACTCCCTTCCCATGAAGCGGAGGTCTCGGTGTACTTGCTGCAGGGATTACCGAAGGCCGAGAAGACCGAATCCATCATTCAGCATGGAACAGAGCTTGGCATCAGCGGCTTTCTGCTCTACCAAAGTGCTCGTGCCGTCGCTCGGCTGGACGGCAAGGACGCAAAAAAACAGTCAGCGAAACTCGTGCGTTGGGAGCGAGTCATCCGCGAGGCCGCGGGCCAGTCACAGCGGGACGTCGTACCGAGTCTCGCGTACGCACGCACTTGGTCGGAGCTGGAAACGTGGCTCCGAACAGTTGCACCTGGCCTCGTTTTGCTTTTAGATGAAGAGGAGCAGGCGGAGGCGCTGGCGGCTGCGCTCAGGTCGTACGCCGCTAGAGAAAGCCTCGAACAGGACAGCACTGCTAAGGACGGTGCCGCCGGTAAGGACAGGCCTGAAAAGGGCGCGGCGGACCAGGACGGCACCGATAAGGACAGGCTCGATAAGGACAGGCCCGATAAGGACAGCGCCGACACGAAAACCAACGCGTGGCCGCGCCCTGTCGTGGTGTGCGTCGGGCCTGAGGGCGGTTGGGATGATTCCGAGCGACAAAGCTTTGTGCAGCGCGTTGGCGCAGTGCCTGTTACTCTTGGACCGCGGATTCTGCGGACCGAAACAGCGGGTCTCGTTGGGGCGACTGCTGTGTTCTATCACTTTCACGCACTGGGGGGCTGATTCCGTGCCAACGGTGGCGTTTCACACACTTGGATGCAAGGTCAATTTTTACGACACCGAAGCCATCTGGCGAAGGTTTCAGGCGGCAGGCTATGAGCAAGTCCCGTTTGAAGACAACGCGGATGTGTATGTCATCAACACCTGTACGGTTACGAATACCGGAGATAAAAAATCGCGCCAGATGATTCGTCGGGCGGTGCGTACGAACCCCGATGCGGTGGTCGCCGTGACGGGATGTTACGCGCAGATGGCGCCGGACGAAATCGCCGCCATTAACGGGGTCGACCTCGTCGTCGGCAACGATCGGAAGACGAAGATTGTCGATCTCGTTGAAGACATCTGGCAAGAGCAAAACCCTCAGTGGGGAGACGGCAGTCTTCGTCAAACACGCGAGGTTGGGAACATCCTCAAAGCGCGTGATTTTGAGGAGATGGACGTTCCGTATTTCGAGGACCGGACGCGTGCCAACTTGAAGATCCAAGACGGGTGCAACAACTTTTGCACGTTTTGCATCATCCCTTACGCCCGCGGTCTCATTCGCAGCCGCAAGCCGGAGAAAGTCGTGGCCCAGGCACGAAAGTTGGCCAAAGCGGGCTATCGCGAGATCATCTTGACGGGCATTCACACAGGGGGCTATGGAGCTGACCTAAACGGGTATCGGTTGGCGCATCTGCTGAACCATCTCGAGCAAATTGAAGAACTCCACCGCATCCGCATCAGCTCGATTGAGGCGAGCGAGATCGACGATGAGCTGATTGCAGTGCTTGGCAATTCGCACAAGGTTTGTCGGCACTTGCACATTCCGCTGCAGGCTGGCCATAACCAGGTGCTCCGCAAGATGAATCGACACTACACGGTTGAGGAATACGCTGCGAAGCTTCAGAAGCTGCGGGAAGCTTTGCCTGGCCTTGCTGTGACGAGTGACGTCATTGTCGGATTTCCCGGCGAGACCGACGAATTTTTCGACGACACCGAAACGCTGATTCAGCAACTCGAGTTTTCGCAGTTGCACGTGTTCCCGTATTCGCCGCGCAAAGGGACCCCGGCGGCAAAGTTTCAAAACCAGGTACCAAATGCGACCAAAGAGGAACGAACGCAGCGTTTGATTGAACTCTCCAACCACTTAGTGGAGCGTTACGCGGTGCAGTGGTTGCATCAATCGGTGGAAGTGATTCCCGAAGAGCCGTATCACCTGTCAGATAATGCGGCGAACCGTGGTCAGGGACCATCGGGGAGACCTGGCTTCTGGCTGATGGGGCATACGGACACGTATCTCAAAGTCGCGTTTCCGGTGCCTCCGGGTGTAGAACCGGAGCAATTGATGGGGGAAGTCTGTGAAGTGCAGCTAACTGACTGCACGAGTACGTTCCAATACGGGGAGTTTGTTCGACAAGTGACCACCGGAGATGTCATGCCAATGACCGGCATGGACATCGTCTTGTAAGAATTCTGCGCAAGGCGGTCAGCAGTCCTAGCGGGGCCTGCAGGGAAGAGTGGGCAGGGCAGAACGGACTGGACCGAGCGAGCCAGGCAGCGCAAGCTAGGCAGCGCAAGCCAGGCAGCGCAAGCCAGGCAGCGCAAGCCAGGCAGCACGAGTTGTGTAAGGGGAGCACGAGTTGTGTAAGGGGAGCACGGTAGTGGCGACCAAAGCCGAGTGAGCAGGGCAGAACGAACTGGACAGAGCGAGCCAGGTAGTGGGGGGAGTTTTTGTGAAAGCAAAGGTTGACGTTGAACGAGCAGCTGGCGGGATTGTGTTTCGCGTTCGCGACGGGGTCCGGCAGATATTGTTGATTGACGATGCATACGGACACGTGAGTTTTCCCAAAGGTCACCTGGATAAAGGGGAGTCTTGGGAGGACGCGGCCATCCGTGAGGTGCAAGAAGAAACAGGCATCGAAGCGCGGATTTTGATGCCGTTGTCCCGGATTGAGTACGAGATTTCGCGAGGCGACAAGCGTGTCCGTAAGCAGGTGCGGTTGTTTCTGATGGAAGAAATCGACGAGCAAGACGATCCGGTGACTCAGGTTGAAGAGATTTCCAAAGCTTACTTTGTGCCATTTGAAGAGGCAGAGCGGATGCATGGTGCGAAAGGCTATCCCAATTGGTCCTTTGTGCTCCCGAAGGCCGCTGTACTCTTTGACTGGCATGAGCAGGGCTTGGAAGAGCGTTTTCGTCGTCTTGAAGCGGACACCGAACCCGCTGAGCTTAATGCGCTGTGGCGTGAAGCGGAACCGCTTGTACACCGCCTCATCAATGTCACCCGAAGCGAACTCGCTGTGATTGCACCAGAGTGGCTCGGCGGCCTTCCTGAACCACAGTTTGGACATCTGCCAAAAGACATCGATGTTTCGGCCGCCACACTGGCGGGTGCCATTGAACATACACTGCTGAAGCCAGAGGCAAGTTGTGTTTCGATTCTCAATCTGTGTGACGAAGCGCTCGAGCACCAGTTTCGTGCTGTGTGCGTCAATCCACAACACGTGGATTTAGTGGCGAGCACGTTGGCCGGCTCATCGACGCTGCCCTGCGTTGTCGTTGGCTTTCCGCTCGGGGCAACAGACGTCGCCGCTTTGCGCGCCGAGGCCCAGGCTGTCGTCGATGCTGGTGCGCGGGAAGTGGATATGGTTATCCCAATCGGATCGATGCGTGAAGATGACATTTTCGCGGTTTATCAGCGCGTGCGCGCCGTCACTTCCGTGGCTGAGGAAAATCAGGGGGTGGCTGTGAAAGCCATTCTTGAAGCCCATTTTCTGACTTACGCGCAATTGGCCATGGCGAGTTACGTCGCGCTGGCAGCAGGGGCTGATTTTATCAAGACTTCCACCGGCTTTGCAGCATCTGGCGCTCGTATCGCAGACGTAGCCCTGATGGCGACTATCGCCGGTCCGCGCGGTGTAAAAGCGGCAGGTGGCGTCAGGTCTCGCTTGGCTGCCGAAAATTTCCTGCGCTACGGCGCGAACAGGTTGGGCACAAGTTCCGGTGTGGCGCTGGTCCGGAAGTAAATCGGCCGCTTGCCGTGAGGCTGCAGGACTGGTTGGTTGCCCCGTAGGCTTGGTGGGGATTTGTCAGCCTTAGTGCGTGGCAGGATGGCAGGATGGCAGGATGGCAGGATGGCAGGATGGGCGGGGCCATCAGGGTTATGCGCGAACTTCACCAGGCAGCAGACGCTCCACCAGTGTCGAAAATTGCCGGGTGAACGGCCACACCAGGGCGGTACAAATGACGTTGAAAATGGTGTGCGCATTGGCAATTTGTTGCGCTGGGTGCGGGCTTAACATGACCATCCAGTGACTGTACAACCCTAAGAATGGGAGAGCCAGGGCAGCGCCGCCGACATTGAGCAATACATGTGCGAGCGCAACGCGCTGTGCGGCCCGTGATTGGCCTATGGCAGCAATAACGGATGTCAAACAGGTGCCGATGTTTGCCCCCAGCACAATGCTGATGCCGCCTGTCAGAGGGATGGCGGACTGCGATACCAGTGCCATGGTAAATACTGTCGTTGCCGTGCTGGATTGTAGCATGGCACTTGTCAACATGCCCGCGAGGACGGCCATCAAGGGGTGCGATCCGGCCGCTTGCAAAACACTGCGAAACACCGGCGTGTGTGCCAAGGGGTGCAGGCCCATCGGCATCACCTGCAGTGCGAGGAAGATGGTTGCAAATCCTGTCAGTGCCATGCTTGGGTAGAACAGCCTAGGTCTGCCGCTCGCGAAGCCGATGATGCCGGCGAGCAGGCATGGCAGCGCGATCGTCCGCAAATCAAGCGTTAGTAGCTGCGGCGTAATGGTCGATCCGACATTCGACCCCAGTACCACCCCGACAGCATCGCGGAAGACCATGGTTCCGCTCGCGACAAATCCGACGCTGATGGCTGTCACGGCAGCACTGCTTTGCAACAGTGCTGTGACAATCAGACCGGTGAAAATCCCGCGTGTGGGTGTGCTGACGAACTGTTGCAAGACCATATGCAGGCGCCCTTTGCCCATCCCTTCAAGGCCCTGTCGCATTACCTTTAGTCCGCCAAGAAAGGCAACTAGTGACAGTGCAACAATCATTAGATTTAGCCACATAGCGAGTCCACCCCCACTTTTACCAAGGTATGTGGGAGCGGAAGTACACATGTCACTTGTCCATTGGTAATTCGAACGCAGTTTGACACCGATTTTTTTGCTATACTATAATACGTCTGATTCATGATTTGCAGGAGTCGGAGGGAGGGAGAAACATGTCCGAAATTAAGGTTCGCAAGAACGAATCTTTGGAAAGCGCACTCCGACGCTTTAAGAAAGCGACCGCTCGTGATGGTGTCCTGGCCGAGGCCAAGAAGCGTCGCCACTACGAGAAGCCCAGCGTTGCCCGGAAGAAGAAGTCCGAGGCTGCACGGAAGAAGCGCAGCAAGTACTAAGATGAGTGCAGGAGGCCGACGCACATGAGTCTGGCAGACCAGTTGTCACAGGACTTGAAGCAAGCGATGAAGGACAAGGACAAGACGCGGTTGTCAGTTGTCCGCATGGTGCGAGCGGCTGTCAAGAATAAGGAGATTGAAACCGGAACTCCCCTCACCGACGATGAGGTTCTTACGGTTTTTCAGAAGGAACTCAAGCAGCGCCAAGACTCCCTCCAGGCGTTTCTGAGTGCCGGACGGTCAGACCTTACAGAAGCTGTCCAGTCTGAAATCGCGATTTTGCATGAGTACCTGCCAACTCAATTGTCTGACGAGGAACTGAAGCAAGTGGTGAGCGATACGATTGCTGAAGTGGGAGCCAGCAGCAAGAGTGATATGGGTCGCGTCATGTCTGCCGTAATGCCGAAAGTTCGCGGTCGTGCGGACGGAAAGCGAGTGCAGCAGGCGGTGCAGTCTTTACTTTGATTCCTGCATCAGCCAGACTGGCTGGTGTCTGAGCCTTGGTGATGTGTCTTGAAGATACCTTCGAGATACTCCGAGAGACCCTTGGAGAGGCTTCGAGAGACCTTCGAGAGACCCTTGGAGATACCCGCAGATACCAGGAGATACCTTGGTGAGATGTCTTAGGCTGGCAATTGCGATGAAGATTTAGTAGATGACCCGTAGATGTTCTCTCATCTCACGACGGATGTCACCTGTCGACATTCTCGTCTGTCGGTATTTTCGCAGATTGTGTTGTCTGTCCGGCTGATACGTCGCAGATTGTATTGCCTGTCCTCGGTGATGTGCATCACGTTCCGCCATGTGTTCGTCGGTCTATGACGGCCGTTTCGAAGGGTTGCCTTAAAGCCTATGAAGTGTGAGGGCTGTCGAGGCAGCCCTTTGTGTATGTTTTGCGTGCGCTCCGTCGTGGTGTGGTCTGTTGCACTTCACTCCGTCTCGCTTTAACGCACCAGCTTCGTTTAATGTATCGGGGTTCGTGCTCAGAAGCGGCAAGGCGCTATCCTTTCGAACGGTCGAAGTAACGCTTTTGCAAGGCGCTATCAATCTCCGTCGGTCCTTGGTAGAGACCGCAACCTTTCGGGGGAGACTGTCGATTAACCCAACAGTCTCGAACATCACCACGTTTTTTCCCTTGTATCGGAAAAATCGACACCACGTTACTTGCAGGTCTAGTCACTTTGGTGCGTCCTTTGGTTTTGGCTTGAATCGGCGGCAAATAACGAGCCCGGAACGCGCTATTCACCTTTCCCAAAACACGTCGAGGTGGAAATAACGCGCTCGTGGCGCGTTATTCACTGAAACGCATCAAAATAACGCGTTCACACGTCGTTATTGACTCCGGATTCGAACATAGCGCTACCACAGCACGCTATTTCTTGCCGGCATTCCAGAGTCAATTGGAAATAACGCGCTCAGGGAGACTGTCGATTAACTACGCGAGATGCCGTTCGCCATTTTCGAAGATTATATCTGTATTACTCGTTATTTCTACGTAAATCTCGTGTTTTCTGGTATAATTGAGGTATCCGAGATTACGGGGAGTTGGAGAAATGAACGGGGTAAAGTACAAGAACTTTGAGCAAGCCTCCTTCGAGGACATCATGGTGTATTCAGTCATACCACCTCATCCATTCTGGGATGCAGTGGCGAAATACATTGATTTCTCGTTCGCGGATAAGCTCTGTGCTCCCTTGTACTCACCCATCGGCCAACACCCGTATGCCCCGTCCTTGAAACTTAAAATCCATCTCGTACAGCGGTACTACAACATTTCCGACCGTGAGATGGAGCTAAAGATCGTCGGTGATATCTTCATTAAGCGATTTTTAGGTGTACCGATCTCACTCGCAAAGTTTGACCACAGCACAATTGCGCTGGACAGGAGTCGGCTTGGCGCGGATATATTCCATGCCTGTCACGTGAATATCCTCGCTCAGGCACTGAACCTCGGCATGTGGGGACAAGATGATGACCGCTGGTTGGTAGATGCGTTCCACACGCATGCCAATGTTGCTACGCCAAGTGTATATGAGCTCATTCAACAAGCGGCTCAAAAGCTTGTGCGTTACTTGAAGCGTCATAACCCAGCGCGTTACGAAAAATTGAAGGAGAACATGGATGTGGGGGCATTCTTTCGCAAACTCAAGCGTGAGGTGCAGGGCAGCGAAAGAAATCTCGCCTTCAGCAATCTATGTGTTTTGGCGTTCAGTTTAGTGGCATGGCTGGAACGTGCGGACACCGACGACATGGATACCCAGTGGAAAAACGACAATGAGCAGGAAACAGCCAAGCAACAACGCGAGGTGCTCCTGCGTATTTTACGTGAGAACGTTACTCCGAAGCTCCCTGACGAAAACCAGTCTCCTTCATCTGAGAATGTGGAACCACAGAAAGAGGATATTCAGTACGTTGAACAGGACAAAAATAACAAGCCCTCCGACCGTGTAGTGAGTGCACATGACCCAGAAGTACGTGTTGGGCACAAGTCCAAAAAGCTGGCGTTTATTGGCGATAAGACACAAGTCGTGGAGTCGGCCAACTCTCACCTAGTCCTCAATGCGGAGCCTATCCCTGGTAATGAAGTAGATGGAATTGCACTGGAGTCGGTTGTAAAGGCTGTGGTGGATGAGTTCGACAAGCGTCCCAAGGAAGTAGTGGCAGACTCAGCTTACGGAAATGCTGAGAATCGCGACAAGCTCTCCAAGGAACTACATATCCTTCTAACGGCACCGTTGCCCAAATTCACGAACCCGTCCGGAAAGGCATTTCGAGCTGAAGACTTCACATACATACCGGAACGTGACGTGGTCGTGTGTCCTGGTGGGTACACGTCAGTCCGAAAGAACCACATTAAGCAATCTAAGGGTACACAACATGGATTTGCTGAAGAGGATTGCACAGCATGCCCTTTACGTGCGCAGTGCACCGACCATGCAAAGGGACGTACTGTGTTCGTGAGTGACTACTGGGAACTGATTCAGGAGGCAAAGAAGTACAATGCGAGCCAGGAGGGTCAAGAGGCACTTCGAGCTCGATACGAAATTGAGCGCACCAATAACGAAATGAAACGTCACCACGGACTCGGAAAGCCCCGAACCCGTGGTCGTAGCAAGTTGCGGATCGACGTTAAGATTACCTCTATGGTGGTCAATGTAAAGGTAATGGTGAAGGAGTTATTGAACCGAGGTAAGCCGTTAGAGGCCCCCGTCTGCCTTTAAAGTGGAAAAGGAAGCAAAAATGGAGGAATTGAGCGTGGGAAACCCAAGGTTAGCAACCAAAATTCAACCATTTGTATCCAATTACCTTCAAAAAATTCCCTAACAAAGGAAAACAGGAGCCTTACGGCTCCTGTTAATAGACACTCTCTCAGGGCGCGTTATTACGAATTACTGAGCAAGACCAAGCCCGACCGTTCCGAATTCACGATGGTTAAGGTGGGTGAGTTAATCGACAGACATTCATACCGCCGGGGCGGCACCCCACGGCATTGCCAAAGATTAAAGTGGTAGCGCGCCCCTTGGCGCGCTTTCCTTCTGAAACGTAGTTCTCGCATGCGTTCGTCGGCGTATCGCACAGTCGGAGGCTGGTAACTGAGCAAAAGGTTAAATCGTTACTCAGGGAACTCAGACGTGAATAGGGTAACAGAATGCAGAACGCTACCAGGTCCCTCCAAACGCCCTCCATACCTTCCTGACTGCCCTTTGTACCCCTAGAGCCCTCAAACACCGCTCAGAGCCCCATGGAGCCCCCATAGAGCCCGCTCGAAGCCCCCATAGAGCCTCTCTCTTGACTACAGCCTAAACCTTTTCGGGTTACCCAACCGCTCTCGCCCGCCGCTCAACCCCGCCTAGACGCCGCTCAACGCACGAATACGTCAGCTCGAGTAACGGACCTGACCTGCCGTTGTACTAGGTGCTCGCCCCTCATCATATGATGGGACTGAATGTCTCTATCGGACAGGTCACCGTCACCAGGTAGTCGGGCTAGCCGGCCCACCAGTTCACAGGCCTGCCCGGTCACTGGACGGGGTGGGGCGGGGCAGCCTCATCACTGGGGAAACGGTCCTCCTGGTCGCCGGCAGGTTCACACGGTCCGCCCAAGGTGGCACGCTGCGGGCGGCCCGACCCGATCACTGGGGAAGCGGTCTGCCTGGTCGCCGGCAGGTTGACACGGGCAACGGGCAACGCAGGGTGACAGGGTCCGCCCAGGGTGACAGGGTCCGCCCAGGGTGACAGGGTCCGCCCAGGGTGACAGGGTCCGCCTAGGGTGACAGGGGGCAGCACGGGCGAAGAGGGCAAGGAGGGACGGTCATGAGTTCGTGGAAGCAGCGTCTGTCGCACAGGGCGACAGAGTGGTTGGGGTTACCGCCAGACGCCCTTTTGGACGTATCCAGAGTGACCTGCCTCGACGGGCACAAGGTCATTGTGGAGAATGCAGTCGAACTCCTGCGCGTATCGGGATCCCTGATAGAAGTTGAACTCACCGGACAACGGCTGACTATAGAAGGACAAGAATTTGTCGTGACGATGGTGATGAGCCGCGAAATTCACATTGAGGGCATCGTGCACAGCATGACCTATCAGACAGTGGGAGGGCGAAATCAATGAAAGTGAGCCCGCGGCTGGAGCATCTTGTGCTGGGCTATCTATATACCGAACTGCGCGGCAACCGCGTCAATGATGTCGTGCGCCAATTGATGCATGCGGGGGTAGCCCTATACCACGTGAGGGTGCACGGCACTGTCGGTACGGCGGGATTTGCACTGTCCGATCTCGCTGACGTCTACACCGTCTGCCGCCGCAATCGTGTGAAGATACGGTTCGTTCGCAAAGAGGGTCTGCCTTTCTTTCTCAGAAGCCTCAGACGGCGAAAGAGCATGGTCGTAGGTGTGGCCCTGTTTGCTGGCATTTTGTTCGCATGTCAGTCCCTCGTCTGGCAAGTCAATGTCACCGGAGTTGACAGCGAAGATGCAGCTGCCATTCTTCATGTCGCAAGACAAAGTGGCGTTTACCCCGGCGCGTTCAAACAATCGTTGCCGGATGTGAATAAAATGCAGGTGGTCCTGCAGGATAAACTTCCCTCGATGATGTGGATAGGCGTCAATGTTGTTGGCGCACAGGTACGGATTCAAGCTTTGAAAAAAGTCGAGGGTGTCCAGGCCATCGAGGACAAGCCGCACAATATCGTGGCAGCTCGACCCGCTGTTGTCCGCAAGGTATTTGCCACGCGAGGCAGTGTAAAAGTGACTCCCGGCCAGACTGTGCAGCCGGGTGCGCTGCTCATTTCCGGAGCGCTTGGAGATGGTGCCAAAGCCGTCCCGGCCACGGGTATTGTCCTCGCAGAAGTGTGGTATAAGTCTGACGTGGAAGTTCCGCTCCACGTCGCACAAAGGGCGCTCACGGGGGAGTCGGTAAAGTTCGATACACTTCAAATTGGATCTTTGAATGTGCGCGTATGGGGGTGGCGCAACCCTGATTTCAAAGCGTGGTTTGATGAAGAACAGGATACCACTTGGAAAGTGGGGAACTTTCAAGTCCCCGCGATTTGGCGGCAGGTTACGCGGTATGAAGCGACGAAACAGGAAGTGGCGCAGTCTGCGAACACTGCGACGCAAACGGCTTTGGCCCTCGCCCGCCAGGATGTCCTCAGCAAACCTGCTCGTGAGCGCACAATTCTCGGGCAAACTGTTTTACATACGGAAGTTACACATGGTAAGCTATATGCAACTATACTGACGCGGGTCGAAGAAGATATTGGCACCGTCGCCCCGATTCCAGTTCAACCGCCGACGGCGGACGGAAGCAAAGCACCATCGTGATGGGGATACACCAAGCTAGGAAGCGAAACAGGTCATCTTTGTAGGACACGAAACAGGTCCTGTGCGCGCACATGAATAGTTCACCGAACAGGTCGCCGAACAGGTCACCTTGTAGGTCATGAAATCTT